>NZ_CP115768.1:946250-1261666 GCF_027912835.1 Paracoccus sediminicola
GACGCCCGGTCCCTCTGGCCGGGCGTTTTTCGTTGCGCGCGGCGGCGAAGCCGGGTCGTTCACGAAATCGCGGATTGATCCGAATGCGGCGGGCGGCGTAGCGTGACGGGCAGGACAACGCACAGGAATGCCATGCCCGGATATGCTCGCCTCGCCGCCCTGATCCTGCCGCTTTCGCTGATCGCCGCGCCGCTCTCTGCTCAGGAGAGTGACGGCGCCGAAGCGCCGCCCGAGGCCGAGGCCGGTGCCGGCGAGGCGCAGCCCACGGCAGCGCCACCCGAGGCAGGTGAAGGGGAAAACGTCACCGTCGCGCATGGCATCGGCGTGTTCGGCCCCCCGGCGCTGCCCGAAGATTTCGAGCATCTCGGCTATGTGAATCCCGACGCGCCCAAGGGCGGAGAGATCTCGATCGCGCTGGCGGCCAGCTTTGACAGCTTCAACCCCTATACGGTCAAGGGACGCAGCGACGCGCTGTCGACGGTGATGCATGAATCGCTGATGACCGGCACGATGGACGAGGTCGGCTCTGCCTATTGCCTGCTCTGCGAGACGGTCGAATATCCCGAGAGCCGCGACTGGGCGATCTTCAATCTGCGCGACGAGGCCAGCTTCTCGGATGGCACCCCGGTGACCGCGGAAGATGTGCTTTTTACCTATGAGGCTCTGCGCGATGACGGGCTGTCCTCGTTCCGCCGGGTGATTGCGCAATCCATCGCCGGGGCCGAGATCCTCGACGAGCGCCGGATCCGTTTCGATTTCGTCGAGGGTTATCCGCGCCGCGACGTGGTGCAGACGGCGGGCGGGCTGCCTGTGTTCTCCAAGAAGGATTTCGAGGAAAACGGCCGGACGCTGAGCGACAGCACCGCGACGCCCTATATCGGTTCGGGGCCCTATATGTTCGGCAGCGCAGATATGGGGCGGCAATCGATCTGGAAGCGCAATCCGGATTACTGGGGCCGGGATCTGCCGATCAATCGCGGGCGGCATAATTTCGACACGATCCGCATCGAATATTTCGGCGATAACGAGGCGGCTTTCGAAGGTTTCAAGGCGGGCGAATACAGTTTCCGGCAGGAAAGCTCGGCCAGCCAATGGGCGACGGGCTATGATTTCCCGGCCATCGAGAACGGCTATGTCGTCAAGACCGCCGTCCCCAATGGTGACAAGGCCGCGGCGCAGGGTTTCTTTATCAATATGCGGCGCGAGAAGTTCCAGGATGTGCGCGTCCGAGAAGCGCTCGGGCTGATGTTCAACTTCGAATGGTCGAATGCGACGCTGTTCTATGACCAATACACCAGAACGGATTCCTTCTGGGAAAACAGTGATCTGGAGGCAACAGGTAAACCGGGCGAGGCAGAGCTTGCCTTGCTGGAACCGCTGGCGGCGGATTTGCCGGACGGGGTGCTGACCGACGAGGTCGTCACGGCGCCCGAAAGCGGCGCACGCCAGCTTGATCGCGGCAATCTGCGCGCCGCCGCGCGTCTGCTGGATGAGGCGGGATGGCAGGCCGGCAGCGATGGCATGAGGCGCAACGCGGATGGCGAGGTGCTAAGCGTCGAATTCCTGAACGATTCTCAGACATTCGATCGCATTATCAACCCGTTCATCGAAAATCTTCGCGCGCTCGGCGTGGACGCGACCATGGCCAAGGTGGATGGCAGCGAATACGAGAACCGGCGTTACGAATTCGATTACGATATCATGGTGACCCATGCGCTGACAGGGCTGATCGCGAGTGACGGGCTGTATCAGATCTTTGGCTCGCAGGGGGTGGATGACGTCTTCAACGCCGCCGGGATCTCGAACCCGGCGGTGGACAGCCTGATCGGCGCGGCGGTCGCAGCCGAGACCGAGGACGAGATGACCACCGCCACCCGCGCGCTCGACCGGGTGCTGCGCGCGATCCGGCCCTGGGTGCCGAACTGGTATAGCGGAGATATCAGGCTGGCCTATTACGACCAGTATGATTATCCCGACGATCTGCCGCCCTACCTGTCGAACACCATCAGCAGCCCGTGGTATTTCGACTTTGCCTGGTTCGACGAGGAAGGCGCGGCGCGGCTGCGCGAGGCGGGCATCCTGCGCTGAGCGCCGCCATCCATGGCGTGACGGCTTGATTTTTGGGCCGATCCGGCGGACAAGGCTGGAACACGGAAACAAGGCCGGGGCATTGCGATGTTAACCGGCCGGGAAAAAAAGCGGGCAAAGGGGCATGGCAGCCTATATCCTTCGGCGCTTGATGCTGATCATTCCGACGCTGATCGGGATCATGCTGGTGAATTTCGCCCTGATCCAGTTCGTGCCGGGCGGTCCGATCGAGCAGGTGATCGCGCGGGTTCAGGGCGAGGGCGACAGTTTCGCAAATATCGCCGACAGCAGCGGCGGCGGGGGCGGCGGCATCGAATATGCCGGCGCGCAGGGCCTGCCGCCCGAGCTTCTCGATGAGCTGGAATTGCAGATGGGCTTTGCCGAAATCGTTTGCGAGGACGATTTTACCGGAGAGCCTAGCCTGGAGGCCGAGCAATGCCGGAAGGAACAGGTCGGCGCGGCCCGCCGCTTCGGCATGATGCTGGTGAATTACCTGACCTTCGATTTCGGCGAGAGCTGGTTCCGTTCGGCCGGGGTGGTCGATGAGGTGCTGCGCACATTGCCGGTCTCGATCACGCTCGGGCTGTGGTCGACGCTGCTGGCCTATCTGATCTCGATCCCGCTCGGCATCCGCAAGGCGGTGCGCGACGGCACCCCTTTCGACACCTGGACCTCCAGCGCGATCGTGGTGGCCTATGCGATCCCGGCCTTTCTGTTCGCCGTGGTGCTGATCACGCTGTTTGCGGGCGGCACCTATTGGAAGATCTTTCCGCTGCGGGGCCTGACCAGCAACGATTTCGAGACGTTGTCGCTGTTCGGCAAAATCAAGGACTATCTCTGGCATATCGCGCTGCCGGTGATTTCGATGTCGATTTCGGGCTTTGCGACGCTGACCCTGCTCACCAAGAACAGCTTTCTCGACGAGATCAACAAGCAATATGTGATGACCGCCCGCGCCAAGGGGCTGACCGAGCGGCGTGTGCTGTATGGTCACGTGTTCCGCAACGCGATGCTGATCATCATCGCGGGGTTTCCGGGGATGCTGCTGGCGATCCTGTTCGGCGCCTCGATCCTGATCGAGACGATTTTCTCGCTGGACGGGCTTGGCCGTCTGGGCTTCGAGGCGGTGGTGCAGCGCGACTATCCGCTGGTTTTCGGAACGCTTTACATCTTCGGGCTGCTCGGGCTGGTGATCGGGCTGATCTCTGACCTGATGTATGTGATCGTCGATCCCCGGATCGATTTCGAGAAGAGGGCCGGCTGATGGCGATGTCCGAGCTCAACCGCCGCCGCTGGCGCAATTTCCGGTCGAACAAGCGGGCCTTCTGGTCGCTGATCCTGTTCTCGATCCTGTTCGGGCTGTCGCTCTTTGCCGAGCTGATCGCCAATGACAAGCCGATCATCGCCTCTTATCGCGGCGAGCTGCATTTCCCGATCTATCGCTTCTACCCTGAGACCGAATTCGGCGGCGAGTTCGCAACCGAGGCGGTCTATACCGATCCGGCGGTGCAATGCCTGATCGTGTCGGGCGGGCGCGAGGATTGCTGGGACGATCCCGAAGGCTTCATCGCCGCGGTCGAGGATGGCAGCGCGCAGATCTCCGAAGACGAGAAAGGCTGGATGATCTGGCCGATCATTCCCTATCACTACCGCACGACCAACAATGTCGGTCCGGCGCCGAGCGCGCCCGACGGCGATCATTGGCTGGGCACCGACGCGACCTCGCGCGATGTCGCGGCGCGGACGATCTATGGATTCCGCACTTCGGTGCTGTTCACGCTGATCGTGACATCGATCGCTTCGGTGATCGGCGTGGCGATGGGCGCGGTGCAGGGCTATTTCGGGGGGCGTACCGACATCATCATGCAGCGCATCCTCGAGATCTGGCAGAACGTCCCGGTGCTTTATGTCATCATCATCATGTTCGCGATTTTCGGGCGCGGCTTCGGACTTCTGGTCTTCATCATGATCCTGTTCGGCTGGCCCGCGCTTGTGGCCGTCGTGCGCGCCGAGTTCCTGCGGGCGCGGAATTTCGAGTATGTCCGCGCCGCGCGCGCCCTCGGGGTGGGGGACCGCAAGATCATGTTCCGTCATATCCTGCCCAACGCGATGGTGGCGACGCTGACCATGCTGCCCTTCGTGGTGACCGGCACCATCTCGTCGCTGGCGGCGCTGGATTACCTGGGCTATGGCCTGCCGACGAGCGCGCCGAGCCTGGGCGAGCTGGCGCTCGTCGCCAAGCAGAATCTCAAGGCGCCCTGGCTGGCCTTTACCGCCTTTCTGACCTTCGCCATCATGCTGTCGCTTCTGGTCTTCATCTTCGAAGGCGTGCGCGATGCGTTCGACCCGCGAAAGACCTTCAAATGACGCGCCCCGACGACAAAGACCCGCATCTGCCCCCCGAGATCGAGACAGAGAATCTTGCGCCCGGTATGCCGCCTCCGCCGGTGGATGTTGAACACGAGGTGGACCAGCCCGCCGACGAGACCGGCACCGCGCCGCCGCCCAATGCCGATGAGATGGTGGTCCATCCCGGCGGGCTGCCCGATGACGTGGTGTTGGATGTGCGCGATCTTCGGATCAGCTTCAGCCAGGACGGAAACGTCATCCCGGCGGTGCGCGGGGTGAGCTTTCAGATCGGGCGCGGCGAAACCGTGGCGCTTGTCGGCGAATCCGGCTCGGGCAAATCGGTCACGGCGCTGTCGACGGTGCAGCTTCTGGGCGACTCGGCGAAGCTGGACGGTCATATCTCTTACGAGGGGCGCGAGCTGGTCGGCGCCCCGGAAAAGCTGCTGCGCGGCATCCGCGGCAACGATATCAGCTTCATCTTTCAAGAGCCGATGCTCTCGCTGAACCCGCTGCACACGCTGGAGAAGCAGATTTCCGAAAGCATCCGCCTGCATCAGGGGCTGCGCGGTCCGGCGGTGCGGGCGCGGATCATCGAGCTTTTGACGCGGGTCGGGATCCGCGATCCCGAGACCCGGCTTGCCGATTATCCGCATCAGCTTTCGGGCGGGCAGCGTCAGCGGGTGATGATCGCCATGGCGCTGGCCAACGGTCCCGAGCTTCTGATCGCGGATGAGCCGACCACCGCGCTGGATGTGACGATTCAGGCGCAGATCCTCGACCTGCTGGACGAGCTGAAGCGCGAAGAGGGGCTGTCGATGCTGTTCATCAGCCATGATCTCGGGCTGGTGCGGCGGATTGCGGACCGGGTCTGCGTGATGAAGGACGGGGTCATCGTCGAGCAGGGGCCGACCCGGGCGATCTTCGACGATCCGCGCCACCCCTACACCCGAAAACTGCTCGCCGCCGAGCCGCAGGGACGCGCCCTCGACCTGCCCGAGGGGGCCGAGACACTGGTCGAGACCAAGGATCTCAGGGTGTGGTTCCCGATCCAGCGCGGTTTCCTGCGCCGCACCATCGGTCACGTCAAGGCGGTGAACGGCGCCTCGCTCTCGGTGCGCGCGGGCGAGACGCTGGGGATCGTGGGTGAATCCGGTTCGGGTAAGACGACGCTGGCGCTGGCGATCATGCGGCTGATCGAAAGCGACGGGCCGATCCTTTATCTTGGCGACGATATTTCCGACTGGAAGGCGCGCCAGCTTCGCCGCTTGCGCCGGGACATGCAGATCGTGTTCCAGGACCCGTTCGGAAGCCTGTCGCCCCGCATGACGGTGGAAGAGATCATCGCCGAAGGGCTGGGGGTTCACGGCATCGAAAAGGGGCGCAACCGCCGCGAGATGGTTGCAGAGATCATGGCGGAGGTCGGGCTGAAGCCCGAATCGATGCATCGCTATCCGCATGAGTTCTCGGGCGGGCAGCGCCAGCGCATCGCGATCGCGCGGGCGATGATCCTGCGCCCGCGCGTGGTCGTGCTGGACGAGCCGACAAGCGCGCTCGACATGACCGTGCAGGTTCAGATCGTCGAGTTGCTGCGCCGGCTGCAACGCGATCACGGGCTGGCCTTTCTGTTCATCAGCCACGATCTCCGGGTGGTGCGCGCCATGTCGCATCAGATCATGGTGATGCGCGCCGGTGAAGTCGTCGAGCAGGGCAGCACGGCGCAGATCTTTGATGCGCCGAAAAGCGATTATACGCGAACGCTGATGAACGCCGCCTTCCGCGACAAGGCGTCATGAAGATCCTGTTCGTCCACCAGAATTTTCCCGGTCAGTTCCTGCATCTCGCCCCCGCGCTCGCCCGTCGCGGGCATGAGGTGCTGGCGCTGACCGATCTCAAGAACGAGCGGCCAAGCCCGGTGCGGGTGGTGAAATACAAGACCCCGGGCGAGACGCGCTGCGGCCAGTCCCTGGCGCGGAGCTATGCCGATCACGTCGAGCGCGGCTATCTGGCGGCGCGGGGCGCTCGGGCCCTGCGCGACCGGCATGGTTATGTGCCCGACGTGATCTTTGGCCATTCCGGCTGGGGCGAGACGCTGTTTCTGCGCGAGATCTGGCCTGATGCGACGCTGTTGATCTATGCCGAGCTGATGTATCGCACGCGCGGGCATGACGTTGCCTTCGACCCCGAGACGACGCAGGATGCCGATCTGGCGCGGTTCAGCAGCGTGGCGCGGAATGCGCATCTGGCGCTTGGCATCCTGCAATGCGACGCGGCGCTTTCGCCGACGCGCTATCAGGCCGAAAGCTTCCCGCCCGAGCTGCAAAGCAAGATCACCGTGATCCATGACGGAATCGACACCGACAAGATGCGCCCGGACCCGGAGGCGCGCTTCACCCTGCCCAGCGGGCTTGTGCTGCGCGCGGGTGACGAGGTGCTGAGCTATGTGTCTCGCTCGCTCGAACCCTATCGCGGCTTTCACAGCTTCATGCGCGCGCTGCCGCAGGTCATGGCAGAGCGGCCCGGGGCGCAGGTGGTGGTGATCGGCGGAGACGGGGTGAGCTATGGCCGCAAACCGCCCGATGCCGAGAGCTGGAAGGCGAAGATGCTGGCCGAGACCGGGGGGCGCATCGATCTCGACCGGGTGCATTTTCTGGGCCGGGTCAGTTACGGCGATTACCGGAGGGTCATCCAGCTCGCGCGGGTGCATTGCTATCTGACCTATCCGTTCGTGCTGTCCTGGTCGCTGACCGAGGCGATGGCGGCGGGGGCCTATATCGTGGCTTCGGACACGGCGCCGGTGCAAGAGCTGATCCGCGATGGCGAGAACGGGCGGCTCGTGCCGTTCTTCGACTGCGAGCGGATCGCGCAGGCGCTGATCCGCGGGCTCTCCGGCAGCGACCCGGAGGCCGGAGCGATCCGCGCGGCGGCACGGCAGACGATCCTCGACAGCTATGATCTGAGGCGGCAGAGTCTGCCGAAGCTGATCGACTGGGTGGAGCGTTTCGGGCCGAAACGCTGAGCGGTCAGGGGGCATCGCGCGCAGCCGATGCGCAAGGGGCGGCGAGGCCGCTTATCCCGGCAGCGTGATCCGCGCCGCCAGTCCGCCCAGTTCCGCATCGCGACCGAGTTGCAATCCGCCGCCATTCAGCGCCGCGAGATCGGCCACGATGGCCAGGCCCAGCCCGGCCCCCGCGCCGCGTTCATCGAGCCGCGTGCCGCGTGACAGGGCCCGCGCGTGATCCGCATCGGCCATGCCCGGGCCGTCATCGGCGATAAGCAGGCGGGTCTGGCCGGGCGCGGCCTCGGCGCGGATGGAAATGTGGCGCGTGGCCCATCTCGTGGCGTTCTCCAGCAGATTGCCCATCATTTCCTGCGCATCCTCCTGTTCGACCGGCAATGTCAGCCCGACCGGAATATCGCGCATGACCGTTATCCCACGTTCTTCCAGCTGACGGCGCAGCACCAGCAGGACATCGTCCAGCACCGCATCGAGCGGAGTGACCTGACCCAGCACCCGCCGCCCTCCGGCGCTGCGGGCGCGTTTCAGATGCCACGCCACCTGCCGGTCCATGCGGGCGATCATGGCTTGACCGGGATCGTCGGGCGCAAGCTCTCCCTGGAGCGACATGAGCGGCGTTTTCAGGGAATGGGCGAGATTGCCGATCTGCTCGCGCGTCCGGGACAACTGCTCGCGGTTCTGAGCCAGCAGAGCGTTAATCTCTGCCGCGACGGGCTGAAGCTCCGAGACATCCGGGCGGGGCAGGGTTGCCGCCTTGCCCTCGCGCACCGAGCGCAGATCGCGGCCCATCCGGCGCAGGGATGACAGTCCCGCCGTCACCTGCACGATCACCGCCGCCGCCAGACCGGTCCCCAGAAGCGCCAGGGTGAGCGCCAGCGGATGGCGGACCGAGGCGAGCGCGGCGTCGATTTCGGCGCGCGGGGCGGTAACGACGACATTCAGCGCCTCGTCGCTGCCGGGAACGGTAAAGGCGCGCCCGGTCAGTCGCAGCGTCGCGCCATCGGGGCCTTGCGCCGCGACGCCCATCGCCTCGCCCGGGGCCGGAAGCGTGCCGTCATAAAGCGACTCGGAACTGGCGAAGCTGCTGCCATCCGCCGCGATCTGCCAGTACCAGCCCGAGAGCGGCGCCGAAAATCGCGGATCTCCGGGCACTGCGTAAAGCTGCGCCAGCCCCTGCGCGTCAGCCCGAGTCGCGGCGATCAGGGCATCGGCAATGGCGGCGGTTTCGGCATCGAAACGGGCGGTGATGAAGCGTTCCAGAACGCCGCCGATCACCAGATATGCGGCCAGAAGCGCCGCCGTCAGCCACGCCGCCGACAGCCACAACAGCCGTCCCCGGATCGAGTGCCAGCCGATCAATCCTCTGCCGCCTTCTGCCCGGATCGGGTCGCGCGCAGCACATAGCCCTCGCCGCGCCGGGTCTCGATCACGCCATCTCCGATCTTCTTGCGCAGCCGCCCGATCACCACCTCGATGGATTTGAAATCGCGATCCGCCTGCGCATCATAGAGATGATCCGACAATTCCGCGCGCGAGACGACGCGGTTCTTGTGATGGATCAGATAGGACAGGATCCGGGTCTCGAAGGCGGTCAGCCGCAGAGGCACTCCATCGCGGGTGATGACGCCAAGCTGGCTGTCCAGCGACAGCGCGCCCGCCGGGATCACGGGCTGCGCATGGCCTGCCGCGCGGCGCACAAGGGTCTGAGCGCGGATCACCACCTCGTCCAGCCGGAACGGCTTGACCGCATAGTCATCGGCGCCGGCGCGGAACCCGGCCACCTTATCGGCCCACTCGCCGCGCGCCGTCAGGATCAGCACCGGCATCGAGATGCCCTGAGCGCGCCAGCTTTCCAGCACCTCGATCCCCGACAATCCCGGCAGGCCAAGATCGAGCACCGCAACATCATAGGTTTCGGTCGCGCCGAGAAATTCGCCCTCTTCGCCATCCGACGCATGGTCAGTCACGAAGCCTGCATCGCGCAGCGCCTGCACAAGCTGGTCCGACAGGGTCGGGTCATCCTCGATGATGAGGCAGCGCATTATCGCTCCTTTCGCGTCTGTGGCGGCACCCGCGCCGCGATCAGCCCGCGCCCGCGCACATCCAGCACCCGCCCGGTCATTGCGTCCAGCCTGATGCGGATCACGTTGCGCTGCGGCGAGATCAGGGTCAGCTCGTGGACGAGATCGGTGCCGAGCGCATATTCGAACGGATCGGGCGGGTCGAGCCGCGCCGCGAGCAGGCGTCCCTCATAGCGCGCAGCGATGATCGTCACGACGTCGTGAAGCGGCAGCGGCAGCGGCTGCCGCGGCGGCTCGGCGGCCAGTGGCAGGCTCAGCGCCAGCCATGTCAGGACGATGCGAAGCATGCGATAAGCCTAGCCGGGTGAAGATAAACGGAATCCAAATGGCTCATTGGTGAATGGTTCGCAATCGATTCGCTAGACCGTCTTCATCGGAGGCGATGCCTCTGCGAGTTTGAAAGGAAAAGACATGAGCAATTATTTCAAGACATCCGTGGCCGCCCTGGCTCTCGTCGCCGTGTTCGGCAGCGATCTGGCAATGGCGCAGAGCAGCACGGGCAGCGAAGCCGGGGATCAGCCGCAAGCGCAGATGCAGACCCAGCCGGCCCCTGCCGATGATCCTGCCGAGGTCGAGATCCCCGAGATCCTTCAGGGTCCGGGGTTCAGCGACGTCACAAGCCGCGAAGGGCCGCGAGGTTCGACGATCCTGCAGGGCAGCCTGACAGAGAGCGGCAAGGATTTCGACGCGATGCTGAACCCTGAGGGCGAGCTGGTCGCGGCGCGCACCGCAGAAGGCACTGCGCTGCCGGATGAGCTGATCGAGTCGCTTCTGCCCGAGGCGGTCCGCAACCACCCCGTGACTGCCGAAATCACCGAGCTGAATGCCATCGGCACGCGCGAGGGTTCGATGATGATCTCGGGTCAGGACGAGTCGGGCGACGCGCTGCGCATCGCCTTCGATGACGCGGGCGAGCTGATCCATTTCGAACGCGGCGACGGGATGCGTCACGGCCCGAAGGGCGAGATGCGCGGCGATAAGGGTCCGAAAGACGGCCAGCGCGGTGAGCGTGGCAAGCATGGCGATGGGCCGCGCGGCGACGGGCCTCGCGACGCAGAGCGCCGCGGTAACGCTCCGCGCGATCCGGGCCGCGACGGGGCGTCCGCCCCGGATGCGGGCGCTGCACCGTCGCCCGAGGGCGCGCTGCGCGACCGGCTGGGCGAAGCGGGTTACACCGATCTTGGCCGCGTGAACCCGCAGGACGATGGCGCCACGGTCGAGGCGGTGAATCCTCAGGGTGAGCCTGTCACGCTGACGCTTGACGAAAATGGCGAGGTGACACGCGAAACCTCGCGCTGATCCAGCGTCGGACGAATACAGGGCGCGGCCTTCCGGCCGCGCCGCTGTCTAGGCCAGCGCGCGCATCATCATCCGCAGCGCATGTTCGACCGTGGCTGCGCGCACCTCCTGCCGTCCGATTGCGCCGAAATCGACCGTCTCGCTTTGTGTCCCTGTCTGGGTCGCGATGCCGAAACAGACCCGTCCCTCGGGTTTATGCGCCGAGCCGCCCGGCCCGGCGATCCCGGTCACCGCAACCGCCAGCCCCGCGGCGCTGCGGGCCAGAGCGCCGGCGGCCATCTCGGCGGCGGTCTCTTCGCTGACGGCGCCATATGTTTCGAGCGTTTCGGCGCGAACGCCCAGCATCTCCTGCTTGGCGGCGTTGGAATAGGTGACGAAGCCTCGATCCACCACATCGGACGATCCCGGCACCGCCGTCAGCGCCGCCGAGATCAGCCCGCCGGTGCAGCTCTCGGCGGTGGCGATCATCAGCCCGCGCGCGCGCGCCGCGTCGAGCAGGGCGGCGGCGCTCACATCAGCACCAGATGGCTGAACGCCGCGGCGATCATCACCGCGATCCCGGCAAAGAGCCCGGCCAGCAGATCGTCATACATCACCCCGCGCACACCGCCGCGCCGGTCCGCCCGGCCAATGATCCACGGCTTCCAGATGTCGAAAAGCCGGAAGAAGATCAGCGCCGCCAGCCAGCCGGGATAGGGAAAATTCGTCGCGTCGAGCCCGGCATACCAGAAGCCGAAGGACGGAAAGCACAGCGCCAGCCATTGCCCCGCCACCTCGTCGATCACGATCTCCGAGCGGTCGGGATCCTCCATCCCCTTCGTATAGCGCGGCACCGCCCAGAACCCGGCCAGCGTCACCGCGAGCGTTGCCACAAGCAGCAGCGGGAAATGTCCCACCCAATGGATCAGCACACCAAGAGCGACGGCGACCACCGATGCCCATGTGCCGGGGGCCGGGCGCATCTGGCCGGCACCGAACCAGGTGCAGAGCAGCTTTTCCATCTCTCACCCTCCGATCAGCGTGGCGGTGGCGATGGCGGCAATCCCTTCGCCGCGCCCGGTGAAGCCCAGCTGTTCCGAGGTGGTGGCCTTGACCGAGACCCGCGTCGGCTCGATGCCGATGATCGCCGCCAGACGGGCTTGCATGGCGCGGGCATGGGGGCCGATCCTGGGCGCCTCGCAGATCAGCGTGACATCGGCATTGCCGATGCGGAACCCCTTTTCGCGCGCCATACCCGCCGCGTGGCGCAGGAAGATTTCGCTGTCAGCACCTTTCCACTGCGGATCGCTGGGCGGGAAATGGCGGCCGATATCACCCTCGGCGAGCGCCCCGTAAATGGCGTCGGTCAGCGCATGCATGCCGACATCGGCATCGGAATGCCCGGACAGGCCGCGATCGTGATGTATGTGAACGCCGCAGAGCGTGACGTGATCGCCCTCGTCAAAGCCATGCACGTCGAAACCATTGCCGAGCCGAATATCCATGGCGCCCCTCATGATGCGGCGGGCGCGGTCCATATCCGGCCCGTAGGTGAGTTTCAGATTATCTTCCGAACCGGCGGTGATGGCCACCTCATATCCGGCTTTCAGCGCCAGCTCGACATCGTCTGCGGCATCGCCCGAATGGGTGCGATGCGCGGCGAGGATCACGTCCAGCCGGAAACCCTGCGGGGTCTGGGCGCGGAACAGCCCGTCACGCGGTTGTATCCCGGCGACATTGCCCTTCGCACCCCGCCAGAGCGCATCGCTGACCGGGATGCCCGGCGCTGCCGCAACCGCGCCTGCGCGCAGCGCGTCGAGAACGCCTGCGAGCACCTCTGTCCCGACCAGGGGACGGGCACCGTCATGGATCAGCACATGGGTGACATCGCTGCCCTCTAGCAGTTCAAGCCCGGCGCGCACACTGGCCGCCCGGCTCTCGCCGCCCGCGACCAGTGTCACCGCCCCGGCAAGTTCCTCGGCGCCGCGCGCCATGTCCTCGGGATGCAGCACCACGACGATGCGGCCGAAACCGGCAAACGCAGCGATGCTGCGCGAGAGGACGCTCGCGCCGTCCAGCTCGCGCCACTGTTTCGGCGGCCCGCCCATGCGGGCGCCGCGTCCGGCGGCGGTGATGATGACGGCGATATGGTCCAGATCCTGCATGGCGCCTGATCTAAGCCAGCCGCGCCTGCCGCGCAATCACATGAGGAGCGGGCGCGGCGTGATGCGGATCTGTCGCGTTGCGTGCCTCGTCAACCCCATCGCGGCGCGGTATAAGCAGGCCGTTCCACCGTAAACGGATGACCACCATGTTTCTACGCGCTGCCCTGACTGCCGCTGCTCTCGTTCTGGCCGGATTGTCCTTGGCCGGGGCGCAGACCTTCTATTTCTCGGCCATTCCCGACGAAGACGACACGGCACTCAAGACCCGCTTCGACCGTGTCGCTGCCTATCTGGAGGAGGAACTTGGCGTCGATGTCGCCTTCCTGCCGGTCAAGAATTACGGCGCCTCGGTCACCGCCTTCCGCAACGATCAGGTGCAGCTGGCCTGGTTCGGCGGTCTGACAGGGGTGCAGGCGCGGCTGGCGACGCCGGGGGCGCGGGCCATTGCGCAGGGCGTCGAGGATCAGAGCTTCGTGACCTATTTCATCGCCAATGAGGCGACCGGGCTGACCCCTTCGGAAAGCTTCCCGCAGGAAATGCGCGGCCACAGCTTTACTTTCGGTGCCAAGACCTCGACCTCGGGGCGGTTGATGCCGGAATATCACCTGCGCCAGGAGACGGGCGAGGCGCCCGAGGCGTTTTTCGACCGTGTCGGCTTCTCGGGCGACCATGCCCAGACGCTGCGTCTCGTGGCCAGCGGGGCCTATGAGGTCGGGGCGCTGAATTTCTCGGTCTATGACAAGGCGGTTGAGGATGGGCTGCCCGAGGTCGAGACCGCGCCGATCATCTGGAAGACCCCGCCATATCCCGATTACAACTGGACCATTCGCGGCGATGTCGATGAGCGCTTCGGCGAGGGCTTTGCCGAGCGTGTTCAGCAGGCCCTGCTCGATATGGACGACCCCGATCTGCTGGCCAGCTTCCCGCGCTCGGGCTTCGTCCCCGCCGAGAATGCGGATTACGCCCCGATCGAAGCCGTCGCGCGGGAGCTTGGCCTGATCGAATGATGGTTAGGCTGGATGACGCCACGCTTGGCTATGCCGGGAAAACCGTGCTTCGCGGGATCAGCATCTCGCTGGAGCCCGGCGAGCGCGTCGTTCTGCTGGGTCCGTCCGGGGCAGGGAAATCCACCCTGCTGAACGCGATTTACGCGCAGCTTGCCGGGCAAGACGCGCGCGTGGCTTTCGTCCCGCAGCATCACGGTCTGGTGCCGCAGCTTTCGGTGCGGCGCAATGTCTATATGGGTCGGCTCGACGATCACACTGCGGCGGTCAACCTGTCGCGTCTGATCTTTCTGCCGCGCCAGATCCGGGCCGAGATCGAGGCGATCCTGTCGCAGCTCGGTCTCGCCGGGCTCGCCGAGCGCCCGGTCGAGGCGCTTTCGGGCGGCCAGCAACAGCGCACCGCACTTGCACGGGCGCTCTATCGCGGGGGCAGGGCAATTCTCGCCGACGAGCCGGTTTCGGCCATCGACCCGGTGCGGTCCCGCGAGGCGCTGAGGCTCATCGCGGGGCGGTTCGACACGGCCCTGATTGCGCTGCACGACGTGACGCTCGCGCGGGAATTCGCCACCCGCATCGTCGGGCTGCGCGATGGCGGGATCATGTTCGACCGACCCGCGAGCAGGCTGGATGATCGAGACATCGCGGCGCTCTATGGCTGAGCGGCTGTCGCCCATGCGCGTGGTGGCGGGGTTTACCGCCGTCGCGGTCCTTGCGTTGCCGGTCGCGGATCTGGAACTCGCGGGCCATGATCCGTGGGCGATGATCGGCCGGATGCTATCCGGGTTCGCCCGGCCCGATTTCGGCGCGGTCGAGGCGCTTTCCCGTGCGCTGGCGATGACCGTGGCCTTCGCCGTGGCCGGGGTGGCGCTGGGCGCTGCGGCGGGGCTGGCCCTCGCCCCGTTCTATGACCGTGCCGTGCCGCGGGCGCTTTGCGTGGCGCTGCGCTCGGTGCATGAGATCTTCTGGGCGCTGCTGCTGATCCAGGCCATCGGCATTGGCGCCCCGGCGGGAGTGCTGGCGCTGGCGCTGCCCTATGCGGGGATCTTTGCCAAGGTCTTTGCCGAACAGATCGAAGAGGCCGATCCGCGCCCGTCTTGCGCCTTGCCGCCACGCAGCGATGCGGTCTCGCGCTTTGCCTATGCCGCCATGCCGCTGATCCGCGCCCCGATGCTGGCCTATTGCCTCTATCGGCTGGAATGCGGAATGCGGGCGAGCGCGGTGATCGGCTTCATCGGGCTGCCGACGCTCGGCTTTCAGCTGGACAGTTTCTTCCGCAAGGGAGATTACGGCGCGGCTTCGGCGGTGCTGATCTGTTACATCGTGATGATCGCGACGCTGAGATGGTGGATGCGCCCGCGTCTCGCGCCGCTGTGGATCGTGGCGTCGGTCGCGATGCTGGCCACGCTGAACGCGCCGCCGATGGGCGAGGGCGCGCTGTGGCGTTTCCTGTCGCAGGACATCATCCCGCAGCCCCTGCGCGGCGGCGAGGGTCCGGCCGGGCTGATACCGTGGTTGCAGGAGATCACGCTGTCCGAGATCGGTCCGGGGTTGTGGAACACGCTGATCGCGACGCAGATCGCGCTCGTGCTGACCGGGCTGATCGCATTTCTCAGCTTTGGCAGCACCATCACCGCCATTGCCGGGCGTTGGGGCAGCGTGATCGGGCATCTGGCTCTGGTCGTGCTGCGCAGCCTGCCGGAATATATGCTGGCCTATCTGTTCCTGCAAATCTTCGGGCCGTCGCTCCTGCCCGCGATCCTGGCGCTCGGGCTGCATAACGGCGCGATCATCGGCCATCTTCTCGGGCGCGAGGCCGATGCGCTGATCCCCGGATTGCGCGCCGACCATCCGCGCGGGCTGCTTCTCTGGGGGTGGGAGCTGGTTCCGCGCATCTTCGGGCGTTTCCTGGCCTTGTGCCTTTACCGATGGGAGATCATCCTGCGCGAAAGTGCCGTGATGGGCATTCTCGGCATCGCCACGCTCGGGTTCTTCATCGACAGCGCCCTGGCCGAGCTGCGCATCGACCGCGCGGTGGTGCTGCTGATCGCCATCGCATTCTCAAGCGCGGTGATCGACCGGATCTCGGTCCGGGTGCGGGCGCGGATGAAGCTGCCGAAGCTGAGCGATGCCGATTGCGCAACCGATCCAGGTCCGCTTGCCGCGCGGACCAACCCGGTATAGCGTCGCCCGCGGAAGAGCGACATTCCCGGTGGGGTGCCCGGACTTCAAATCCGGAGGGGGGCGCGCGGCGTCTCCGGTGGGTTCGACTCCCGCCTCTTCCGCCACGCTTCCGCGACGATCACACCGGATCGCTGCGCACATCGAGCGCGTCGCGCAGCCCGTCACCGATAAAATTGAAGCTGGTCACGGCGATGGTGATCGCGATGCCCGGCACGATGGCGAGCCAGGGCGCGCTGCCCAGATATTGCTGCGCCCCGTTCAGCAGGTTCCCCCAGCTTGGCAACGGAGGCTGGATCCCGTAGCCCAGAAAGCTGATATAGGCTTCGAGCAGGATGGCGCGGGCGACGGTCAGGCTGGCGGCCACGATGATCGGGCCGATCACGTTGGGCAGCACCTCGCGGAACATGATGTGCCACTGGCTCAGCCCCAGCATCCGCCCGGCCTCGACAAATTCGCGCTCGCGCAGCGAACGGGTCTCGGCCTCGACGATGCGGGCGATCTCCATCCAGCTGGTGACGGCGATGATGATGGTGATCATGACCGGCGACGGTTCCATCAGCGCGGCCAGAACCAGAACGAGGAAGATCGACGGAAAGGCAAGGAATGCGTCGGTCAGCCGCATCAGGATGGTCGCGGTCCAGCCACCGCGATAGCCGGCGAGGATCCCGACAAGCGCCCCGATCGCCGTCGACAGCAGCATCGCAGCAAAGCCGACGAGCAGCGAAATCCGCCCCGCCATCAGCAGCCGCGCGGCGATGTCGCGCCCCAGCGGGTCGGTGCCGAGATAATGGTCCCCGGTCAACGGCGGCGCGAAACGTGCGCGCAGGTCGATATAGAGTGAATCATAGGGCAGCAGATAGGGCCCGAAGACGCAGGCCAGCGTCAGCAGCGTAATCATCGCCAGCCCGGTCAGCGCCAGCCGGTGATTACGGAAACGCCGCGCGGCGCGGCTGTTCCACCAGCGTTGCCTCGGGGCGGGATCGGTGAGGGCGTCAGACATGAAAGCTCCTTTCCACCGCTTCAGCCGAGACGAATGCGCGGATCGACAAGCGCGACGACGATATCGGCGATGAGGTTGCCGATCACGACGAAGAGCGCCGAGAACATCAGCAGCCCCATGACCACCGGGTAGTCGCTGTAACCGAGGCTGTCGAGAAACAGACGTCCCATGCCGGGCCATGTGAACACGGTCTCGGTGACAAGCGCGCCGCTCATGATATTGGGAAGCTGCATCCCAGCGAGCGTGATCATGGGCAGCAGCGCGTTGCCCACGACATGTTTCATCACCACGCGCCGCTCGCTCAGCCCTTTTGCGCGGGCCGTCTTGACGAAATCCTGGTTGATGACGTCGAGCGTCGCGGTCCGCATATAGCGGCTCCAGATGGCGACATTGACCAGCGACAGAACGATGCTGGGCAGGATGAGGTGGTGCAGATAGTCCAGAACGGACTGATCGCCGATCGTGTACATGTTGCCGGCGGGAAGCCAGCCGAGTTCGAGCGAGAAGATATAGATGCCGACCAGTCCGAACCAGAAGGTCGGGATCGACAGCGCGACCATCGCGCCGATCGTTGCCACGTAATCGAAGGTCGAATAGCGATGCGTCGCGCCACGGATGCCCAGCCATGTGCCCACGGCGATGGCGATGGCGGTCGATGTGCCCATCAGCAGAAGCGTCGCGCCCAGATGCCGCATGATGACCTGCAAGACCGGTGTCCCATCGCGGAACGAGCGGCCCCAATCCCCGGTAACCAGATGTCCGGCCCAGTCCAGATATTGCACGGGCAGGGGGCGATCCAGGCCCATCTGCTCGGCCAGCCGGTCGATATCGGCCTGGGTCATTCCCGGGTCCAGCGCGAATTGCGCCAGCGGGCCACCCGGGATCAGGTTCAGCACCGTGAAGCCGACGATCGAGACGATGATCAGCAGCACGAGGCTCTGCCAGAGCCGGTTCAGCAGAAAGCCGAGCATGTCACCCCCTTGCGCCTTGGTGATTTGCGGATCAGCCGCCGCCCCGTCGTGTCAGGCGGGGCGGCGGCCACGGCTTATTCCGCCCAGTACCAGCTTGCGGCGTTCCACGATTCGGTCCGCGTGTTGGTGTTGGGCGTCACGTTCTCGAGCCCGGCCTTCCAGCCGCGCACTTCGGAATTGGCGTAAAGCGGCAGGAAGGGCAGATCTTCGCGGATGATCTCCTGAACCTCGAAATAGAGCGCCTTGCGCTCTTCGGGGTCGAAGACCTGCGTGCCCTGTGCCAGCAACTCGTCCACCCGCTCATTGCGATATTGTGCAACATTGGAGCCGGATCCGCCCGCGGCGGGGATCGAGTTCGACCCGAAGCGGCTTGTGACATCCGGGTCGGTGCCGATCAGATAGGTGATGCCAACGACCACGGAATCGAACTGCGATTGCTGCCAGAACTCGCCCCAGATCACCGCGGCGGGCAGGTTCGAGATGGTCATCTCGACGCCGATCTCGCGAAAGGTCTGTTGCAGGAATTGCTGGGTCTGCTCGCGCAGGTGATTGCCCGACGTCGTCGAGTTTTCGAAGGCCAGACGAACGCCGTCCTTTTCGCGGATCCCGTCGCCGCCGCGTTCCCAGCCGGCTTCGTCGAGGATCCGGTTGGCCTCGTCGAGGTTGAATTCTTGCTGCGGGAGGTCCGGGTTATAATAGAACGAGGCCTGCGGCATGAAGGTCTCTGTCGGTGTCGGCAACCCGTAATAGAGCGCGTCGATGATCGAGGCCTTGTCGATGGCCGCGTAAAGCGCCTGACGCACGGCGAGATCCTGGAATTGCGGGCGTTCCTGATTGAGATAGATCCCCTCGACCGAGCTTGCGGGCACGACCTCGATCACGCGGTCGGACAGGGTCTGCGCCTCGGCATAGTTGTCCGGGGTGATATACTGGCGGCCCACAACGTCGATATCGCCGCTTTTGAACTGGGTATAAAGCACCGTCAGATCGGGAATATACTTGAAAATCAGCTCTTCGAGATAGGGGCCTTCGCCGAAATATTCGGTATTGGCGCTGAGCTGGATATTGTCCCCCGCGACACGGTTGCTCCATTTGAAAGGCCCGGTGCCGATCGGAGCCTCGTTGAATGAGGCTGTATTCGGGTCTTCGGCACCTTCGAGGATGTGCTTCGGCACCATGAAGGTCTCGGTGAGGAAGTTGAGATAGGGCGAGAAGGGCTCTTCCATCCGCCAGGTGATCTCGGTCGGCGACACGACGGTGATGTCACGCAGCAGCGAATGACCGGTGGTCCGCCAGGCGCGGAAATCCGGATTGACGATCAGCTCCAGCGTGAATTTCACATCCTCGGCGGTGAAGGGCTCGCCATCATGCCAGGTGACGTCGTCGCGCAGCTTGATGCGCCACTCCAGACCGTCCTCGGAGATGCCGCCATTTTCCTGCGACGGCACTTCGGTGGCCAGGTTGGGTACGATCTCGCCCTCGGGATTGATGCGGAACAGCGCGTCGAACAGGGCGAAATGCACGCCGTCATCGACTTCGATCTTGACCATGAGCGGGTTGAAGACGGTCGGTTCCTGAGAAAGTCCGACGATCACGCGCCCGGTCGGCGCGGCGGGCGGTTCCTGTGCGAAAGCGGGTCGGCCGAGCAGATTTGGCGCAAGCAGCGCTGCCGTGCCCGCAGCGCCCATCAGTCCGAGCGCACCGCGCCGCGTGGTTCCTGTTTTCCTTGTGGTCATGGTCATCCTCCCTTGTGGTGACTCGGGCCGGTCCGGCCCGTGTTTCTTGGCTGTCTCAGGCCGAGACGGTCTGCCGCTCCTCTCCGGGGATGGCGGCGACAAGCTGGCGCGTATAGGGCGAGCGCGGATCACGGAAGATCCGCGACGGCGGCCCATATTCGACGACTTCCCCCTTTTGCATGACCGCGATATCGTCGCAAACCTGGCTGGCCACGCGCAAATCATGGGTGATGAAGATCATCGCCACCTCGGTCTCCTGCTGGACCCGGTTGAGCAATTCCAGAATCTGCGCCTGGATCGACACGTCAAGCGCCGAGACGGCCTCATCTGCGACCAGAACGCGCGGCTTGAACATCAGCGCGCGGGCGATGCCGATACGCTGCCGCTGACCGCCCGAGAATTCATGCGGATAGCGCCCGTAAGCCCCCTCATCCAGGTCGACATGGCGCAGCATCGCCTCGGCCTCGCGCCGGGCATCGGCGCGGCGCATCCCATGCGCGATGGGGCCGACAGTCAGGATATGGCCAATGGTCGAGCGCGGGTTCAGCGAGTTGAACGGGTCCTGAAAGATCATCTGTATCTTCGGCCGCATCGGCCTGAATTCGGCCTCGCTCATCGCCGCGATATCCTTGCCCTCGAAGAGAATGCGCCCGCCATCGCTCTCCATCAGCTTGACGATCAGCCGACCGAGCGAGGACTTCCCCGAACCGCTCTCGCCCACAATGCCGAGCGTGCGGCCCGGCAAAAGCTCGAAGGACACGTCGCGCACCGCCCGCGTGATGCGCTGGCTGCCCAGGAAGCGGTTGCCACTGACATAGGTCTTGACCAGCTTCTCTGCGGTCAGCACCGGCGCGGGGCTGCCCTGCTGCGCGCGGTCCTCATCGGTGAGATGCGGCACGGCGGCGATCAGCCGTTGCGTATAGGGATGCTCGGGCGCGCGCAGCACCTTGTCTGCCGGGCCCTGTTCGACGATCCGGCCCTTTTCCATGACCACGACACTGTCGGCGATCTCGGCCACGACGCCGAAATCATGGGTGATGAACATGACGCTCATCCCCTTGCGCCGCTGAATTTCGCGGATCAGTTCGAGGATCTGCGCCTGTGTCGTCACGTCGAGCGCGGTGGTCGGCTCATCGGCGATCAGGATTGACGGCTCGAGCGTCAGCGCCATTGCGATCATCACCCGCTGCCGCTGCCCGCCAGAGAGCCTGAACGGATATTGGTGATACATGAGCTCCGGCTCTGGCAGGCCGGTCTCGGTGAGAAGGGAGATGGCGCGCGCCTTGCGCTCTGCCGGGGTGCCGACGCCGTGGGCGCGCATGACCTCGGTGATCTGGTCGCCGACGGTCATCAAGGGATTAAGCGCCGAAAGCGGGTCCTGAAAGATCATCGCGACATCGCGCGCCCGCATCGCCCGGATGGTTTTCGGCGGCGCGTTCAGCACCTCGCGCCCTTCGACGGTGATCGAGCCCGCCGTGGCGCGGATCGCCGGCGGCAGCAGCCCCATCACCGTGTTCGCCGTGACCGATTTTCCCGAGCCCGATTCGCCGATCACGCACAGGATCTGGCCGCGCTTCAGATCGAAAGAGATATCTTCGACCGCATGCGCCCGCTCCATCCCCTTGGGAAGGCTGACGGTCAGCCCGGTGACGGTCAGGGCGGGCGTTTCGCTTGGATCGGGTATGTTCGACAAAATCATAACCTTCGGTGAAGGGCCGACAGGCAGATGCAAGCATATAATGAAAAACCTGACAAGACCGACGCGCGAACGCTTCTGCCTGTTGAAGGTAGTTATTCTACATAGATGTATGATTATATTGACTAAATTATCTGAACACGCTGAAAAAATCCCGCGTGCGGCGGAACAAGGCGAATTTCAGTCTTTGGATATATTGAAAAATTTCTGCGACCCCGTAAAGATCGGGATGCAGAGCGCGGAGAGATCATGGACGAGGCTTCAGGCGGGGGCGAAAGGGCAGACGCGACCGAACATCGCGTGGGTGCCACGCTGCGGCGGCTGCGAAAGCAGAAGAAAATGTCGCTGCAGGCGCTCGCGCAGGAATCGGGCGTCTCGGTCAGCATGATCAGCCAGGTCGAGCGCGGGCTGGCCAATCCCTCGATCCGTCTGCTGACGGCGCTGCGCCGGGCGCTGAACATCTCGATGCAGGAAATGTTCGGCGAGAGCGCCACGCTCGGTCCCTCGGCCGAGCCGGACGGTGATCCGGCCTTTGTGCGCCGGGCGGGAAAGCGCCCGCAGATCGACCTGGACTTGATCCACAAGGAATTGCTGACGCCAACCGACGCGCATCATTTGCAGCTGATGATCCTGACCATTGCGCCGGGCGGCGAATCGGGCGGGCGGGCGCTCAGCTATCCCGCAGAGAAAGCGGCTCTGGTGCTGCGCGGCGCGCTGACGCTGCATGTGGGCGATCAGGTGGCGACGCTGCATGCGGGTGACAGCGCGGTGTTCGACAGCGCCCGGCCGCACAGCCTGCGCAATCTCGGAGATGCGCCGGTCGAGTTGCTGTGGATCATCGGCGCGGTGCGTTTCGACCGGCATTTGTGACCCCGCGCGGGTCGGATATGGGAGGCAGAGAGAATGACCAGCCAAGCGACAGGGCCCAAGGATACCCCCTATTGGTGGGAGGCCGCGCCGGTCGTGCCGCTGCCAGAGACGCCGTTGCCCAAAAGGGCCGATGTGGTCATCATCGGCGCAGGCTATGCCGGGCTTTCCGCCGCTATCGAGCTTGCGCGGCAGGGCCGCTCGGTGGTTGCGCTGGACCGGATGAATCCGGGCGAGGGCGCGTCATCACGCAATGGCGGCATTACCAGCGGCAATATCCGCGTCGGCTTCGACGCGCTTGTCAAACGGCATGGCGAGGCGCGGGCCCTGGCCATCGAGGCCGAAGGCAAGGACGCGCGGGATTATCTCTATGATGTCATCTCGACCGAGCGGATCGATTGCGACCTGCAACTGACCGGCCGCTTCAACGGCGCCATCGGTCAGGAACAATACGACACCGCTGCCCGCAACGCGGAAAAGCTGGCGAAGAAATTGGGGATCGACGCCTTTGCCGTGCCCCATGCCGAGCAACACAGCTATATCGGCACCGATCATTACCGCGGCGGCTCGGTGCGCATGGATATTGGCGGGCTGCACCCGGCCAAGCTCCATGCGGGGCTGCTGCGCGTTGCGCAGGAAGCCGGGGTCGAGATCCACTCCGGCACCCATGTCAGCAGCGTCTCACGCGATGTCCGGGGCTTTCGCGTCGTGACCGGGCGGGGCGAGGTTTCGGCGGGCAAGCTTCTCGTCTGCACCAATGGCTATACCGATGGGGCCGACCCCTGGCTTCGCCGCCGTCTGGTGCCCGTGCGCAGCCGGATCATCGCGACCGAAAGGCTGGCGCCCGAGGTGATGGACCGGCTGATGCCAAGGCGCAGCATGTTCGGTGAATTCAAGAAGGTGGGAAATTACTATCGCCCCTCGCCGGACGGCACGCGCATCCTGATCGGCGGGCGGGATTCGGTGCAGATGGGCAATTCCGACGCCGGCAATCAGCGGCTGCGCGGCGATCTGGCGCGGCTCTTCCCCGAGCTGGCGGATGTCGGGCTGAGCCATAGCTGGTGGGGCTATGTCGCGATGAATCGTGACATGCTGCCGCGTATCTTCGCCCATGACGGCATCCTGTATGCGACCGGGTTCTGCGGCTCGGGCGTGGTCTGGGCCAACTGGCTGGGCTATCGCGCCGCGCGCAAGCTGATCGGCGAAGATCGCGCCCCCGGCTCGGCCTTCGATTTCCGGCCGCCTGCGGCGATCCCGTTCTATGCTGGCAAGCCGTGGTTCATGCCTGCCTTCATTTCGATGTATCGGCTGCAGGACAGGCGCGCCTTCCGCCGTGCGACACGGTAACGGCCATGAGTTTTCTGCTGCTTTCACAAGAGGACCGGGTCCGCGTCTTCCGCAAGGTGTTTGCGCGCGAACTGCCCGATCTGCATTTCGCCTCGGACCCGGCAGATGTCGATCCACGTCAACTGCGCTTCCTCATGGCGTGGCAGTTTCCCGATGACCTGGCGCGCCGCTATCCCAATCTAGAGCTGGTGCTTTCGACCGGCGCAGGCATCGACCAGCTGATCGGCGCGGCGCTGCCGGCTGGGGCGCGTCTGGTGCGGATGGTGGAAAGCGGGGTCGCCTCGCTGGTGCGCGATTACGTCGTGATGAGCGTGCTGGCCCTGCATCGTGACCTGCCGGGCTATCTGCAACAGCAGCGCGCGCAGATCTGGCAGACCCGCGATTTCGTCTGGGCCGATCAGCGCCGGGTCGGATTTCTGGGCCTCGGAGAGATGGCGCGGGGACCGATCGAGGTGTTGCGCGGCATGGGCTTCAAGCTGGCCGGCTGGAGCCGCAGCGAAAAGACCATCGACGGCGTCGAGACCTATGCCGGGCCGGACGGGCTCGATGCGATGCTCGCGGGCACGGATATTCTCGTGTGCCTGCTGCCCCTGACCGCCGAGACGCGGCATATCCTGGATGCCCGCCTGTTTGCAAAGCTGCCGCGCGGGGCGGGGCTGGTCCAGGCCGGGCGCGGTGGCCATCAGGATCAGGCCGCGTTGCTTGCGGCGCTCGACAGCGGTCAGCTCGGGGCGGCCTTCATCGATGTGGCCGAGACCGAACCCCTTCCAAAGGGCGATCCGCTCTGGTCTCATCCGCGGGTGATCCTGACCCCGCACGCGGCCGGCAATACCCGTGCCGAGACCGCCGCTGAAGCCACCGCCGCGAATATCCGCCGCTATCTGGATGGAGAGGACCCCGTGGGGCTGGTTGACCCCGACAAAGGATACTGAGCGGGGTCCGGGTGCCATCGGCGCTTTCCCGGCATCAGCCCGCAGAGCTGTTGCTCCGCGCGCCGATATCCCACCACAGCCCGGCCATGACCCGCAGCGCATCGCGCGAGAGCGGCTTCAGCACATGCTCGTCGGGGGCGTGCTGCGAACAGCCGCGATAGGAATGCGGCACCCAGACCGTCGGCAGGCCGAGAATATCGGTAAAGCTGTCATTGGGCAGCGACCCGGCGAGGTTGGGCAGGATATGCGGCTTGCGTCCCGAACTGCGCTCGAGCGAAGCGGCGGTAAAGCGCACCCATTCATGGTCGGGGTCCAGCCTCGTGGCGCGGAAGAACCCGCGATCATGAGGCTCGATGCCGATCTGCTGAAATCCCTCGGCGTCGAGATGGCGGCGCAGGGCCGGCAGGATGTCGTCGGGATCGGTGCCCACAACATAGCGAAGCTGGCAGGTCGCGCGCGCCCTGGACGAGATCGCGTTGACCGGAGCCTCGGGCACGCCAGAGGTCATCGCAAGCACCGCGAAGCTGTTCCAGCCAAAGACCCGCTCGGCCGGGGTCAGGCTCTCCTCCCCCCAATCCGCGTCCACGCTCGGGCCTTCGCCGCCGGTCACGGGCAGATCCTTCAGCGCCGCCCGCACATTGTCGGTCAGGCTGTCGGGGCGCCATTCGGCGATGCGGATCTGTCCGCGCCGATCGCAGATCGAGGACAGCGCATGGGACAGGATCATCGCCGGATCGGCCAGCAAACCGCCCCAATTGCCCGAATGATGCGCGCCCTCGCGCAGATCCAGCACCAGATCGAATGTCACCCCGCCGCGCGATCCCATGAACATGGTCGGCACATCGGGCTGAAGACGCGGCCCGTCCGAGGCGATCAGCACATCGGCGGCAAGTCTGTCCTTATGGGCAGCGAAGAATTCCGGCAGGCCGGAAGAGCCGACCTCTTCGGACATCTCGATCACGATGCGCACATTGAACCCAAGACGGCCCCGCGCCGCGATCACCGATTCCAGACCGGCAATGTTGATGAGATGCTGGACCTTGTTATCGGCGGTACCGCGCCCGTAAAGCCGGTCGCCTTCCTCGACGAGCCGGAACGGGTGCAGCCCCTCGCGCCATTGCTCGGTCTGGGCGCGGATCACGTCGCCATGCCCATAGGTCAGCACGGTGGTCAGCGATGAATCCTCGACCCGCTCACCGATCAGCAGCGGACCGCCACGCGGATCGGGGTTGTCATGGATCTCGCAATCGAACCCCATGGCCTTAAGCCGCGGCAGCATTGCCTCCGCCAGATAGCGATACAGCTCCGGGCGCTGATCGGGATTCTGGCTTTCGGTCTGATATTCGACCAGCCCGGCCAGATCGCTCTGGAAGCGGCCGCTGTCGAAATAGCGTTCGGCCTCGGAAATGGCGGCATCACGGGTCATGGCTGGGTCTCCGGTTCGGCGATGGCGTCGCCCCAGGGCGACATGATCTCGGTGCAGCCGCTGTTGATCTCGCCGTCGCGCATGATCCCGGCGGGGCAGGCGAAGGCGTAGGGGAACACGGTGCGGCGGAAGGGGGTGACGTCGTGGCGTTCGGAAAGGCTGCGCAGCAGCTCTGCGGGCAGCGACTCGTCCGCGGTGACCAGATCCCCGCCCGAGACGTCGATCCGTCCGTGATGAAAGGCCGCTTCCAGATCCATGCCGAAATCGGCCACGAAAGAGGAAAGCTGCGCCACCGCGCCGACGATCTTGCGCCCGCCCGACGCACCGAAAGCGAAGCGGCGGCTGCCTGTCTCGCCGATGACCGGGCAGACATTCATCAGGCATCGCTTGCCGGGCGCCAGTGAATTTCTCCGCCCCGGCACAGGGTCGAACCACATGATGCCGTTATTCATCAACAGCCCCGTCGAGGGCGAGACGGTATGCGCACCAAAGGCCGATAGCAGCGTCTGGGTCATCGAGACCATATTGCCGTCGCGGTCAGTGATCGCGAAATGGGTGGTCGAGCCGGGCTGCGCGGGGCTTTCCCCGTCATCGCCCATCCCGTCCAGCCGGGCCGCATAGGCCGATTTCAGCGCCTCGGCAAAGGCGCTGAACGCCGCCGCATCCGGCTGACCCGAGAATGAGGGGAGGGCCGCGAAAATATCGCGGAATGTCGGACCCGCGGTCAGATGCGGGGTGACATGAAACCGCGCCGCGCCGCGCGCGAAGCTGAGCGGGGTCTGAAATTCGGCGTGATAATCGCGCAGATCCCCATGCGAGAGCCTGCTGCCCTTTTCCTGCATGTCCCGCGCCAGCGACGCGCCCAGATCGCCGTCATAAAGCGCACGGTGACCCTGTTCCGCGATCTCTGAAAGCGTGGCGGCCATGCCATCCAGGCTGAGCGTCTTCTGCTGAGTGCTGGTCCACCCCGCCACGGTGGGCCATTGCCCGTCTTCCAGAAACATCGCCGCTGCATCGGGATCTTCCGCCAGCCCGCGCGTCGCCGAGGCGATCATCAGCGCCGCATACCAGTCCACCGGCAGACCTTCGCGCGCGATCTTGATGGCGGGAGCCAGAAGTTCGCGCCAGGGCATCCGACCATAGCGGGCATGGGCTTCGCCGATCCCGTCCACCACGCCGGGAACGGCAACGGCGGACCCGCCGCGGATATTGCGGTCGCCAACCACCGCATCCCAGGGAAACAGATCGCCCGCCTTGCCGGTGCCCGCCAGCGGATAATCCGCCGGGTCCAGGGCAGAGGGCGCGCGCATCCCGTAGAACACGGTTTCGGCACGGCCCGCATCGCCATGCCAGAGCATCATCGCGCCGCCCCCGGCCGGGCCGCTCATCCAGGGTTCGAGCACGCCGATGGCGAACGATACGGCGACGGCGGCATCGACGGCATTGCCGCCCTCGGCCAGAACCTGCGCACCGATCCGGGCGGCCCGCGAGTTCTGCGCCGCGACAACGCCGGCGCGGGTCTTCGGCACGGTCTTGCGCACAATCTGAGTGCGGGACAGCGATGAAGTCATGATCTCTCCTTCAGCCTGCCGCGCGGGCGGTGCTTTCATCGTAAAGATGGCACTCGACATGCCCGTCCGGCGTCGGCACCGGGCGCGGCGCGACTTTCGGGCAATGCGGCATGACCTTCGCGCAGCGCGGATGGAAGGAACAGCCCGATGGCGGCGAAATCGGGTTGGGATAGGCCGCGCCCAGCTGGGTGTCCGGCACGCCCATTTCCGGGTCCGGGGTGAGCACCGAGGCCAGCAGGGCCTGCGAATAGGGGTGACGCGATTCCTCGAACAGCGTCGCAACGCCGGCCTCTTCGACGATCCGGCCCAGATACATCACCGCGACCCGCGTCGCGAGATGCTCCACCACGGCGAGGTTATGGCTGATGAACAGATAGGTCAGCCCGAATTCATCGCGCAGATCGGCAAGCAGGTTCAGGATCTGCGATTGCACCGACACATCAAGCGCCGAGGTCGGCTCGTCGCAGACCACGATCTCCGGCTTCATGATCAGCGCGCGCGCGATGGCGACGCGCTGCCGCTGCCCGCCCGACATCTGGCTGGGATAGCTTTGCGCCACCCGGGCGGGCAGACCCACCGTGTCGAGCATCCGGCGCAGCTCGCGGTCGCGGCTGGCGCTGTCGCCGATGCCGTGAACGCGCAGGGGCAGGGTGACGATGTCCTCGATGCTCTTGCGGGGGTTCAGCGAGGAATAGGGGTCCTGAAAGATCGGCTGGATGCGGCGCGACAGGGCGATGCGGTCCTGTGCCGCCAGAGCCTCGCCATCGACCAGCACCTGCCCATCGGTCGGCGGCTCCAGCCCGAGCAGGATCTTGGCGAGGGTCGATTTGCCGCAGCCGGATTCGCCGACCAGCCCCAGCACCTCGCCGCGGGCGAGTTGCAGCGAGACGTCATTCACCGCCCGCAGCGGTTTCGGGGTGCCGAAGAGCCCCTGCTTGACCTGATAGACCTTGCTGACATTGCGCAGTTCGAGAACCGGGGCCTCGCTCATGCCGTCACCTCTGCCGTTCTTGCCGCCCTGTCGCGATAGCCATCCTCGTGCACGCAGCGCAGCGTGTGCCGCCCGCCATCGAGCCGGTGCAGCGGGATCTCGCCCTTGCAGGCATCGATGGCCTGATCGCAGCGCGAGCGGAACGGACAGCCGGTGATCTCGCCCACCAGAGAGGGCACGATGCCGGGGATGGTGCCAAGCCGTGCGCCGCGATCATTGCGTCCCGGCACCGGGATACAATTGATCAGACCGCGCGTATAGGGATGGGCGGGGTTGCGAAAGATCGCCGGGGCCGGGCCGGTTTCGACCAATTCGCCCGCGTACATGACGGCGACGTTGTCGGCGACGCGCGCCACCACACCGAGATCATGGGTGATGAGGATCATTGCCATGTTCATCTCGCGCTGAAGATCGACGAGAAGCCGGAGGATCTGCGCCTGGATGGTCACGTCGAGCGCGGTCGTCGGCTCGTCTGCGATGATCAGCTCGGGCTCGCACATCAGCGCCATGGCGATCATCACCCTCTGCCGCAGCCCGCCAGAAAGCTGATGCGGATATTGCGCCAGACGGCTTTCGGCGGCGGTGATGCCGACCTTTTCCAGAAGCTCTATTGCGCGGGCGCGGGCCTGGGACTGCCCGACCTTCTGATGCAGCAGAAGCGCCTCGGTCAGCTGGTCTCCGATCGTATAAGCCGGGTTCAGCGATGTCATCGGTTCCTGAAAGATCATCGACATGCGCCCGCCGCGCAGATTGCGCATCTGCCGGCGCGAGGCCTTCAGAAGATTGGTGCCGTCGAACTCCATCCGCTCGGCGCGCCTCTGGATCTTGGGCGCGAGCAGACCCATCACCGCGAGCGAGGTCAGCGACTTGCCCGACCCCGACTCGCCCACGATGCACAGCGTTTCGCCGCGCCGCAGGTCGAAATCGATGCCGCGCACCGCATGCAGCGTGCCGGCTGCGGTGGGGATATCCAGCGTCAGCCCGCGGACCGAAAGAATGGGATCGTCGGTCATCTCGGCTCTCCTGTCAGCTGCGGTTCTCGGGGGCGGTCACGTCGCGCAGACCGTCGCCCATCAGGTTGATCGCAAGCACCAGCACGAACAGCACCGCGCCGGGGATCAGCACCAGCCACGGCTCGAACAGCATCATGTTCTTGCCCTCGGACACCATCAGACCCCAACTCGGTGTCGGCGGCTGCACGCCAAGTCCCAGGAAGGACAGCGCCGCCTCCAGCAGGATCGCATGAGCCATTTCCAGCGTCACCACAACGATCAGGTTGTTCATGATGTTGGGCATGATTTCCGAGAGCAGGATCCGTGGCGTCGAGCAGCCGATAGACCGCGCGGCGGCGACGAATTCCCGGCCCCGGATCTGCAATGTCGAGGCGCGCATGACCACGGCGAACCGGTCCCAGAGCAGCAGGCCCAGCACTGCGATCACCACGGTCAGGGAACCGCCGAGGATGGCGACAACGGCAAGCGCCACCAGCACCACCGGCATGGCCAGTCGCACATTGATCAGAAACGTCACCACCGTATCGACCCAACCGCCGAAATACCCGGCCGCCACGCCCATCGCCGTTCCGATCAGCCCCGAGATCAGCGCGGCCACCGCGCCGATCAGCAGCGAGACCCGCGCGCCATAGATCAGCCGCGACAGGTAATCCCGCCCAAGATGATCGGTGCCAAGCGGATGCTCCCACGTGCCACCCATAAAGACCGGGCGCAGCATCCGGTCTCCGAGGCTTTGCGCATAGGGATCATGCGGTGCCAGAACCGGAGCGAGAATGGCGATGACGACGAGGACAGAGAGGAATATCGCGCCGATCAGAAAGCCCTGATGGCCGAACATGCGGGCGCGGAGTTGTTGGCGCGGGGTCGGGCCGGTGATCTCCTGGACGTCGGGCAGGGCGGTCATGTCAGGAACTCCGCATCCGTGGGTCCAGCCAGGCGTTCATCACGTCGGCGAGGAAGGTGAAAACGATATAGAACAGCGCGAAGACGAGGATCAGCGCCTGCACCGTGGGAAGATCGTTCCGGCCGATGGATTCCCAGGCGAGATAGCCTGCGCCGTGCAGCGCAAAGACCGACTCGACCACGATGGACCCGCCCAGCATGAACCCCATCTGCACAGCGGCCAGCGACACCACCGGGATGATCGCATTGCGCAGCGCGTGTTTGAACAGCACCTTGCTTTCCGACGCCCCCTTGGCCCGCGCGGTGCGGATATAGTCGGCGGACAGGACTTCAAGCATCCCGGCGCGGGTCAGCCGCATGATGGCCGGCATCGCGTAATAGCCAAGCACGATGGTCGGCAGGATGAAATGCCGCCAGCTATCGGCGCCCGACGCGGGCAGCACTCCGAGCTGGATCGCGAAGACCACGATCAGGATCAGCCCGAACCAGAAGCTGGGCATGGCCTGACCGGCGACAGAGAGAAACAGCGCCAGCCTGTCGATCAGTGAATTCGGCCGGATCGCGGCAATCACCCCCAGAGGCACCGCCGTGACAAGGGCAAAGACGATCCCGCACACCCCGAGCGTCATCGTTACCGACAACCGCTCGGCAATCAGATCCGCGACGGGCAGGCGGAAATAATAGCTCTGTCCGAAATCGAGCTGAAGCGCGCTCCATAACCAGTCGCCATATTGCACCAGCATCGGACGGTCGAAGCCGTAAAGCTCGCGGATCGCGGCGACATCCTCGGCATTGGCGCTTTCGCCGGCCATGGCGATGGCGGGGTCACCCGACAGGTAGAGAAGGCTGAAGCTGATGAAAGAGACCGTCAGCGCGACTAGCAGCGCGAGACCGAGCCTCTTGAGAATAAAGCGAAGCATCCTGCCTTCTCCTTCCTGCGGGCTGACACACGGCCCGAAGGCCGTGCGCTAATGCTGGCATAGATGCGATCAGTTCCAGCTCATGGTGTGGAACCGCAGCACCTCGTCGGCCGTCGGGGTATAGGACACCTCGTCCGTGAACACGTAATTCGTGTTGTAGGAGAACATCGGCGCCCAGAAAGCCTGATCGGCGATGCGCTGAAGCGCGTTGCGATAATGCTCTTCGCGCACGGCGGGATCGGTCGAGCTGTCGGCGATGTTCAGCTCTTCCAGCACCTCGTCATCGCGCGCATCGTCCAACTCGCCATGCTTGAAGAACTGGCTCACCATGGCCGAGGCATCATTGACCGAGAACGACCCCCATGTCTGGAACGAGATCGGCACCTCGCCCTTCATGTTGAGATCGCGCAGCGCCGAATATTGCAGCATCTTGAAGTCGGTGGTGATACCGATCGCGTTCAGATAGCTGGTGATGGCCTCGGCATATTCGCGATCGCGATAGGCGTAGAACTCGGTGGTGAACCCGTCCGGATAGCCGGCCTCGGCCAGCAGTTCCTTTGCCTTCTCGGGATCGTATTCATATTCGGTCACCTCCTGCGAACAGCCGAACTGGCTGGGGAAACAGGCGGTGTGGACCGGGATGGACTTGCCCTTCAGCAACTCATCGACGAGCTCCTGCCGGTTGATCGCGTGGTTGACGGCCTTGCGCACCTCGATCTTGGTGAACGGGTTGTCTTCACCGGACCGGCCCGCCGCATCCATCGCAAGATAACCGACGCGCATGGTGCTTTCATTGGCGACGGTGAACTGGTCCATCTGCTCAAGCCGCTCGGCCTGATCCGAGGGCACCTGCCAGATCAGGTCAAGCTGCCCGCTGAAGATCTCGGCGATCTGGGTGTTCACATCGGGGATGGTGCGGATATCGATATTGCCGATGCTCGGCTGGCCCTTCGGTCCGTCGAAATAGTTTTCGTTCTTTTCGAGCACGAAGCGCTTGCCCGGCTCGACGCTGACCACCTTGTAGGGGCCGGTGCCCACAGGTTCGAGCCCCATGCCCGAAGGACCGACCTCTTCATAGTAATCCGATGGATAGATCGAGACCGGACCCGAAAGATATTCCAGAGCGGCGGGGAAGGGCTCTCGCGTGTTGATCCGAACCGTGAAGTCGTCGATCTTCTCGGCGCTCTCCATCCAGTTCACGTTGCGCTGGGTCACCGCGCCATTGGATTCGTCGGCAACGAAATTCACCGTATAGACGACGTCGTCGGCGTTGAACGCGCTGCCGTCATGGAAGGTGACGCCCTCGCGCAGCTTGAGTTCCAGCGTCGTGTCGTCGATCCATTCCCAGTCGGTCGCCAGGTTGCCGGTATACTCGCCGGTCTGCGGATCCGCATAGATCAGCCCGTCCCAGATCGCCCGTTGCAGCACGACGCCTTCACGGGCCGAGTTGAAATAGCTGTCGACGCTTTCCAGCTCTTTGGTGAAGGCGGCGCGCAGCGTGTCATTGGCCTTGTCCGCCCAGCCTGCCCCTGCGGCAACCATCGCCACTGCCGCAGCGCTGCTCGCGAGAATTTTCCGTGTCATATCAACCTCCCTGTCGATTTTTCGACCCGCGCGCACACACCCTCCGGCCCGGCGGCGCGCCGTTTACCCAAAGCCAGTTGGCATCAGGAAGACTGTCTCCGTCAAGGGCAGGGTGCGGGGATGGATGGAAATAGGGCGCGCGGGATATTGCCGGTGCGTGCGGCATGTCGGCAAAACCTTGGTGAATAAGATGGCGGTAGCGCGATTCTCACGAAAAGCCGGTCAGAAAGACAGCCATCAGATCACTGACAGAAAATGTGCCAGGCCGCGTTAAGTCAGCTGCGGCGACACTTCGTTGAAGCCGGCTGGGGTAGACGCGGTGCTTCGCCTTACCTCACGCTGCCGGGCCGGCCAGTGACGGACGAGGACGGTATCAACGCAATGCCTCCCCCTGTCTGCGCCACGGCGGTGAGCCGTCACTGCCAGAGGATCCCGAGGGCGGGATTGGCTGAGCGTCAATCTATAAGATAGAAGTTAATGATTAATGGCGGAGACGAAGGGAGGCTCCACCACAAATCTAAGCCTTTGACTTAACTGGACATACAAGAGCGAAGGTTGCTCGTGTGTCTCACTTTGTGTGCCACTGTGTAGCCCGGATGTTTCGGAAAAGTCAAAGGTATCTGTTTGGGTAACCGGAGAAGGTTTTATCCATGGTTTCAGCTTAAGTGTCCGAAAAGTATAAATATTCTTGGATGTAGGTGGATGTGATATTGGTTTTTGGATTGCGTGTTTGGAAGCTGGATACATCGAAGATTGAGATGAAGCAGGAAGGCAATCGGTTTTGAATATATATTGTAAGATATTGATTATAAATGATTTAATAAAGCAGATGATTGATTATCTGGCCAGACAGATACTGCATGGCCTTCTGTCCTATAGGTGGCGCGATAGATTTATCTCATGGAAACAAGAGGATGGCTTAAGGCGGCAGCGAACACCGTACAACCTCTTGTCCTATAGTATCGGGGAGTGCTTTCGGGACGCATCGGCTTGTTGCAAGGCTGTGTCGGCTGTTAGGCTAGTTATGATGGAAAACAGATAGATACCGGACGCCGGGACGTTCGTCCGGGGCAAGTTGGTCAGGCTGAAAAAAGCCAACGCATAAGGCCGTAGACTGCCCCCAGCGCCACCCCTGCCATAGCGAAAAAGAACGCGACGACGATGGGAACGGCCCATATTTCATAGTAGCTGAGGACGCCCAGCCTCGGGACGACAAGTCCGAAAACAAACCCCGCCCCCGCGCCGCGCACGCCCCAGCGCGCGCCTGTGAAGATGATCGCCTGCAAGGCAGACCTCAGCGCGTCCTTGTTGGCTTCGATCTTCTCAAACCCGGCATGGTAGGTGTCTGTCAGAACGGACGGGGCATGGGGGAAAGTCCGGTGCGCTGCAGTAGTAGATTGGCCCTCGGAAAAATCTGCCGCAAAATCTTGAGAACGGTTCGTCTGGGCCTGCGCTTGTGACAGGTGCGCCATGTCCAAGCGCGTATCGCCACTGTCGATTGCGAAACCGCGTTGTCGGGCTTCGTCAATCCAAGGCAGTTGTTTGCCTTCAGTCATGCGGTTGGCCTTGTCTGTCGCGTATTCGATAGCTGCAACGTCCGTTTCAGGTGTTGAGTGCTTGGTGAACAACCGGGCGACTTTTCCGTTTGCCTCGTCTGTATTCGCTCCACTGTCCAGCAAGTCGAGAAAGTGAACCGCCCGGACAAACCTCTGAGCGCGGCGCTTGTTGGAGTACCAGACCAGCGCCGTCCCGATGCAGAGGATAACCACGATCCACATATGAAGCCCTTCCAATCCGACGACCGCCCTCGGCCCCAACGGCCCGGATAGCCTGATTATCCTAAGTTGGGATTACCCGACTGCCTGCACCCGATCAACAGGCAGTCACTTGAGCAAGACCCTTCGCACACCGGAACACGTCTACCTGTGCCAGCGGCTTAGGCAGGTGCGCGTTGATGCGGGGCTGACCCAAGCGGACTTGGCCGAACGGCTGCACAAGCCGCAATCCTTCGTGGCGAAGGTCGAGACGCAGGAACGCAGGCTCGACGTGATCGAGTTCGCCAAGTGGATGGCAGCCTGCGACGGCTTGGACGCGGTGTCGGAGATCGTGGCGACCATAGCAAAAGGGCAGGCCGACGCCTGAACGCGATTTCCGGGCGTGTGAGGCTCGTTGTGGTTTTTCGGTCGCCATACCAAACCAGAGTATGACTAGGCCGCTCGCCGCTTGGGCTGCCGACTACAACACCGAGCGTCCGCATTCGGCCTTGGGCTACCAGACCCCGGCTGACTACGCACGGGCCCTGACCACCGCAATCGCCCGCCCCGCTGCGCGAGATGAAAGCTCCGCGCGTCGGGCGATTGCTCAACCTGCGCCAATCGGCATAAACACTAACCGGGCTCCGGTCGCGGCTGGATGAAAGTTCAGCGGTAGGTCAGAAAAGCTTCAATGCTCTGCCAAGTCGCAGGGCCACGCCCTTGGGCGGAAGGGACAATGTGGGAAACTGCGGCCTTGTCGGTGAAGAAATGACCGCTCAAAAAATCCGGCTCATTTTCCAGCGGTCCGGAAAACTCGAAAACTACTCAGCACGCAAGACTTCCGTCGATATACCTATACAGCCTGCTGAAGCCATTCCCTTTCAAAGTCCGAGAGTTGCGATGTTGGGGATTGGCACTCGTCCAATAGCCGTGCCCTAAGTCTAGGCTTATCGTCGCCTTCGACGTAGTAGCGTTCAGATATCTGTATTGGAACACCTTCCTCATCTAGCTCCTTAAGAACTTCAGGGCGGAACCAACTGGCGACACTTCCAAGGAATAGGCTGTAGTCAGCTTGCGGGGCGACTTGACGAACGAAAAGTTCCACAAGCGCGAAGTTCTGAGGTAAGCCATATTCACATGCTCTGAGGAACTTAAAGATGTTGTCTTGTTCTTCGGGCTTGCCGGGGTAGCTCGCGTCTTGGGTTAGCAAAAAGCCTTTAAAGGACGATGCTTGTCTGAGCTTATTGATAAGCGTGGCAAGTTGCTTTGTGCTGTATGCTCCAAATGCGCCAACCTTTTGCGGCTCACAGAAAACGTCGCATACTTCCTTTATTTCTGGCCAACTTGGCCAGTTGCTCCATATCAGCCGATCACTTTGCCTCAAAGACCGACGAACTGCCTCTTTTATCAGTATCGACGTCTCAAGTCCAATCGAAGACGCAAGTTTTAAGTCATCGCCGTCGAGTTCAAGTCGATCTCTATAGTAACGGAACCGGTCGTCTGACCGGTCTGAGCGATCAGGTTTATCAATGTGTATGATGTATTCATCAGGAAAGTCATCATCATCTGAGAACATGGTGGGGTTAACTTCGAGTTCGGTTTGCTCAGGCACATCATTGAAGACCATAACTTGTCCGATATGATGTTGCCCGAGACGACCCGCACGCCCTCTAATGTTCGAGAACGTAAAAAAGTCATAACTGTCGCGATTGATTGTCTTGTCATAGATCATGACGGTTTTCGCAGCAGTGTTTACGCCTTCGATCAGAGTTGAGGTACATAGCAAAACTGGCAGCTTTTCTTGATTAAATAATCTGACCATATGTGCCGCAATGGCACGAGGTATGCGCCCATGGTGGACACCAAACCCATATTCAACAGCCTCAGAGAGGAAGTTCTTTCTTCCGATGTTTTCCTTGAGCCAAGCTGAAAAGTCTCCGCTCAGTTCGGAGACAGCCATCTTTTCGGATAGTTCGATAGCCAGCTTGTTCGCCTTTCCCGGTGATGAAACAAAAACGAGAGCAGGCCAGTTCTTGTCTTCGCCAATCTCGTCAATCAACCGTCCACGTTTGTCAGCAATATCTTTAAGGTCGAGAGTGTCTACTGCGACCGTTGAAAAACGTGTTTTGAGAAACTCGAAGTTCCATCGCGCATCCGGCGCGACAGAAACCTTATCAATGTTTGGTCCCAAAAAGAAGAACTGCTTTGAACGCTTGAGTAGTCGATACACTGCCGCATTAAGCGTAACGCTGCGGTCATCACGCCTTGCAGGATCAAGTTTATAGAACTCGTCAACAACTGTTAGGTCTAAACGTCCCAAGTCTTCGCGATAGATTAGTCTCTCTTGTGTCCCGAGGAATATGGTGGGCCCGTCTGATGAAGTTTCGCTTTGGTGCATCACGATATTGAACCTGTCTGCAAAGCGATGACGAAAGCGCCGCCGGAACTCGTCAAGAAGCGCGATGGTTGGCAGTACCACTGCAATGCGTTGATACTTGTTTGTAGCAAGCAATGCATCGACAAGTAGGCTCTTGCCGAAACTTGTAGGCGCACTGAGAATAAGGTTGCGCCCGGAAAGCAGTGCATCCAATGCGTTTATCTGTTCACGATGAAAAGTTACGCCATCAAGCTCATATGCTGTTGCGGCCTCGGCTACAAAGGCATCGCTTGCATCAGCGTTTTTGATATCAATGTAGTTCCATAAGCCCGTCGATCTTGCCAACGAACTGACCAACTGCTGAAACGCGCCAAGTTCTTGTGGGTTTCGGCCAACTAGCTCAGAAAGCCGAGGCACCGCTTCAAGTAACGAGGGATCATCAGTCTGCGTGCTTTGAATGCAGAAAGCCGCCTGCTGAATGGTCTTAAAGGTGGCGCGCTTTAGTTCCGCACCTTTGAGTGCGTTTAGAGCATTCCAGTCAACCTCAAGTTTAGACATGTTCTTGCCCTACTGTTGAAGTGCTTTGAGGCGATTGTCGAAAGCAGTGTTGAGCTTGTCTTTGTCTCCTAACGGGACATAGATGAGCCTCACCTTGATCTTTTTCGTCAATCCAGATGCTTTGAGTGTTTCCCAAAGAGTTGCCATCTCTTTCGCTGCCCCCGTTTTGTATTTTTCGCAGGGCTCAGTGTTCTTTTTCGTTGCACCACTGTTTGCTGCGATGAGTACCGGGAAAACAGCATTGCTAAAGAGTTCATCAAGAGAGGTTTCGGAGGCTAGCAGCTCTTTGATCTTTGCACTGTGCGGAATGTCGTCCGAGACTTGTGGACCCAGTAGCAACTTTTCGTTCTTTAAGAAGCCTGCGGTTATATGACTTTCAATAGACGTAATGGCGTCATTTATGGCGCTACTGCGTGTCTTGAAAAACTTAGCCTCACCTAACCACAGTTCTATGTCTCCATCGTTGACGTAGCGGACATGAACTAGATCGAATGCTTTCACCGGATCATTTGATGCGCTTAAGTAGTTCACTCGCGCAGCAATAGGTATCGTGTCAAAGTAAGTTCTACAAATCGCATGTGCTGCAATCTCACCAACTTCTCCACGGCGTTTGTAGTTTTCGCTTATGTAAACACGTGTAGCTGCCTGCTTAAGACGCACGTAGTTATTTGTGTGATTGCTGTTTCGCAGTTCATCTGACTTCAGCGCATAGTCAGTAATCCACTCCATAAGATTGTCAGCAAGCCCATCGCAGCGCCATTCACTGAGTTCAAAACCAGCGCAATAGCTTTCAGATGACTCATCAGCTTCCGTCAGGCGTGTTAGAACGCACGCTGGTTTCAGCTTGTATGGATGCGACATGCCGATATCTGCTCATTATTGTTTGTTGTCGATAATGCTTCTGTCGAGACTACATCGCAACACCTTTGAGTTGTAGTGATGCGAAGTAGCACAAGACACCACCGTACTTTGCGCCCTATGCAATGAACTTCTCAAGGGCCTCCTGCTTCTGTGCCAGCGTGTGCCCTTCCTTGAAATAGACCTGTTGCGCCACGCCTGCGCGTTCGTGGCCCACGATGTCCTGAAACAGCGGCTCGGGCACACCTGCTTGCGCAAGCCGCGTAACCATCGTGTGGCGCAGGCTGTGGAACACCAGACCGCCCTCCTTCATGCCCAGCCCCGGCAAGAGCACGTTGTTGAACCGGCGACCCAAGTTGCGGCCATAGCCCTCCTTGGCATTGTAGCTGAACGATAGGAATAGCCGCTGATCCTTAGGCTTGCTCCCGACCCAATCGAGGAAGCCCAGCCCGATCAGGTCCGAGTGGATTGGCACGCGGCGCTTGGCGGCAGGGGTTTTGAGGCTCTTGTTTGGCCCGTCATCATTGATATCGAGGTACCAGATATCGCCTTCTTGTCGAATGTCGGCGACGTCAAGCTGGGCAATCTCGCGCAGTCTTGCGCCCGTGTAGAGGCCCAGAAGCGCACCCCACTTGTGATCGTCCTCCTTCACAAACCCCGACGTGTTCTCAGTCAGTTCTTGGAACAGTCGCTTGGTTTGGGCTGGCGAGAATGCCTTGCGTCCGTCATCCGGCTTTTTCCGCGCCTTGATCTTCATTTCTTCAAATAGCTTCTCGGTGGCTACACCATGCGTGACGGCCCATTTCCAGAAGCGATAGAACATGGCCATATGATTATTCACCGTCTCAACAGATACCTTCTTCATTCCCGGCACTTCTATCGCCTCAAGAAGCGGTAAGTCTTTCGTTTCATTCTTGGTTTTCCGATTGAGCGGCAGGGACTGCACCACCTTTTTGACTTCGGCAGCGTCATGGCGAGTTATTTCCGCCATCCTACGATCCGGCCCGAAATACTCCAACAGCACAGACAAGAAAGCTCTCGCCTTCGCGGCCATCTGGTCAGACCATTGCGGCTCAGCCATGAAGTCCTCGATTGCCTCTCCCAGAGACGCGGAGCGGGCCTGTGGTGGCCTTGGCGCTGTCTGGGCGGGTTCGGTGAAGGAATAGCCCTCAAGGCGCTCAGCGGCGCTCAGAATGGCTTTGATCTGATCCCGGCGGGCCTTGCGCATTTCTTGGCGCAGGGCTGGCTCATTTTCGGTCCACTGAGCCTCTGTGAGGCCCGTTGAGGCCCGGAAGCTGTCAAAGGTGCCTGCATCAAGGTAGAGGTCTGACAAGTCGTCAAAGCCGCCTATGGCGTCCTCATGCACGTCCAACTCTTGGCGCAGGGTATCAAGGGACCGCTCAGACAGCCCGGTATCGTTCAAACGCTCCACATACCGATCCAGCGAAGCCGCAAAGTAGCTTCGCACCATATCCCGCATCTCGTCTTGTCTGAGCCTAGCCAAAGTCTTGTTCTCGCGCATCAATCTGCCACAGGATGCAAGATGACGGGCAAGATCGCCAGCCCGATCTGGGCACTTTGTGCGTAAGGATATTCTGACTGTGCGGCGCTTCTGGTTCTCAGCCCGAGGGAGAGGCCAACGGAAGTAGTAGACCCCGTGACGTGATGGCGAAAGATAGGCGGACAGTTTCATGGGCGGTGCGCTCCACTTTGTGTCGCACTTGCCTGTCAAGACCTAAGCCATTGTTTTAGTGTGTTATGGCGGAGACGAAGGGATTCGAACCCTCGATACCATCTCTGGTATACTCCCTTAGCAGGGGAGCGCCTTCGACCACTCGGCCACGTCTCCGCCGACGCGTTTAGCAGCCCCGGCGCGCGGACCACAAGCGGAAAATCTCTGCCCTGTCGGATCGGCGCTCAGGCGACGCGGATCAGCAGGATCACCCCGGCGACGATCATGGCCATGCCCGTCATCTGGCGCAGACTCGCGCCCTGGCGGAACAACCGGGCAGAGAGGATCTGGGCGAAGATCACCTCGACAAGCGCCAGCGTGCGGACATTGGCGGCCGAGGTCAGGGCGAAGCCGATGAACCAGAACAGCGAGGCAAAGGCACCAAGCGCCCCCGCCGCCAGCGAGATGCGCCAGCTTCGGGCGATGGCGCGCAGCACGGCGCGGTCGAGCAGGCCCAGCCAGGCCAGCATGGCGGCGGACTGCATGGCGAGTGCGATCACCAGAACGACGCTCGCGCGCAGGACCGGGCCGCCATCGGGGAGGGTCAGGATGGCGCCGCGAAAGCCGATGGCCGAGAGGCCGAACAGCGCTCCGGCGGCGATGCCGATGGCGATGGAGGTGGCGCGGGCGCGGGACCAGTTCGCGCCGGACATCAGGATCACGCCGAACGTGGCCAGCAGGATCGCTCCGAGCCGGGGCAGGCCGAGCGGTTCGGACAGGAACAGCACGCCAAAGACCGCCAGCGTCACCGGCTCGGTCTTCATCAGCGCCGTGGCGACGCCGAACCCCTGGCCGCGCATGGTGACCAGCATGAAGGCGGTGGCGGCGATCTGGCTGAAGGCGCCAAGCGCCGTCCAGCCCAGCGTCGCGGCACTGACCGGGGGCAGGGCGCTTTGCGTCGACATGACCAGCAGGAACAGCGCCGCGAAGGGCAGCCCGAAGACGAAGCGCACCGCCGTGGCGCCGATCGTACCGATCTGTCCGGTCAGCCCGGCCTGCGCCGCGTTGCGCCCGGTCTGCGCCAGGGCCGCGATCAGCGTGGCCAGCACCCACATCGGATCAGCCGTTCCGCACCGTGTCGATCATCAGCGCGACATTTTCAGGATCCGCATCGGGGGTGATCCCGTGGCCGAGATTGAAGATATGCGGGCCGCCCCGGAACGCCTCGACAATGGCGCGGGTCTCGTCGATCAGGGCCTGACCGCCGGTCACCATATGGCCCGGCGCGAGATTGCCCTGCACGCAGCCATCGCGCTGCACATGCGCCGCGGCCCATCCGGCATCGACCGAGTTGTCGAGCGCCACGCAATCCGCCCCGGTCGCCTCGGCATAGCCCACATAGCGCTCGCCCGCCTCACGCGGGAAGGCGATGACCGGGATGCCGGGGTGGCGCTGTTTCAGCGCCGAGACGATGCGCGCGGCAGGGGCGATGCAGAAATCGTCGAAATCCTGCCCGCTCAGGCTGCCCGCCCAGCTGTCGAACAGCTTGACCACCTCGGCCCCGGCCTCGATCTGGGCCGAGAGATATTCGATGGTGGCCTCGGTCACCCGGTCGATCAGCGCCGAGAACGCCGCGCGGTCGGCCTGTTTGAACGCATGGGCCGGCCCCTGATCCTTGGTGCCGCGCCCGGCAATCATATAGGTGGCGACCGTCCAGGGCGCGCCGGCAAAGCCGATCAGCGTCGTCTCGGCGGGCAATTCGCGAGCAAGGATACGCACGGTCTCATAGATCGGCCAAAGCTTCTCATGCACCGCATCGGCGGGTTTCAGCGCCGCGACGCCCTCGGCATCGGTGATGGTCGAGAGACGCGGGCCTTCTCCGGTCACGAACCACAGATCCGCGCCGAGCGCCTGCGGCACCAGAAGAATATCGGCGAACAGGATCGCCGCATCGAAACCATAGCGGCGGATCGGTTGCAGCGTCACCTCGGCGGCGAGTTCGGGGTTATAGCACAGCGACAGGAAATCCCCGGCCTTTGCGCGCGTGGCACGATATTCGGGCAGATAGCGCCCCGCCTGCCGCATCATCCAGATCGGTGGGGTGGGAAGGGTCTCCCCCGCGAGCGCACGCAGGATCGTCTTGGTCATGGGGCCTCTCTTTCGCGCACCGTTCAACGGGGGTGGCCCGGCATTGTCAAGGCGGCGCCCCGTCGCTATGGCAGGGCCATGACTGACTGGCCCACTCAGGACGACCGGCTGAAAATCGGCACGCGCGGCTCGCCGCTGGCGCTGGCGCAGGCCTACGAGACCCGCGACCGGCTGATGCTGGCACATGGTCTTGGTGCCGAGGCGTTCGAGATCGTGCCGATCAAGACCACGGCGGACAAGATCCTCGACCGGCCCTTGCAGGAGATCGGCGGCAAGGGGCTGTTCACACGCGAGATCGAGGACGCGCTGTTGGATCGCAAGATCGACATTGCGGTGCATTCGATGAAGGACATGCCGGTCCTGCAACCGGACGGGCTGGTGATCGACTGCTACCTGCCGCGCGAGGATTGCCGGGATGCGTTTGTCAGCCTGAAACACGCGTCGATCAGCGACCTGCCTCAGGGCGCGGTGGTCGGAAGCTCGTCGCTGCGGCGGCGGGCGCAGCTGATCCACCGGCGGCCCGACCTGCAACTGGTGACGTTTCGCGGCAATGTGCAGACGCGAATGCGAAAGCTGGGCGAGGGCGTGGCAGAGGCGACATTCCTTGCGATGGCCGGGCTGAACCGTCTCGGAGAGCCGGAGATTGCCCGCGGCGCGATCGCCCCCGAAGAAATGCTGCCCGCCATCGCGCAGGGCGCCATCGGGGTCGAGCGGCGGCGCGAGGATGATCGAGTGGCAGCGCTGCTGGCAGCGATTGCCCATGAAGACACCAGGCTGCGCGTCTCGGCCGAGCGGGCCTTTCTGGCGGCGCTTGACGGGTCATGCGAAACGCCGATTGCGGGGCTGGCTTTGCTGGAAGGGGACCGGCTCTGGCTGCGCGGCGAGATCCTGTTGCCGGATGGCAGTCAGGTCTTTCGCGGCGAGCGAGAGGGGCTGGCGGCGGACGGCCCCGGAATGGGTCGCGATCTGGCCGAGGAATTGCTGGACCAGGCGCCCGATAATTTCCATGAGCTGATCGGGGTGAACCCGCACCACGGCTCGCCGCCGAAAATCTGATGGCGCGGACACAGGGATCGCGCGCAGAGATCACCGGCCCGCTGATCCGCGAGGCCGCGCGCAAACTCTTCGCGCAGCACGGATATGCGGCGGTCTCGATGCGCCAGATCGCCAAGGCGGTCGGCGTGCAGGTCGGCACGATCTACGCCTATACCGAGGACAAGCAGGCTCTGCTGGCCGATCTGCTGCGCGACCATATGGAGCAGCTTCTGACGGACTGGCAGGATGCGCCCGATGCAGCGCCGCTCGACCGGCTCGACAGTTTCGTGCATTTCCACATCGAGACCAGCCTCGACCGGGCGGATGGCGTGTTTCTTTCATATATGGAACTGCGCAATCTCAACCCCGACAACCACGCCGAGATCACCGCGCTTCGCCGTTGCTACGAAAATGCGCTGCAGGCGATCCTCGATGCCGGGGTTGCGGCAGGCGTGATGCGCGTCGCCGATACGCGGCTGGCAACGATGGCGCTGATCGCGATGCTGACCGGGGTGACCAACTGGTATCGTGCCGGTGGGAGGCTGGATCGCGCCGCGCTGCATCGCCATTATGCCGGTCTCGTGCGCGGGGCGGTCGGGGCGTAAGCCTCTTGCCGTGGCGCGCGGCGCAACCGATATTGGCGCCCATGTCCATCTCACCCGCCTTTCTCGACGAGCTGCGCAATCGCGTCCCGGTCAGCCGGATCGTCGGGCGCAAGGTGACATGGGATCTGCGCCGGTCGAACCAGGCCAAGGGCGACTGGTGGGCGCCATGCCCGTTTCACGGTGAAAAGACCGCATCGTTCCATGTCGATGACCGGAAGGGGTTCTATTACTGCTTCGGTTGCCACGCCAAGGGTGACGCGCTCACCTTCCTGCGCGAATCCGACGGTCTGGACTTTATCGAAGCGGTGAAGGTGATCGCGTCCGAAGCCGGGCTGCCCATGCCCGAGCGTGATCCGGCCGAGGCAAAGCGTGCCGATCGCCGCAGCGTGCTGGCCGACGCGATGGAGGCTGCGACACGCCATTACAGGATGCAGCTCGGCACCTCGCAAGGGGCCGGGGCGCGCGACTATCTGACCCGTCGCGGGCTGGAACAGGCAGGCATCGACCGGTTCGAACTGGGCTTCGCCCCGGACATGCGGCAGGGGCTGTTCCATGCGCTGCGCGAGAAGGGCATGGCTGACGACGTGATCGTCGATGCCGGTCTTGCCGCCAGACCGGATAATGGCGGCGCGCCCTATGACCGGTTCCGTGGCCGGATCATCTTTCCGATCCGCGATGCGCGAGGCCGCGTGATCGCCTTCGGTGGCCGGGCGATGGACCCGAATGCACGGGCCAAATATCTGAACAGCCCGGAAACCGCGCTGTTCGACAAGGGCCGCAATCTTTACAACATCGCCGCCGCGCGCAGCGCCGTCGGCAAAGGCGCGCCGTTGATCGTCGCCGAGGGCTATATGGATGTCATCGCGCTGGTGCTGGCCGGGTTCGAGGGCGCGGTGGCACCTCTGGGGACAGCGATCACCGAGGATCAGCTGCGGCTGATGTGGCGGATCAGCCCCGAGCCGGTGATCATGCTGGACGGCGATGCCGCGGGGCAACGCGCAGCGCGGCGGCTGATCGATCTGGCGCTGCCGATGACCGGGCCGGGGCAGGCGCTGCGCTTTGCGGTGCTGCCGGCCGGAACGGACCCTGACGATCTGATCCGCGCCCATGGTGCGGGGGCGATGCAGAAAGTGCTGGAAGAGGCGCGTCCGCTGGTCGACCTGCTGTGGGAGCGCGAGGTCGAGGGACGCGATTTCGACAGCCCGGAACGCCGCGCCGCCCTGGATGCGAGCCTGCGCAAGGCGGTCGGGCTGATCCCGGACGAGGCGACGCGCAACCACTACACGGCGGCGCTGCGCGAGCGGCGCTTTGCCCTGTTCGGCGGACGGCGCGGGGCAGGGCGGCTGACCCCGCGCCCCGGCGAGCGGCGAGGCGCAGAGATGGCGCCGCGCGCCCAGACCCGCGCCACCCCGCTGGGCCAGCAGGATGCGGGCGACATGACGCTTGAAGCGATGGCGCTTGCGATCTGTGCCAGCTATCCCGGCCTGGCCGCCCGCGTCGAATCCCGGCTCGAATTGCTTGATCCGGCCGATCCCGGACGCGCCGCCTTGTGCCACGACTTGCTGTGCGGCGGCGAAAGCGGCGCGGGTCGCGCGGCTCTGGCGCGGATCATGGAGGACAGCTATGTCCGCGCCGCGCCGATGATCCGGCAACCCGGCGATCCGGCCAAGGCGGCGGTAGTGCTGTCGAATATCCTCGACAAGATCGAGGCACGCCGCGCGGCGCTTTCGGAACTTGCCCGCGCCGAGGCCGAAATCCAGGGGCTCGTCGATGAGGGGCTGACCTGGCGGATGAGCGAATCGGCCCGCGCCCGACATCGCGCCGAACATCCCGAGCTGGAGGACAGCGCCGATCTGGACGAGGATCGCGACGCGCTGACCGCCCGGCTCGCTGCCTATTTCGACACCAAGCCAAGCCGCAAACGCCGGTGAACATGGTGATTCGCCTGACAAAATCGTCAGCCCGAATCACCCGGCCTTTGAAGAACGGCTCATCTTGTCTAAAACGTCTCCGATCCCCACATGATTCGGACGCCCCCGAATCACTACGCTGACAGGATGCCTATGGCCGCCAAGGACGAAGATAGCTCTCGCGACGAAAGCCAGGAAAACGCCCACTCGCTCGATATCAGCCAGACGGCGGTCAAGAAGATGATCGCCGAGGCGAAAGAGCGCGGCTATATCACCTATGACCAGCTGAACAATGTTCTGCCGCCCGATCAGGTCAGCTCTGACCAGATCGAGGATGTGATGTCGATGCTGTCCGAAATGGGCATCCAGGTCGTCGAGAACGAAGAAGAGGGCGAAGACGGCGATAGCGGCGGCGAGGTGGTGACCACCTCGAATTCGCGCGAGGTCGCAGTGGCGACGACCGAGACCGAGAAACTCGACCGCACAGACGATCCGGTGCGTATGTATCTGCGCGAAATGGGATCGGTCGAGCTGCTCTCGCGCGAGGGCGAGATCGCCATCGCCAAGCGGATCGAGGCCGGGCGCAACACCATGATCGCCGGGCTGTGCGAAAGCCCGCTGACCTTCAAGGCGATCACCATGTGGCGGCAGGAACTTCTGGACGAGGATATTCTGCTGCGCGACGTGATCGACCTGGAGACCACCTTCGGTCAGTCGATGGAGGATGGCGACGAAGAAGAGCTTTCCCCCTCTGCGGCCGCGCCATCCGCCACCGGCGGCGAAAGCGGCTCTGCCGACAAGGCGCCGGAAACCGATGCCGACGGCAACCCTCTGCAAAACGACGATGATGACGAGGATGACGGCGCCAATCTGTCGCTCGCCGCGATGGAAGCGAGCCTCAAGCCGCAGGTGCTGGAAACGCTGGAGGCCATTGCCCGCGACTATGAAGAGCTGGCCCATATGCAGGATCAGCGCATGTCGGCGACGCTGAACGAGGATGGCAGCTTCTCGACCAACGATGAATCGGCCTATCAGAAGCTGCGCGGCGAAATCGTCGTGCTGGTGAACTCTTTACATCTTCATAACAACCGCATCGAAGCGCTCGTCGATCAGCTTTACGGGATCAACCGCCGGATCGTGACCATCGATTCCGGCATGGTGAAGCTGGCCGATGCCGCGCGCATCAACCGGCGTGAATTCGTCGATGCCTACCGCGGCTCGGAGCTGGACCCGGCCTGGATCGACCGCATGTCCGAAAACAAGGGCCGCGGCTGGCAGGCGCTGTTCGAGCGCAGCATGGATAACGTCGAAAAGCTGCGCGGCGACATGGCCGAGGTCGGCCAATATGTCGGCGTCGATATCGAGGAATTCCGTCGCATCGTGAACCAGGTGCAGCGCGGTGAGCGCGAGGCGCGTCAGGCCAAGAAGGAAATGGTCGAGGCGAATCTGCGTCTGGTGATCTCGATCGCCAAGAAATACACGAACAGGGGCCTGCAATTCCTTGATCTCATTCAGGAAGGCAATATCGGCCTGATGAAGGCGGTGGATAAATTCGAATATCGCCGCGGCTATAAATTCTCCACCTATGCGACATGGTGGATCCGGCAGGCGATCACCCGGTCCATCGCCGATCAGGCCCGCACGATCCGCATCCCGGTCCATATGATCGAAACCATCAACAAGCTGGTGCGGACGGGTCGCCAGATGCTGCACGAGATCGGCCGCGAGCCGACGCCCGAGGAACTGGCCGACAAGCTCCAGATGCCGCTGGAAAAGGTCCGCAAGGTGATGAAGATCGCCAAGGAGCCGATCAGCCTTGAAACGCCCATCGGCGACGAGGAAGACAGCCAGCTCGGCGATTTCATCGAGGACAAGAACGCGGTTCTTCCGCTGGATTCCGCCATTCAGGAAAATCTGAAGGAAACCACAACCCGCGTTCTGGCCAGCCTGACCCCGCGCGAGGAACGGGTTCTGCGGATGCGTTTCGGCATCGGCATGAACACCGATCACACGCTGGAAGAGGTCGGCCAGCAGTTCAGCGTCACCCGCGAACGGATCCGCCAGATCGAGGCCAAGGCGCTGCGCAAGCTGAAGCACCCGTCCCGCTCGCGGAAACTGCGCAGTTTCCTCGACCAGTAAGCGCATAATTTTTCTTAATCGACGCAATAACTTGTTGCGTTGGTTAACAAATGCGCCATAGCTTGAGTTAACAAATTGGACAGGAGTTTATGGCGTTTTCTCACATCCTTTACCGGAGTTCGGGTCGGCTGGATCAGTTCGACAAGGACTGCCAGGAGATCCTGCGGACAGCCCGGAAGCGCAACAAGGCGCTCGGGCTGACGGGGTTTCTGCATGCCGAAGACGGGATGTTCGTGCAGTGGCTGGAAGGCCCTGACGATGCGCTGAACGAGGTGATCGAAAGCCTTCAGGCCGATAAGCGCCACCGTGATCTGACGGTCTATGCCAGCGGTCCGATCGCCGAGCGTCGCTTTCCCAGCTGGACGATGGGCTATTCCAATGGCGAGCAGGCGCCGCTTTTCGATTATCTGGCCGAGCAGGGCACAAATTCGCACGATCTGCGCCGCTACGGCGAATGCCTCTATCAATTCCTCGCCCTGCGCGCCGCCTGATCTGGACGGCTGACCCGGCCAAGGCCCTTGCGACAGGCCCGACGATCCGCTAGGCACAAAACAAGAACAACGGCGGGGCGATATGGGCGAGAGCTTTCTGGCGCAGCTGCAGCTTTGGCTTGGCGATCCTCGGCAGGCGATGTGGATCGTCATCGGGCTATTTGCCTGTGTTGTCATTTTTCTTGTCATCATTCAGCGATTGCGCGGCTCGGTGGCGCGCCTGAGTGAAGCGCGCGAAATACTGACTCGCGAAGTCGCGCAGCGCGACGAAGACGTGTCACGGCTTGGTGCGGAAGCGGGTGAGCTTCGCGACCGGCTGAATGAGGAAACCGGCGCGGCGCGTGAGCGTGACTTGCTGACCAGACAGCTTGAGACAAGGCTGGAAGAGCGCGGCACCCGTCTGGCCGAGCTGTCAGAGGAACGCGACGGTCTGAACGACGCGCTCTATGCCGCGCGTCAGCAGCTCTCGGCGCTGGAAGCCGATCTCGCCCGCACCCGGCTTGGCGCCGAAAAGGATCGCGAACGCGCCGCGCATGATCTGAAACAGCTGCGCGACCTTCGCGACGAAATGACCGGGCAGTTCCGGCTGATGGCCAATGAGACGCTGCGCGTTCAGGGCGCCGACATGCAGAAGAGCCATGGCGAACAGCTCAGCGCGTTGCTGACCCCATTTCGCGAGCAGGTGCAGCATTTCCAGCGTGAGCTGCGTGACCGCAACCGCATTCTCGATGAGGAAGGCGCCCGACTGCGCGACCAGATTGCCAATCTCGGCTCGGAGGCGAGCGCGCTGACCCGTGCGCTGAAAGGCGACAAGCAGAAACAGGGTGCCTGGGGCGAGATGATCCTCGAGCGGATCCTCGAAGAATCCGGGCTGGAACGGGGGATGCATTACGATCTTCAGTCCAGCTGGACGGATGAGGACGGCAAGACCTGGCGGCCCGACGTGGTTGTAAAGATGCCGCAGAAAAAACTGCTTGTGGTGGACAGCAAGGTCTCGCTGAATGCCTATGAACAGGCCGTGAATGCCGAGGACGATCTCAGCCGAAGCGCCGCGCTGAAGCGCCATGTCGATGCGGTGCGCGCCCATATCACGGCGCTTTCAGGCAAAGGCTATGATCAGCTTGATGATGGCGCGGTGGATTATGTGCTGATGTTCATCCCCATCGAGGGCGCTTTCTCCGAGGCGCTGCGCGTCGATCCCAAGCTTGCCAGCTTCGCCATGGACCGCCGTGTCGGGCTGACCACGCCGACGACGCTGATGCTGACCCTGCGCACCGTCGAACATATCTGGACCGTAGAGCGGCGCGAATCCAATGCGCTCGAGATCGCCAGGCGGGCCGGGGCGCTGTATGACAAGGTTTCGGGCTTCGTCGATGCGATGGAGGATGTCGGGACCGCGCTCGGCAAGGCGTCGGATGCGCATCGCAAGGCTGTCGACCGTCTGTCACGTGGCACGGGTAACGTGATCCGGCAGGTGGAGATGCTGCGCGAACTGGGCGCGCGGGCGCAGAAGCGGATCGAGATGGATCACGACAAGACGGATGCGCTGCCGCCCCCCGAGGAGGAGTGAGTGAGCATGATTGACATGGTCATCGTGGACACGAACGGTCCGGCGATGCATGAAATTACCCCGTCTCTGGCGCGCTTCGTGTCGGGGCAGAAGGACGGGGTGCTGACGGCAATGATCCGCCACACTTCGGCGAGCCTGCTGATTCAGGAAAACGCCGATCCAGATGTGCAGCGCGATCTTCTCGGCTGGCTCGACCGCACGGCACCGCAGGCCGACACAGACGCAATGAGCTGGATCACCCATCGCAGCGAGGGGCCGGACGATATGCCGGCCCATATCAAGGCCGCGATCCTGCCGGTCTCGCTGTCGGTGCCGGTACGGGCGGGGCGGTTGCTGCTGGGCCGCTGGCAGGGGATCTATCTGGTCGAACACCGCACGGCACCGCATCGGCGCGAGGTGGCGCTGGCCTTCACCCGCGCCTGATCCGCATCTGGTGGCGTCGGAACCCTGATCCACAAATCCTGTTGCGCTTTCGGCGCTCCTTGTGGATAACTCTCCCATAAACTCCAGATAAGGGAGAGGACATGCGCTGCCCGTTCTGCGGAAATGCCGATACCCAGGTCAAAGATTCCCGCCCGGCCGAAGATAATGCGGCGATCAGGCGGCGGCGTTTCTGCCCGGGCTGCGGCGGTCGCTTCACCACCTATGAACGCGTGCAGCTGCGCGATCTGGTCGTGGTCAAGACCAATGGCCGGCGCGAGGATTTCGACCGCGACAAGATGGCCCGCTCGATCCGCATCGCGATGCAGAAACGCCCGGTTGATCCCGAGCGGATCGATCAGCTGATTTCCGGCATCGTGCGGCGCCTGGAAAGCATGGGCGAGACGGACATCCCCTCGAAGGTGATCGGCGAGATCGTGATGGAGTCGCTGGCCCGCATCGACAATGTCGCCTATGTGCGCTTCGCCAGCGTTTACAAGAACTTTCAGGATGCGGGCGATTTCGACAAATTCGTGTCCGAACTGCGCCCGCCGAGTCTCGACGACGCGTGAGCGGCGATCTGCGTCACATGGACCACGCGCTGCGTCTGGCGCGGCGCGGTCTGGGAAATACCTGGCCGAACCCGTCCGTGGGCTGTGTGCTGGTCCGGGACGGGCGCGTCGTCGGGCGTGGCTGGACCCAACCCGGCGGGCGTCCCCATGCCGAGCGGATGGCTCTGGCGCAGGCCGGCACGGCCGCGCGGGGCGCAACGGCCTATGTCACGCTGGAGCCCTGTGCCCATCACGGCCGCACGCCACCCTGTGCCGAGGCGCTGGCCGCGTCAGGGGTAACGCGTGTGGTCTCGGCGCTGACCGATCCCGATCCGCGCGTTGCCGGGCGTGGTCATGCCATCCTGCGCGAGGCGGGTATCGAGGTGACCGAAGGCGTGCGCGCCGATGAGGCCGGGGCGTTGCAGCGCGGGTTTCTCTGCCGCGTGACGCAAGCTCGGCCCATGGTGACGCTGAAGCTGGCCACCAGTCTTGACGGGCGGATTGCCACTGCCAGCGGCGAAAGCCAGTGGATCACCGGAGCGCGAGCGCGCCGCCATGTGCATCTGCTGCGGATGCAGCATGATGCGGTGATGGTGGGCGGCGGCACCGCGCGCGCCGATCTTCCCTCTCTGAATGTACGCGGCTTCGGCGCGGTGAGGCAGCCGGTCCGGGTGGTGGTGTCATCGCGCGACCTGCCCGCCATGCCGGCCGAGGACGCCGATCACGGCCCGCTCTGGCAGCTCTCGGGTCCGCTGCCGGATCTGCTGCGCGATCTCGGCGCGCGGGGGCTGACACGGGTGTTTTGCGAAGGGGGCGGTGTGCTCGCGGCCGGGCTGATAGCTGCGGATCTGGTGGATGAGCTGGTGATCTATCAGGCCGGGCTGATGATGGGCGCCGCGGCGCGCCCGGCGGTGGCGGCGCTGCCCGATATGGCTCTGGCCGCTCTGCCGCGCTTCGGGATCAGCCGCACTCAGCGCCTTGGCGCGGATCTCTGCCAGATCTGGACGCGCCGCCGCTAACGCCGCCAGAGCCAGCTTTGTCCGGCAAACGCGCCTTGCAGCTTTGCAAGAACCCGCAGACGCGGACCCTTAACGCGCAGGCCCGGATCGGCCAGCCGCGCCAGTGCGGTCTCGGGCGGGCAGGGCAGGCCGGAAACCGGATCGAGATAACGCGGATAGGCGATCAGCGCGGCATGGGTCAGCCCGTCCAGACCGGGGCGCGCCCGGCGCCGCGAGGGCACCGGCCCCAGATCGCGGGTCAGTCCCCAGCCGGCATAGAACGGCGCGCCGAGCGTGGTGACCGGCACCCCGCGCAGCAATGCTTCGAAGCCGAGCGTGGAGGTGATTGTCCAGACCTCATCGACCTCGCTCAGAAGCGTGACCGGATCAGCCTCGCGCGCAATATGGTCGGCAAGCTGCTCTAGCTCTCTGCGGGCGATCTCGCCCGGGCGCAGCCCGGCCTCGACATCGGGATGCGGCTTATAGATCAGCAGCGCGTCGGGATTGTCGTGCCGGGCGCGGCGCAGCAGATCCAGATTGCGGCGCTCGGCCCCGGCGCCAAAGCGGATCGAGGCGTCATCCTCGACCTGACCGGGCACGAGAATGCGCGGCCGCCAGTCGCGTGGCGGCAGCGCGGTGGCTGTCGCGCCGAGATTGTATTTCGACAGCCCCGCCGAGATCAGCGCCTTGCGCAGCCGTGCTGCGCGTTCGGCCCCGCCCGGCGGCAGCGGCCCGGCGATCAGTTCCTCAAGTCGCGATGGGTGGCGCGGATCGTAATAGATGCCCAGATCGTCCGCCACCAGCGAGAGCGGCGGGGTCAGCGCCGCCCCGAGCCCGCGAGAGCGCAGGAACCCGTCCTCGACCCGCAGCAGATGCGGCGCGGCCAGATCTTCCGCCCGGCCCGCCCAGGCCAGCGTGACCTCGGGCGAAGCACGCCCGGTGAAGCGAACGCCCTTCCCGCTGCCGAAACCACGGGCAATGACGCGGCGTTTCCACAGCCGCATACCGTAAGCCAGATGCCCGGCATGGTCCTGCCGCCAGGCCTTTGCCTCGGCCTCGAGCTGGCTTACCGCGCCGTCGAAATCGGTCAGCCGGTCGAGGCAGGGGTCATACCAGATCGGCGCGCGCAGATGGCTGGCGGCAAAGATCGCCTCGACCGGGGCCAGGCCGCGCCGGGGGATGGGCTTCTGATCGTCGCTCTGCCCCCAGCCCGCATAGAATGGCTGGCCGAAGACGCGGGGGCGGTGACCTGCCAGAATCGCCTCGAACCCGAGCTGCGAGCTGAACGTATAGACCGCCGCCGCATGTTCGAGCAGCCGCCAGGGCGAAAGCGGCGCATCGTGCAGCAGCTCACCCTCGCGCAGGTCCTCGGGCCGAAAATGGCCCGGCCGCAGCCCTCGCGCGGTTTCGGGATGGCTGCGGATCAGGATCGGGCGGCCCGGATGTTCGGCGCGGGCGGCGTTGAGCATGTCCAGAAAGGCCGCCCGACCGGCCCCCATCAGCGCGGCGTCGCCAGCGGTCTGATCGACGACCAGCACATAGCCCGGTTCAGGCGCCGCGATATCGGGCAGATATGCGTTGTATTTCGACAGATCCGCCGCGATCAGTCGGTCGATCCCGGCGCGCGCCGTCTGGCGCCATCCGGCGCTGTCCGATTCAGGGATCAGCGTTTCGATCAGCGAAGGTTCGCGCGGATCGAAATGCAGCCCGACCGGATCGACGATCAGCCCGAGCGGCCCGCGCCGGGTGCGCGCGCCCCGGGCGCGTCCCGGAAGAATACCGCGCAGAAAAGCATCCTCGACATGAACCAGATCAGCGCCGTGGCGGGCGGCGATCGCGCGCCCGCGCCAGGACGTGCCCGCCGCGCCCCAGATGCCGACCGCGTCGGCTGTTCCCGGCAGACCCAGACGCGGAGACCACCCGGCAAGCTCCAGAATGCGGCGCACGGTGCCGCGCAGCATGCCGCCATTATAAACGAAAAGCCGCCGGGGATCGCCCCCGGCGGCCTGATCGCATGGCGGCGTCGTCAATTGCCGATATTCTCCAGCGAGTTGATCGAGCTGGCGCTGCCGGTGATCGCGCCAAGGATCTTTTGCCACTGCACATAGGGTGCTTCGGTCACATAGATCGTGTCGCCATCGCGGACCAGGAAGTCACGGGCCAGGAACAGCCCGTTGGGCCGGGTCAGGTCCAGCACATAGGCCATGCGCTGCGTTCCGCTGATCGGCTGGCCGAGCACCGCCGAGGCCACCCGTGCTGGTTCGTCGCGCAGCACGAAGACGCCGGTCGGGTCGGCCGTGTTGGTCTGAAGACCGCCGACCATCGCCACAGCCTCAACCGCGCTGATCTGTTCATTGCCGAGCGGAACCTTGGTCTGCTGGCCAAAGGCGCCAAGCGCGGTGAAGTTGCGCTGATCCTCTTCGACCAGGATCACGTCGCCGGGGCGCAGCGCGATGTCATAGGACGGGTTGAAATACAGGTCCGACAGCCAGACCTTCCCGGTCTCGCGGCCGCGCTTGACGGTGATCACCGCCACCTCGGGTTCGATATTCACCCCGCCGGCCTGCGCCAGCATCGAGGAAAGCGTGCGCGTCGGACGCTCGATCGGATACACGCCCTGGCCGAAGACCTTGCCCATCACCGAGACGGTCGCCCCGTCACCGGCAACGCGGGTCACCGTGACTTGCGGATCCGGGGTCTGGTTTTCGAGCCGCGCCGTGATCGCCTGGCGCAGCTGTTCGGGCGAGCGCCCCGCCGCCTGGACCCGTCCCGCATAGGGGACAAAGATATAGCCGGCGCTGTCTACCTGAAGCTGCTGAAGCTGGGTCGAACTTTGCCCAAGACCAGCCAGCAGGCCGTCATCGACGTTTTCCCAGATCATCAGGCCCAGCGTATCGCCCGGCCGGATCTCATCCGCGCCGACGGTGCCGGCGGCGAGAAACTCGTTCGAGAAGCCGTAGGCCGGGGTATAGTTGGCCGTACGATTGACGTGATTGTTGACATAGATGACATGCGCGTCGCCCCCGTTCTCGACGGCGCCCGACAAGATCTCTTTCTTGTTGGGGCCGGAGCGGGGAAGTCCGCATGCGGTCAGTGCGGTGACGGCGATCATGGCGAGCATCAACGGCAGGCGAATGCCGCGATTGGTTGCGGTTCTCGTTTCTATTGCGGTCAAACTCTCAACTCCTGCTTCAGGCCGGAACAGCCGGCAACTCGCCGCCAAATTACCCGGTGATTCGTGATTTATCTATATGTTATTGTGATTTAGCGTTAATCGCCGCCAGGTTGTTGCCTCATTTCCGAGCGTCCGAAGGTCAACGCGTCATAGGGATCCATCGTCGAGAGCATCATGTCAACGACCAGCCGGAAGGCCGGAGATCGCGCCCGCGCGGCGTAGAAACCGCCCGGAATCTGGCTGGTTTCAAGAAGGTAGTCGCGATAGCGGCGATAGATATGCGGGTTCGGCCGTTCCGGATGCACGAAGAAATCGGCGAGATCCTGCTCTGAGACAAGCTGTGGCTTATCGAACACAGCCCGGCCCATTGATTTGACCGGCAGGCCGCGCCACAAAGCCTGCTGCGCCGAGGTAGAGTTCACCGTCACCACCGAACGCGCATGCCCGAGAAGCGGTGCCAGCTTGCCGCCCGGCACGTGATGGACCCGCTCTGCAATCCCAAGCTCGGCCGCCTTCGTCATGATGTCCTGCCGTTGCCGCGAACGGCCGTCCTCCAGCGGGTGAGCCTTGAAGACGATATGGTGATGCCGCGGGGCATTGGCCGCAAATGCCTCCAGCACCTCGGCGGTGAATGCGGCCATGTCGGGATAATCGGAATGGGCCTGAAAGCTGGCATCATGTTCCAGCTGCATCAGGACAAGCGAAAAAGGGTGCCCGCTGCGCCGGATACGGCGAGAACGGATGAAATGGTCGAGCGCGATGACCGGGCTCAGCAGAAGGCGGCGCAGATTGAGCCGGAATTCGCGCAGCACCGAGATGTCGCGATGGGTGCGATAGCCCGGAAAGCGCCGGTTCGCGGTCAGGATCAGGAAGTGATACAGCGCGCCGTAGAATTTATGCTGCCGCATATCACCCCAGTGGGCAGGCGGGCGCGGGATCTCGCCCTGACGCCCGCGCAGCGCGGCGCGCATCTCGGGCACCGAGATTTCCATCAGTCGCGAGTGACCGTTTGAGCCACCGCGTTCATAGGTGATCCAGAACGGGCGAAGATAGCCCTCCTCGAAGACATGCAGCGTCAGACCGTGTCGCTCGGCGGCACTGCGGGCGGCGGCGTGAACGGGGCGGACATCTCCGTACAGGACGATATCGGTGACGGCTTTCTCGGCGATGAGCCGGTCGAGATGGCCGGACCAGTCTTCGGGCGCGCCGTCATGCAGCACCAGCCGGTCCTTGTCGGACCAGAAGAATGCATCCCCGGCATTGAAGGCGACCCGCCAGACCTCGGCCCCGGTGTCGCGCAGCAGCCGTCCGAGACCGTCGAAGAACGGTCCATGCGGTCCCTGAAGCATCAGGAACACGCGCGCCGTCGCATCGCCGGGCGGCGGCGGCGCGGCATCCTGGGAAGCAGGGGGAGGCAGGGTCAATCTCGGCATGTCGCCCGGTCGGCTGGAACAGATCGAAGACCCGTATCTTGCAGGTTCCGGACGAGTTGAAAAGCGCAGTTCTCGGCAATAGCTTTACGGCGCGGCGTCGACCGCCTATCAGCGCAGCGCGGATTAACGACGCGACAGACCAGATCAGGAGATCCCATGTTCACCGGCATCATCACCGATATCGGCACCATCACCAGCGTCGAGAAACGCGGCGACATGCGGGCGCGGATCGCGACCGGCTATGACATGAGCGGGGTGGAGCTGGGGGCGTCGATCGCCTGTGACGGCGTCTGTTTGACCGTGGTCGCCAAGGGCGAGAGCTGGTTCGATGTCGACATCTCGGCCGAGACGATCTCGAAGACGAATATCGGACATAATGGCTGGGCAAGCGGCAAGCGCGTCAATCTGGAACGCGCGCTGAAGGTCGGGGACGAGCTTGGCGGACATATCGTCTCGGGCCATGTCGATGGGGTGGCCGAAATCGTCGGGTTGCGGGACGAGGGCGACAGCACCCGCATCACCTTTGCCGCGCCCGGGGATCTGTCGCGATTCATTGCGCCGAAGGGCTCGGTGGCGCTGAACGGCACCTCGCTGACGGTGAACGAGGTGGAGGGGCATCGTTTCGGCGTGAACCTGATTCCGCATACGCAGCAGGTCACGACATGGGGCGATGTCGCGGTCGGGGATCGCGTCAATCTCGAGATCGACACGCTCGCCCGCTATGTCGCGAGGCTCGCCGAGGCGGGCTGAGACAGGCAGAGCGGACCCGTCCCGGCAGCGGGGCGGCACGATGCGAGATGGCTCAGACCGGCGGTTTCGCCTTTTTCCCGCGCCACAATATGACGAGACCCGAAACCACGATCAGCGCCGAGCCGATCAGGATGGACGGCGTCAGCGCCTCGCCGAACAGCAGCATCCCCAGCCCGATGCCGAAGATCAGACGCGTATAGCGGAACGGCGTCACCGCAGACACCTCGCCGGTGCGCATGGCCTTCATCAGCGAGCTGTAGGCGCAGATCCCCGCCGCTACGGCACCCAGCAGATACATCGTCGATGCGCTGTCGGGCAGCAGAAAGACACGCCCCTCCCACAGCGCGAAAAGCGCGCCGGCGGCGACCACCGAGAGAAAGCCGTATAATCCCAGCATCGCCGTGCTGAGCGCGGCAGGTGCCGCGCGGCTGGCAAGATCGCGACCTGCGAAGCCGAGCATACCGATCACCGCCAGAATCGACAGCGCCGAAAAGCCGTCCGTGCCGGGCTTGAGGATCACCATCACACCGCACAGCCCGACGATGATCGCGGTCCATCGCCGCCAGCCGACCCGCTCGCGAAAGACGAGCGCGGCCCCGGCCACGACAACGATGGGCGTTGCCTGAAGGATCACGGTTGCCGTCGAAAGCGGGATCAGCGCGATGGCGAGCACATAGAAAAGCCTCCCGGTGATCTCGAAGACGATGCGGATCAGCATCGGGCGCGAGCGCACGTCGGGAGTATAAAGCGCCGCATCCGAGATCCGGATCAGCGCCGCGAAAACCGCTGCGCCGCCCAGCCCGAAGACTATCAGGATCTGACCGATGGGCAGCACCGTCGCCGCAGCCTTGAGCAAAGCGTCCTCGACCGCGAAACCGGCCATGGCGGCGATCATCCACAGGCTGCCGGTCAGATTGGCGCGATGGTCGGTCGGTCGGTTTGCGGACACTCGGATTGCACTCATCTCATATCGCCAGCCGCGCCGGGCTGCGCGCTGCATAAGCCGGTCTCGGCGATGCCGCAATCCGCCGCGCATGTCAATTTGACCGTCGCGTGCCGGGGGGGGCGGGCAATGAAAAAGGGGGCGCGCGGCCCCCTTATGTCTCATTTTTCGCGAAGCGGTCTCAGCGCAGGATCGACTTGCCGGCAAACACCGCCGCCTCACCCAGCAATTCCTCGATGCGGATAAGCTGGTTGTATTTCGCCAGCCGGTCCGAGCGGGCGAGGCTGCCGGTCTTGATCTGGCCGCAATTCGTCGCCACGGCGAGATCGGCAATCGTCGCGTCCTCGGTCTCGCCCGAGCGGTGCGACATGACGCTGGTGAAGCCGGCGCGGGTGGCCATGGCGACGGCGTCCAGCGTCTCGGTCAGCGTACCGATCTGGTTGACCTTGACCAACAGCGAGTTGCCGCAGCCCTTTTCGATCCCCTCGGCCAGACGTTTGGGATTGGTCACGAAGAGATCGTCGCCCACAAGCTGCACCCGACCGCCGAGCTTGTCGGTCAGCAGCTTCCAGCCTTCCCAGTCGTCTTCCGCGCAGCCATCCTCGATGGACAGGATCGGGTAATCGCCGCAAAGCGCCGCCAGATAATCGACATTCTCCTGCGGGCTCAGCGACTTGCCTTCGCCCTTCATCTCGTATTTGCCGCCCGAGAAATACTCGGTCGAAGCGCAATCGAGCGCCAGCATGATATCCTCACCGGGCTTGTAGCCGGCCTTTTCGACCGCCTTCAGGATGAAATCGAGCGCGTCGCGGGTCGAGGACAGGTTCGGTGCGAAACCGCCCTCATCGCCGATACCGGTCGAAAGCCCGGCGGCGGAGAGTTCCTTCTTGAGCGTATGGAAGACTTCCGAGCCCATGCGGACCGCGTCGCGGATATTTTCCGCGCTGACCGGCATGATCATGAATTCCTGAATGTCGATCGGGTTGTCGGCGTGTTCGCCGCCATTGATGATGTTCATCATCGGCACCGGCAGCACATGCGCCGAGGCACCGCCGACATAGCGGTAAAGCGGCAGGGCTGAGGTCTCGGCCGCGGCCTTCGCCACCGCAAGGCTCACGCCGAGGATTGCATTCGCACCCAGGCGGCCCTTGTTCTCGGTCCCATCCAGTTCGATCATCAGCGCATCGATGCCGCGCTGATCGGTCGCATCCTCGCCCAGAAGGTTCTCGGCGATTTCGCCATTGACCGCCGCGACCGCTTCGAGCACGCCCTTTCCCAGATAGCGCGCCTTGTCGCCATCGCGCTTCTCGACCGCCTCATGCGCGCCGGTCGAGGCGCCCGAGGGCACCGCCGCGCGCCCCATCGTGCCGTCTTCCAGCAGCACATCCACCTCGACGGTCGGATTGCCGCGGCTGTCGAGGATCTCGCGGGCGAAAATATCGATAATGGCGGTCATCTGGTCCCTCCGATGTTCTGCGTCAGCGCTTACTTACTTGCCATCGGGTCAAGCCGAAAGGCGCAATTTTCACGGCAGCCGGATTTCAGCCCATATCGGCAGATGATCCGAAGCCTGCCTTGCCAGCTCGGTATCGGCGACGCCGCTGTCGAGCAGCTCGATCCGACGCGACAGGGCGATGCGGTCCAGCCGAAGCCGCGGCATCGGCGCGGGATAGGACGGGCCGGGCGTCAGAACCCGCAGACTGCCCAGCGATTCCAGCCCGCGATCGTCGCGCCATTCGTTGAAATCGCCCATCAGCAGCACCGCATCCCCGGCCAGACGCGCAGCCTTGGAGGCCAGCCGGGCGAGTTGCTGACGCCGCGATGACCGCGCAAGCCCCAGATGCACACCGATGAGCGTCAGCCCCGCGACGCGCAGCGCAAGCGCCCCGCGCGGCTCGATCCCGGGAAGGGGCAGACGCCGCATCACCGCCTCCGATGCCAGTTCCGGGCGCAGCAGCACCGCCTGCCCATGCCAGCCGAGAGAGGTCTCGCCGGTGGTGCGCATCTGCACCGGAACCAGCCCGGTCATCTCTTCGATCATGTCGCGCGGCAGCGCCTCGGGGCGGGCACCGAGCCGGAAATCCACCTCTTGCAGAGTGATGATATCGGGGTCGAGTTCAGCGATGACCTGCAAGTTGCGCTCGGGCGCGTGCGGGCCTGTCAGGCCACGGCATTTATGCAGATTGTAAGAGGCGACTCGTAACTTCATGTCCCGCAGAATGTGCGGGTCACGCGTTCCTCCGCAAGGGGTGGATTGGCCAGATCATCCCAATCGGCGCGGGCCTCGAACGGTGCGCGCAACGCCGCGTCGAGCCGGTGGAACGGGGCGTAATCACCTTCGACAGCGGCCTGGATGGCCTGCTCGATCCGGTGATTGCGCGGGATGCGCAGCGGGTTGGCCCGGGCCATGCGGTCCGGGTCAGGCCCGGCCTTCTGCCAGTCCTGCGCCCAGTCGTCGAATTTCTCGCGCGACATGAATTCGTCACGCGCCGCGCCACTTGCGAGACCTGCAAAGACGCGGGTGAAATCGGCGCGCTCGGCTGCCATCAGGTCCAGCAGACGGTTGACCAGCGTCACCGCCTCATCGGTCGGGGCGAGCCCCAGCTTGGCGGAAAAGCGCTCTTTCCACGCTGTCTGATAGACCTCCGGGAAGCCATGCACGGCGCGGGTCGCCTCTTCGACGGCCTTGTCCTGATCGGCGCCCATCAGCGGGATCAGGCAGGAGGCGAACTGCGCAAGGTTCCACACCGCCACATGCGGCTGCTCGGCCCAGGCGTAGCGGCCATGCCGGTCGATCGAGGAAAACACCGTGTCGGGGTGATACCCGTCCATGAAGGCAGCGGGACCGTAATCGATGGTCTCGCCCGAGATCGCCATGTTGTCGGTGTTCATCACCCCGTGGACAAAGCCGAGCGCCATCCATTGCGCGACCAGCCTCGCCTGAGCCGCGACGACCTGTTCCAGCAATTGCAGCGGTGTCCCGGCCTCGGGGTAATGCCGCGCCATGACGTGATCGGTAAGCGCACGCAGCGCCTCGATATCGCCACGGACCCCGAAATATTCGAATGTACCGACGCGGATATGGCTGGAGGCCACGCGCGTCATCACCGCACCGGGCAGGCCGGTCTCGCGCTGCACCCGTTCGCCCGTCGCCACGGCGGCAAGCGCGCGGGTGGTCGGCACCCCGGCCGCTGCCATGAACTCGCTGTCGAGATATTCGCGCAGCACCGGGCCGAGCCAGCTTTTCCCGTCGCCCTGACGCGAAAACGGCGTGCGCCCGGCACCCTTCAGTTGCAGGTCAAACCGCGCCCCGTCCGGGGCCACCACCTCGCCGATCATCAGCGCCCGCCCGTCGCCAAGCTGCGGCGAGAGATGGCCGAACTGATGCCCCGCATAGGCCTGCGCGATCGAGGCCGCGCCTTCTGGCAGCGTGTTGCCCGACAGCATTGCCAGCCCCTCGGCGCTGCGCAGCCAGTCGGCATCGAGACCCAGCCTCTGCGCCAATGCCTCGTTCAGCGCGATCAGCGTCGGGTCGGGACTGCCCGCCGGCTCGACCCTGGCGAACATGCGCGGCAGCAGCGTCGCATAGCTGTTATCGAAAACGGGTGCGTTCATGATCCAACACATAGGGGCGGCGCGCGAAATGAAAAGGGCGCATCTCTTGCGGCCAGCAGGCACAGCGCGTATCGCGGGACCAAAGGAGAGCCGCGATGAAATTCCTCGATCTGGCCAAGGTTTATATCCGTTCCGGCGCGGGCGGCGCGGGCAGCGTCAGCTTCCGGCGCGAGAAATATATCGAATTCGGTGGCCCCGATGGCGGCGATGGCGGGCGCGGCGGCGATGTCGTGGCCGAGGCGGTCGAGGGGCTGAACACGCTGATCGATTTCCGCTATCAGCAGCATTTCTTTGCCAAGAACGGCCAGCACGGCATGGGCCGGCAGCGCACCGGCGCGGGCGGCGACGATATCGTGCTGAAAGTCCCGGTCGGCACCGAGATCCTGGAAGAGGATCAGGAAACCGTGATCGCCGACCTGACCGAGGTCGGGCAGCGCGTGACGCTCGCGCGCGGCGGCAATGGCGGATTCGGGAACCTGCATTTCAAATCCTCGACCAACCGTGCGCCGCGCAACGCCAATCCCGGCCAGCCGGGGGTCGAGCGGACCATCTGGCTGCGGCTCAAGCTGATCGCGGATGGCGGGCTGGTCGGGCTGCCCAATGCCGGGAAATCGACCTTCCTCGCTGCGACCTCGAATGCGCGGCCCAAGATCGCGGATTATCCCTTTACCACGCTGCATCCCAATCTGGGCGTGGTCGGCGTGGACGGGCGCGAATTCGTCATGGCGGATATTCCCGGCCTGATCGAGGGCGCGTCCGAGGGCAGGGGGATCGGCGACCGGTTCCTTGGCCATATCGAGCGATGCTCGGTCCTGCTGCATCTGATCGACGCCACGGCGGTGGATGTGCTGGCCGATGCGCAGACGGTTCTGGACGAGCTTTCCGCCTATTCGCAGATCCTGACCGAGAAGCCGCGTATCACCGTGCTGAACAAGATCGACGCGGTGGATGACGAGACGCTGACCGAGACCCGCGCCATGCTGGCCGAGAAGCTGGGCACGCAGGTCATGCTGATGTCCGGTGCGACCGGCAAGGGAGTGCAGGAGGTGCTGCGCGCGCTTTGGACCGAGATCGCGCCCTCGCGGGCGGTGGCGAAGAAGGACGAAGGCGAATGGCGCCCCTGAGCCCCGACATCGCGGCGGCGAAACGGCTGGTGGTCAAGATCGGCTCGGCTCTGCTGGTCGGGTCCGAAGGGCTGCGCGGCGACTGGCTGCGCGCGCTCTGCGACGATGTGGCGGCCTGGCGGCGGCGAGGCGCGGATGTGGTTCTGGTGTCGTCCGGGTCGATCGCGCTTGGGCGGCGTGTGCTGGGCCTGCCGGGCGGTGCGCTGTCGCTGGAACAGGCGCAGGCCGCCGCGGCGGTGGGGCAGATCCGGCTCGCCCGCGCCTATGAAGAGGCGCTTGCCCCGCATGGGGTGACCACGGCGCAGATGCTGGTCACGCTGGAAGACACGATGGACCGGCGCCGCTATCTGAACAGCCGCGCCACGATGCAGGCGCTGCTGTCGCACGGGGTGGTGCCGATCGTGAACGAGAACGACACCGTCGCCACCGATGAGATCCGCTATGGCGATAATGACCGCCTCGCCGCCCAGATCGCGGTGACGGCGGGGGCGGATCAGCTCCTGCTGCTGTCGGATGTGGACGGGCTTTATACCGCGAACCCCAAGACCGACCCCGCGGCGCGGCACTTGCCGGTGGTGGCGCGGATCACCCCGGATATCGAGGCGATGGGCGGCGATCCGGTCTCGGCCCTGTCGAAGGGCGGGATGAAGACCAAACTGATGGCGGCGCGCACCGCGGTCTCGGGCGGCTGCGCCATGGCGATTGCCGAGGGCTCGGTGCTGCGGCCGCTGAGCGCGGTGGCCGGGGGCGCGCGGGTGACATGGTTCCTGCCCGACGGCGATCCGCAGCTGGCCCGAAAGCGCTGGATCGCGGCGATGAAGCCGCGCGGAGAGATCACCGTCGATGCGGGCGCTGCCACCGCGCTCGGCGCGGGCAAGTCGCTTCTGCCCGCTGGGGTGACCTCGGTCTCGGGCGATTTCGGCCGCGGAGACCCCGTCGCCATCACCGCCCCCGACGGCGCCACACTGGCACGCGGGCTGGTCCGCTATACCGCTCAGGAAGCCCGCGCCATCGCCGGCCATCGCAGCGCAGAGATCGCCGAGATCCTGGGCTATGAAGGCCGCGCGGCGCTGGTGCATCGGGATGATATGGTGGTGTGAGGGGGGGGTGACCTGATTGGCTTTCATTTGATCTGAGTTGTTGTGGCGGTCTGGCGAACGTGACATGCCGCTCCGTTGCCCCGGCATCTGCTGCGTCAATTTGAAAAAAGCTTGAGTTGAAAACACTACTGAATTCTTGGAGATGTAAGTACCGTCATCCTGTTGGACATGTCTTAGCTGGTTTAGATATGCTTCCTAACGTGATATCGGTTGAATTTGATTTCCGAACACGTAAAAAGCTTTAATGAGAAATAGATTAAATTTACTTTATTACTCTACTGTCAGGTATTCCTATGATGAATAATAATTCTAGCAAGATTGTTTACCTACATATTGGGTTGCCGAAATGTGCGTCATCCTCGATCCAATTCCATTTTGCGGAATCTTACTTGAATTATAAAAGGGCTGGTCTTTGCTACCCCCACGCCGGACGAACAGTCCGCGGCTATCGAAATCATCAAGTCCTACTTGGCAATGATACGACAATTGAGGAAAAACTAGCAATTCTTGCAAACATTGCGAGAGAAAGTCGTCGTTCAAATAAAATCTTTCTCTCTTACGAAGAGTGTACGGGCAATAAAAAAACTTTTAGTAATTTGCCTGCACTGGTTGAATTGATTAACGAGGCGTTCGGGGCGGGTTGTGTCAAGGTTGTTTTATGCATTAGAAATCACTTTGAGCTCGCTGAATCTTCTTACGCCCAGTTCTTGAAAGGTGGACTTTACGGGATAAATCATAAAAATTTCTTTAAGAATGATGGCGCCGCAATAGGGGAGTATTTTGAGTTCGTGCATCGAAAGCGCGGTTTTTACCCATTTTCGTATCGCGATATCTTTTTGAAGATCAAAGAACAGTTGCCCGAGACTTCAATCCGCGTTCTGTCCACCGAGCGCTCCGACCTTGGTGGCCAAGATATAACCGAATATCTAGATCAAGTTCTCGACGTTCAGCCAAAGGACGGTTTTGCGGACCTGCTTCGCCGATGGTCTGGAAAGCGTCCTCCCACGCGGCGGCGGAATGAGAGATTTTCCGTCAAGTCGTTGGCTGCCCTGCAATACGCATATAGCCGTCACGACCCCCATGAATGTCAGAGATCTCGAAATAAGATTGCGGCGATCTTTGAGGGGGCGACGAACGAATTTTGTGAGAGTGTCAGCGTGAGCGGCGATCTTTTTGATAAGATTTACACTTATCAACGGAAAGATGCAGTTTTCCTGAATTCCTTAGCTGGAAGTTTCAATTCTGTTTTGAGCGTGCCTCGTAAATTTGAAGAAAATAGGGACCGACGCGGCACAATTATGTTGAGTCCGGCAGAAAAGGATAAGGTCGATAAAGTTTTGCGAAAATAATAAGTTTAGTGCGTAAAAACTAGCTTTTTTGAGGCTGCCCAAGTTTTTCTTGGCAGCTGAATGCGCGGTTTCATCGTCCGGACGATTGGTCGCGATGGCCGGGCAGGGTGAACCCACCACGGCTATCGTGCCGATGGTCAGAGTAATGACCTCTTACTCCGGCAGCACCCGCACCGCGCCCTTGTCAGCACTTGCCGCGAAGGTCGCATAGGCGCGCAGCGCCGTTGTGACATTCCGCTTGCGCTTCTCGACAGGTTTCCAGCCTGTGCGGTCCTGCTCGGCGCGGCGGGAGGCCAGCTCATCCTCGGGGATGGCCAGATGAATGGTCCGGTTGGGGATGTCGATCTCGATCCGGTCGCCATTGCGGACCAGACCGATGGCGCCGCCATTCGCCGCCTCGGGCGAGCAATGGCCGATGGAGAGGCCCGAGGTGCCGCCGGAAAACCGCCCATCGGTAACAAGCGCGCAGGCCTTCCCAAGCCCTTTCGACTTCAGATAGCTGGTCGGATACAGCATTTCCTGCATGCCCGGCCCGCCCTTGGGGCCTTCATAGCGGATCACGACCACGTCGCCCTCTTTGACCTTGCCGGTCAGGATACCGCTGACCGCCGCGTCCTGGCTTTCATAGACCACCGCCGGGCCGGCGAATTTCAGGATCGACTCATCGACACCGGCGGTTTTCACGATGCAGCCGTCGAGCGCGATATTGCCACGCAGCACGGCCAGCCCGCCATCGGCCGAAAACGGCGCGTTGACCGCCCGGATCACCCCGCCCTGACGGTCGAGATCCAGTGTCTCCCACCGCTTGTCCTGGCTGAAGGCGGTCTGGGTCGGCACGCCGCCCGGCGCCGCGGAATAGAAGCGATGCACGGCCTCGTCCTCGGTGCGCGAGATGTCCCATTGGTCGATCGCCTCGCCGATAGTCGCAGAATGCACGGTCGGGCTGTCGCGATGGATCAGCCCGCCGCGATCCAGCTGGCCGAGGATCGCCATGATGCCGCCGGCGCGGTGAACATCCTCCATATGCACATCCTGCTTGGCGGGCGCGACCTTGGACAGGCATGGCACCTTGCGGCTGAGCGCGTCGATATCCTCGAGATCGAAATTGATCCCGCCCTCGTGAGCGGCGGCGAGAATATGCAGCACGGTGTTGGTCGAGCCGCCCATCGCGATATCCAGCGACATAGCGTTCTCGAACGCCTTCTTGTTGGCGATGTTGCGGGGCAGGACGCTGCTGTCCTCCTGCTCGTAATAGCGTTTCGCCAGCCCGACGATGCGCTGACCGGCCTCTTCGAACAGCCGCTTGCGGTCGGCATGGGTCGCCAGCGTCGAGCCATTGCCCGGCAGGGACAGGCCAAGCGCCTCGGTCAGGCAGTTCATCGAATTGGCGGTGAACATGCCCGAGCACGATCCGCAGGTCGGGCAGGCCGAGCGTTCGATTGCGGCCACGTCTTCGTCGCTGACATTGTCGTCGGCGGCGGCGACCATCGCATCGACCAGATCGAGCGCGTGCAGCTTGCCGTCCTTCAGCACGACCTTGCCGGCCTCCATCGGGCCGCCCGAGACGAAGATCGCCGGGATGTTCAGCCGCATCGCCGCGTTCAGCATGCCGGGGGTGATCTTGTCGCAATTCGAGATGCAGACCATCGCATCGGCGCAATGCGCATTGGCCATATATTCGACGCTGTCGGCGATGATCTCACGCGAGGGCAGGGAATACAGCATCCCGTCATGGCCCATCGCGATGCCGTCATCGACCGCGATGGTGTTGAATTCCTTGGCGACGCCGCCCGCCTTTTCCACCTCACGCGCGACGAGCTGGCCGAGATCCTTCAGATGCACATGGCCCGGCACGAACTGGGTGAAGCTGTTGACGATGGCGATGATCGGCTTGCCGAAATCGTCGTCCTTCATGCCCGTCGCGCGCCACAATCCGCGCGCACCCGCCATATTGCGTCCATGGGTCGAGGTCCGAGAGCGATAGGCCGGCATGATGGCTCCTTCCGATTGGCGACATGCGGGCGCCTGGCCCGCGGCGGCTTCGGCGGCAAGGTTTAGCGGAATTTTTCCCGCATCGCCAGCGGGGGAATGCGCTTTGTGGGCGGCAGGCCTCGACGCGCCGCGCGTGGATATGCGGTGGGGCCGCTGCGCCTTGCGCGGGCCATCTTGCGGCCAGCGCGACGGCCAGCCCGCTTAGCGACGATCTTCGGTCGCAATGACGCGGAATCGGGCGCGTCGATCCTCGGGCGAGTCTTTGTCGCTCAGCGGTTGCAGAACCGGGCGGGGCAGGTTCGGGCCGGGACCGGCGGCGGGTGTCCCTGTCGGCTTGCCAGATCTGGGCGGCAGGGTCTGCGCGCCGTCGATCACGGGAAACAGCGTTTCGGCGGCGACATCGAAACGGCGCGGGCCGCGCCCGATCTCCCCCTTGGTGACCAGACAGCCGAGCGCGCGGGTGATGTCGCCGAGATCGGATTTCAGCGGCAGCACGAGGATCTTGCCGCAAAGCTCCGGGCGGCCATATCCGGGCGGGGCGCGCAAGACCATCTCGGCGATTTGCGGGCCGCGAAACACGGTTTCCAGCACGTCCGAGAACCGGCCCCGGCTTTCCGTATTCAGAAGCGCGCAGACCGGCATGCCGCGCACCTCCATCCCCATCAGATCGACGAGATGCCGCCCGGCAAGGCGGAACCGCGCCGCGCCCGGCGCGATGCGTTCCAGGATGAAGGCATAATCCAGCGCCTGCCGGATGCCGTTGGGTTCGACATCGGCGCGTTCCGGGATCGCCCGGCCGCGGCGCAGCGATTCCCAATAGGCGCGCATCTCGGCGGTGATCCGCCCGGGATCGGGCGCGACGGCACTGATCGAGACGATCTCGCAATTGCCGCCAGTCCCTTTCCCCACACTGCCGCCGCCCGAAACCCCGTCCGCCGCTGCGCCCGCGATCTTGTCGCCCGTATGCTCTGCGCCGATGCGATCCACACCCTTGCGCTTGTCGTCCCGCTCATCACCCATGAAACATAAACCCGCTGCCCCAGACAGGCGGCCCCCCGACCGCCGCAGATCGCTCTGCATCGACCATTCTAGCAAAGCCCGAACGGACCAAGCAGGAAATTCTTATCACCTGGTTAAGCCGACAGGCTTGATTCTCTGGCGCTCGGGCTGGCAAATGCGCCAAACATCAAAAGGGGGCGGCATGGACCGGACCGGACTTCTGATCATCCTGTCTTCGCCGTCGGGGGCGGGCAAGTCGACCCTGGCGCGGCGGCTGATCGATTGGGACCCGACCCTGTCCTTCTCGGTTTCGGCCACCACGCGCAGCCCGCGCCCGGGCGAGATGGACGGCCAGCATTATCATTTCATCGCCCGCGACGAGTTCGCCCGCATGGTGGCCTCTGGCGACATGCTGGAACATGCCGAGGTGTTCGGCAATCTCTATGGCTCGCCACGCGCTCCTGTCGAGGCGGCGATGCAGGCCGGGCGCGACACGATCTTCGACGTGGACTGGCAGGGCGGTCAGCAGATCCGCGCCTCGGCACTGGGCGGGCAGGTGGTCAGCATCTTCATCCTGCCGCCATCGCTGCCCGAACTTGAACGGCGGCTGATCTCTCGCGGGCAGGACGCGCCCGAGGTGATCGCCGGCCGCATGGAGAAGAGCCGCGGGGAAATTTCCCATTGGGCGGAATATGATTATGTTCTGGTCAATGACGATCTCGACGCGACGTTCGAGCGGCTGACCGCGATCCTCACCGCCGAGCGGCTGCGCCGCGACCGGCAGAAGGGGCTGGGCGGTTTCGTGAAACGACTGATGGAGGAAGACAGCGCATGATCTGGGAACTGGACGGGGTCGCCCCCGAAATCGCAGAGGATGCCTGGATCGCGCCGGATGCGCAGATCATGGGACGTGTCGTCATCGAGCCCGGCGCGAGCGTCTGGTGGGGCGCGGTGCTGCGCGGCGATAACGAGGAAATCCGCATCGGCCGCGGGGCCAATGTGCAGGATCTTTGCTGCCTGCACACCGATCCGGGATTTCCGCTGACCGTCGGCGCAAATGTCACCGTCGGGCATCGCGCCATCCTGCATGGCTGCACCATCGACGAGGATGTGCTGATCGGTATGGGCGCGACGGTGCTGAACGGTGCCAGCATCGGCTCTGGGTCGCTGATCGGGGCCGCGGCGCTGATTTCCGAGGGCAAAGAGATCCCGTCCCGCGCCCTGGTCATGGGCGCGCCGGGCCGGATCGTGCGCGAGATCGACGACGAGGCGCTTGCCGGGCTGCGCGAATCGGCGCGCCGCTATCAGGAAAACGCTGCGCGGTTCCGGGCCGGGTTGAAGCGGCTCGACTGAGGCGCGCGCATGGACAGCAAGGTGATCCACGATCTGATCGCGGCGCTGCCGGTTGCGGTGATCGCGGTCGATGCGGGCGGGCGCATCACCGCGGTGAACGCGGCAGCGACCACGCTTCTGGGGGACCGGCTGACAGATCGCCCCTTCGTCACCGCTTTGCGCCACCCGACCATCGTGCAGGCCGTGGATTCCGTCATCGATCCGGCCCATGTCCGCCCGCCCGTGCCCGACCCCTCTCTCTCTGCGGTCGAATCGGGCGGTTATCGCAACCGGCTGGTGATCTCGGCACAGGGGCGCGACATTCCCGCCGAGGTCACCGTCTCGGGGCTGCCGGGCCGGAACGGGGCGCTCGTGGTGATCGAGGACAGCTCGGGTCTGGAACAGGCCGAACAGCTTCGCCGCGATTTCGTTGCCAATGTCAGCCATGAGCTGCGCACGCCGCTGACCGCGATGATGGGCTTTATCGAGACGCTGCGCGGACCTGCCCGCGAAGATCCTGTCGCGCGCGAGAAATTCCTTGCCATCATGGAATCCGAGGCGGCGCGGATGAACCGGCTGGTGCTGGATCTTTTGTCGCTGAGCCGCGTCGAATCCGAGGAACGCCGCCGCCCCGCCGAGCGGGTGGACCTGTCCATGCTGGTGAACAGCGTCGTGGCGACGCTGTCGATGCAGGCGCGGACCGGCCATGTCCGCTTTCAACAGCAGGGCATGGAGGCGCCGGTTTTCGTGCGGGGCGATCCTGACCAACTGACCCAGGTGTTTCACAATCTCGTGGAGAACGCGGTGAAATATGGCGGCGCGGGCGGCGAGGTGACGCTCGCCCTTCGCCATATCGCGCATGAGCCGGTGCTGCGCGGCCCGGCCGTGGCGGTCTCGGTCATCGACAAGGGCGAGGGGATCGACGAGATGCATCTGCCGCGGCTGACCGAGCGTTTCTACCGCGTCGACAGCCATCGCTCGCGCCAGCAGGGCGGCACAGGGCTGGGTCTGGCGATCGTGAAACATATCGTCAGCCGCCATCGCGGCAAGCTGCGCATCGAATCGGAAAAAGGGAAAGGATCTCGCTTTACCGTGATCCTCCCCGCCGGGCAGGACCGCCGCTGAGCTTGCCCGCAGCGGCCCGAGGCACTATCTGGGGCGCAGGCAAGGGAGTCAGCGATGACGCATAATCCGATCCGTCCGTGGCGCGATATCGAACGGCGCAAATCCCGCAAGATCATGGTCGGAAATGTTCCGGTCGGCGGCGACGCGCCGATCAGCGTGCAGACCATGACCAACACCGATGGGCATGACGTGCGCGCGACGCTGGACCAGGTCATCCGCGCCGCCGATGCAGGCGCCGATATTGTGCGCATCTCGGCCCCCGATCAGGACACCACGAAAGCGCTGCGCGAAATCTGCCGCGAAAGTCCGGTTCCGATCGTTGCGGATATCCATTTTCACTATAAGCGCGCCCTCGAAGCCGCCGAGGCCGGCGCGGCCTGTCTGCGCATCAATCCCGGCAATATAGGCAGCGCCGATCGCGTGGCCGAAGTGGTCCGCGCGGCGAAGGATCACGGCTGCTCGATCCGTATCGGGGTGAATGCGGGCAGTCTCGAAAAGCATCTGCTGGAAAAATATGGCGAACCTTGCCCGGACGCGATGGTCGAAAGCGGGCTGGATCACATCAAGCTGTTGCAGGATCACGATTTCCACGAATTCAAGATCAGCGTGAAAGCCTCGGACGTGTTTCTGTCGGCGGCAGCCTATCAGCAGCTGGCCGAGGTCACCGACGCGCCGATCCATCTTGGCATCACCGAGGCGGGCGGGCTGCGCGGCGGCACCGTGAAATCGGCAATCGGTCTGGGCAACCTGCTCTGGGCCGGGATCGGCGATACGATCCGCGTCAGCCTGTCCGCCGATCCGGTCGAAGAGGTGAAGGTCGGTTTCGAGATCCTGAAATCGCTGGGTCTGCGGACGCGCGGCGTGCAGATCATCTCTTGCCCCTCCTGCGCAAGGCAGGGTTTCGACGTCATCAAGACCGTCGAGATTCTGGAAGAGCGGCTTGAGCATATCAAGACTCCGATGAGCCTGTCGATCATCGGCTGCGTGGTGAACGGACCGGGCGAGGCGCTGATGACCGATATCGGTTTCACCGGCGGCGGCGCGGGCAGCGGGATGGTCTATATGGCCGGACGGCAGGACCACAAGATGAGCAATGACCAGATGGTCGATCATATCGTCGAACTGGTCGAGGAACGCGCCGCCAGGATCGAAGCCGCCAAGACTGCCGAGGCGGCGGAATAGACCCGCCGTCAGGGCCTGGGCGCAGCCGCGACCCCCGATATCGTCATGTCTTGATCGCCTTGTCCTGGCGGATGAAAAAGCTTGCGGTCAGCCTTCCGAGGCGGCCGCGCGGGCCTCCTCGATCACCGGCGCCAGCCCGGTGCGGGGCATGCCGCGCAGCAGCGTGTCGCCGATGATGAAGCTGGGCGTGCCGGACAGGCCGAGCTGGCTGGCAAGCCGCGCGTTATCGGCCAGCACCTCGCTCACCGCGTCGCTGTCCATCGCGGTCATGATCTCATCCGCAGCGAAGCCCATCTCTTCGGCGGTGGCGCGCAGGGCTTCGGTCGTGACATTCCCGCGCATGTTGTAGAAATGATCGTGGACCTGCTTATAGGCCTCGTCCCCCTCGATCTGCTTCACCGCGGTGGCAAAGCGGGCCGCAAGCTCGCTTTCCTCGCCGAGGATCGGGAAATCCTTCAGGATAAGCCTTATATTTCCGTCACTTGCCAGCGTTTCCTCGACAATGGGAAAGACCTGCCGGCAGACGCCGCAGCGATAATCGATGAACTCGACCATGGTCACATCGCCATCGGGATTGCCGCCGACCCAGCTATTGTCGTCGTTATAGATCTGGTCTTCGAGCTGGCTGAGCATCACGCTGTCATTCTCGGCCTCCTGCGCAAGGCGCTGCTCTTCGAGCGCGGTCATCACCTCGACCATCACCTCGGGATTTTCGACCAGATAGTCGCGCACTGCGGCGCCGAAAGCCTCTTTCTCGGCGTCGGTCATGGCGCCGAGATCCAGCGACAGGGCGGGGGTGGCGGTCAGCAGCAGCGCGGCGAGCAGTTTTTTCATGTCCGGTCCTTCATGGGGCTTGGCACGAAGACTGGCTGCAAAACCCGCAAAGCACAAGCAACGGCTGCGTGAATGACGCGAGACGCGGCGCGGATGGCTTGACCGGACCGTGTCGCGGCGGGCATAGACCTTGCAAAACGAGCAGAGGCGAAGATGCGGCAGTCGAAACGGGGTCAGGTCGATCCCTTCATCGTCATGGATGTGATGGAGGCCGCGCGCCGGGCCGAGGCCGCCGGGCGGCGGATCATCCATATGGAGATCGGCCAGCCTGCCACCGGCGCGCCCGAAACCGCACGCGCGGCGCTTCGCGACCGGCTGGACGAGCCTCTGGGATATACGGTTGCGCTCGGGTTGCCGGCGCTGCGTGCGGGGATTGCGGATCTGTATCGACGCTGGTACGGGCTGGATCTGGACCCGGAACGGGTGGTGGTGACGGCGGGGTCTTCGGGCGGCTTCATGCTGGCCTTCGCGGCGCTGTTCGACGCGGGAGACCGCGTCGCCATCGGAGAGCCGGGCTATCCCAGCTATCGCCAGATCATGCGCGCCATGTCGCTGCAACCGGTCGGCATCCAGACCGCGCCCGAGCATCGTTATCAGCCGCGCCCCGAGGAGATTCCCGGGGATGTTCAGGGGCTGATGCTGGCCTCGCCCGGCAACCCGTCCGGCACGATGCTGGGGCCGGACGATTATCGGGGCCTTCTGGATCGCGCGCGCGGACTCGGGATCAGCGTGATCTCGGACGAAATCTATCACGGGCTCAGCTATGGCGGGCGCTGTCACAGCGCGCTCGAGATCAGCGACGACGTCTATGTCATCAACTCATTTTCGAAATATTTCTCGATGACCGGCTGGCGGATCGGCTGGATGGTGGTGCCGCCCGATCATGTCCGCACGATCGAGCGGCTGGCGCAGAACATGTTCATCTGCCCGTCCCATGCCAGCCAGGTTGCGGCACTCGCGGCGCTCGAGGCGACCGAAGAATGCGAGGCGCGGCTGGCGGTCTATGCCGAGAACCGGCAGATGCTGCTTCAAGCGCTGCCAGGGCTCGGTTTCGACCGGATCGCGCCGCCCGACGGGGCGTTCTATCTTTACGCCGATGTCTCTTCGCTGACCGATGACAGCAGCCGCTTTGCAGCCGAGATTCTCGAAGGCGCCGGTGTGGCGGCGACGCCGGGGCTGGATTTCGATCCGCGCCGTGGCAAGACCACGCTGCGCTTTTCCTATGCGCGCGGCAGCGAAGAGATTGCCGAGGCGATCACCCGGCTCACGCGCTTCATGGAGACGCGCTGATGCGGCCGGCGGCCATCCTGCTGTCGCTCCTATGTCTGATCTGGCCCGCGGCGACGCTGGCGCAGCCGCAGGGCGCGACGCTTGAGGCAGGGCGGTCCTCGGTCACGCAGCAGGATGAGACGCTGGTTCTCTCCTTGGGGCTGAGCGCGGCGGTGCCTTACCGGCTGATGCTGCTCGACGAGCCGCGGCGGCTGGTGATCGACGCGAGGGGGCTGAACGTCGCGCCGGGCGAGATCGACGACATGGAGGGCGCGACGCTGTTCCAGGCGGTCCGGGCCGCCCCGTTCCGCCCCGGCTGGTCGCGGCTGGTCTTTGAGCTGCGCGGGCCGCGAAAAATCAGCGCGGCGACGATGCGGACCGATGCGCGTCCGGGTGCAGAGCTGATCCTGAGGCTCGATCCGGTGGCGGCCGAGGCGTATCAGGGCGCGCCGAATGCCATGTCGGCGCTGTGGAACCTGCCGCAGCCGACCACGCCGGTCGTCGATCCGTCAAGGCCGCGCCCGCTGCGCATCGCGATCGATCCGGGGCATGGCGGCGTCGATGCCGGCGCCGTGGAGTCCGGCCTGCGCGAATCCGATCTGATGCTGGATTTCTCACATGAGCTGACCGAGAAACTGATCCGCGCCGGGTTCGAGGTGGTGCTGACGCGGCGCAAGGATGTGTTTGTCGGGCTCGAGGCACGGATGACCGAGGCGCGGGCCTCGAATGCCGATCTGCTGATCTCGCTTCATGCCGATGCGCTGCCCGAGGGTCAGGCGGCGGGCGCCGCGATCTTTACCTGGAACAGCCAGGCCGATGACCGTGCCTCGCGCCAGCTTGCCGCGCGGCATGACCGGGCCGATCTGGTGGCGGGACTGGATCTGGAAGGGACCGACGACCAGATCGCGGAAACACTGATGGACATGGCGCGCGCCGACACACATCCGCGATCCGAGTCGCTGGCCAAGCATCTGTCGGCGCGGTTCTCGCAGGCCGGGCTGGCGCTGCATCGCAACCCGGTCAAGGGGGCCGCCTTCAGCGTGTTGAAATCGCCCGATATTCCCTCGATCCTGGTCGAGCTGGGGTTTCTCACCGATCCGGGCGACCGTGCCAATCTGACCGATCCGGGCTGGCGGGCGACGATGTCGCAGGCCATTGCCGACGGGGTGTCGGGCTGGCTGGCCGACGATGCCTCGCTGGCCGCGCTGCGCCGACACTGAACGCGGCCCGGCCAAAACCGCCGCAAATTCCGTAACGGAAATGCTCCGTTTCACCCAAGCTTGTTTTGACCTCGCATCGCTGCGCGGTTAATAAACCGCCTAACAATTAAAGAGGCAGGTCATTGTTCCGGTTCATCCTCTCTTTCTTCGGCACCATCTTCTCGCTGCTGGTGACCGGGATGCTGTTCGGCTTCCTGATCCTCGGCGGCGTGTTCTGGGCCTATGGGCGTGACCTGCCCAGTCATGAACAGTTGACCCAATACGCCCCCAAGACCATCAGCCGCGTCTATTCGGGCGAAGGGCGGCTGATCGACGAATTCGCGCAGGAGCGGCGGCTTTTCGTGCCGGGCGAAGAGATCCCCGATCTGGTCAAGCAGGCCTTCGTCTCGGCAGAGGACAAGAACTTCTACCAGCATAGCGGCTATGACATGCGCGGCATCGTGGCGGCGGCGCGCGATGCGGTCGTGTCGCGGGGGGAAAATCTGCGCGGTGCGTCGACCATTCCGCAGCAGGTGACGAAGAACCTGCTTCTGTCCTCGGATCGCACGGTCGAGCGCAAGGTGAAGGAACTGATCCTTGCCACGCGTCTGGAACAGTCGCTGACCAAGGATCAGATCCTCGAACTCTATCTGAACGAGATCTTCCTCGGCCAGAACAGCTATGGCGTGGCCGCGGCGGCGCAGACCTATTTCAACAAGACCCTGGCCGAGCTGGAACCGCATGAGGCCGCGACGCTGGCCGCGATGCCGCAGGCGCCGGGCCGCTATCATCCCGTCCGCGCGAAGGATCGCGTGACCGAACGGCGCAACTATGTTCTGCGCGAGATGTGGCAGAACGGCTATATCGACGAAGCGACGATGAAGGCCGAATCCGCCAAACCGCTGCGCTCGGTGCAGAACGGCGATTTCGAGGCTTTTGAGGAAAAGCTGCCGCCGCGCGATTACTTCACCGACGAGATCCGCCGCCAGCTATCCGAGGAATTCGGCGAGGATGAATTTTTCGGCGGAGGGTTGACCATCCGCGCCACGGTCGAGCCGCAAATGCAGTCCGTGGCATCGGACGCGCTGCGCGAGGCGCTGGAGGATTATGACCGCAGCCGGGGCATCTGGCATGGTGTGATCGCGACCATTCCTGAGGAACAGCTTGGCTCCGAGGCCGATTGGCGCGCGGCGCTGTTCGACGTCAAGGACGCCCCGCGTGACGTGCCGGGCTGGATGCCGGCCGTGATTCTCGAACTCAGCGACAGCGGCAATGCGCGGATCGGTATCGAAGGGATCGAGGAAGACGCGGACGGGCATTGGGTCCCGGCCAAGGACGCGCAATGGGCCCGCCCGGAACGCGAGGATGGCTCTCTCGGCCCGCGCGCGAACGGGGTAGGGGATCTGGCGCAGCGTGGCGATGTGGTGATGGTGCGCGCCATGACCAGCGACAGCGATGGCAGCTTCATCCGCTGGACCCTGCGTCAGGTGCCAGAGGTGCAGGGCGGCTTCATGGCGATGGACGTGAATACCGGCCGCGTGCTGGCCATGCAGGGCGGATTTTCCTATCAGTCCTCCGTCTTCAACCGCGCGACGCAGGCGATGCGCCAGCCGGGATCGAGCTTCAAGCCCTTTGTTTATGCGGCGGCCCTGGATGACCGTTACACCCCGGCCACCATCGTGGTGGACGAGGAAATCGCCATCAACACGCCCGACGGGCTGTGGCGCCCCAAGAACGCATCGAACCGCACCTATGGCCCGACGCCGCTGCGCACCGGGATCGAACAGTCGCGCAACCTGATGACGATCCGGGTCGCGCAGGATATCGGCATGAACACCGTCGCCGATTACGCCGAGCGCTTCGGCGTCTATGATGAGGGCGAGATGAAGCCCTTCCTCGCCAACTCGCTCGGCGCGCAGGAAACGACCCTGTTCCGCATGGTCGCGGCCTATGCAATGTTCGCCAATGGCGGCGAGCGGGTCGAGCCTACACTTGTCGACCGGGTGCAGGATCGGCTGGGCCGCACCGTCTATCGTCATGACCAGCGTGATTGCGTGGGGTGTTCGCAGAACGCGCTGCCCGCCGGCAGCTCGCCCGAGATCGACACGAATCGCGAGCGGGTGATGGATGCCGTGACCGCCTATCAGATCACCTCGATGATGGAAGGCGTGGTCAAGCGCGGCTCGGGCAAGGGGGTGAACCTGCCAGTGCCGATCGCGGGCAAGACCGGCACCACCAACGACGCGAAGGATGTCTGGTTCGTCGGGTTCTCGTCGAATATCGTCGCGGGCTGCTATCTGGGCTATGACCAGCCGCGCACGCTCGGCAAGAATGCGTATGGCGGCACGCTCTGTGTGCCGGTTTTCAACGCCTTCATGCGCGAGGCTGTGCGCGAATATGGCGGCACCCGGTTCAAGGTTCCCGAAGGCGGCTATTTCCGCAAGATCGATCGCTTCACCGGCGCGCCGCTGTCCTCGGATGCCTCGGGCGACAACGTCATCTCGGAATTCTTCCGCAACGGCACCGTGCCGCTCGGCTCGGGGATGCAGGCCATCGACGGCGGCTTCGAGGCGAAGATCATGCCGAAGGTCGAAGGAATACCGCTGACGCTGAAGGAACTGCCCCAATCCAGCAGTGGTGGCGGCAGCCGGGCCAAGACCGTGACCACCTCTTCGGGCAAGAAGAAGGTCATCCCGCAAAAGGCCGATTTCGGCACGCTCTCGTCGGGCGGGCTGTACTGACCCATCCGCCTGCGCCGCACCGGCCGCCCTTGTGAGGGCGGCCGTCTCGCGTTATCTCACCATCCACCCGTTACGGAAGGACCGACCCCATGCGCGCCGAAACCGCTGCCACCGTCGATGCGATCCGCAAATCCCTGCGGCTGCTGGCGCAGCGCATGGATTGGGAGACCGCGCCGCACCGGCTGGAAGAGCTGAACGCGATGATCGAGGATGGCGAGCTGTGGAACGACCCGGCCCGCGCCCAGAAGCTGATGCGCGACCGTCAGGCGCTGTCCGATGCCGTCGAAGGCTATCGCCGCATCGAGGGCGATCTGGAGGCCAATGCCGAGATGGTCGAACTGGCCGAGGCCGAGGGCGACGATGAACTGGTCTCGGAAGCGGAAAGCAACCTGAAGAAGCTGGCCGAGGAAGCCGCCCAGAAAGAGCTTGAGGCGCTGCTGAACGGCGAGGCGGATGGCAACGACACCTTCCTTGAAATCAACGCGGGCGCGGGCGGCACGGAAAGCTGCGACTGGGCGTCCATGCTGGCGCGGATGTATGTGCGTTGGGCCGAGAAGAAGGGCTATGACGTCGAACTCATTTCAGAATCCGCCGGCGACGAGGCGGGCATCCGCTCGGCCGCCTACCGGATTTCGGGGCATAACGCCTATGGCTGGCTGAAGACGGAGTCGGGTGTGCACCGGCTGGTGCGGATCTCGCCCTATGACAGCTCGGCGCGGCGGCATACCTCGTTCTCCTCGGTCTGGGTCTATCCGGTGGTGGATGAGAATATCGAGATCAACGTGCCCGACAGCGATATCCGCATCGACACCTATCGGTCATCCGGCGCGGGCGGGCAGCATGTCAACACCACCGACTCGGCGGTGCGGATCACCCACCTGCCGACCGGGATCGTGGTGACCAGCTCGATGAAGTCCCAGCACCAGAACCGCGAAGCGGCGATGAATGCCCTGAAAGCAAGGCTTTACCAGCAAGAGCTCGACCGTCGAAATGCCGAGATCAATGCCCAGCACGACGCCAAGGGCGATGCCGGATGGGGCAACCAGATCCGGTCCTACGTGCTGCATCCCTATCAGATGGTGAAGGATCTGCGCACCTCGCATGAGACCTCGGACACGCAGGGCGTGCTGGATGGCGATCTGGACGCGTTCATGGCCGCGACGCTGGCGCTGGATGTTTCGGGCAAGAGCAGGGCCGAGGCGACGGCGGAGGATTGATCCCCCAGACACGCCCACGGCCGGCACACCGGGTATGCAGCGGGCGCCGGACAGCCAGCGTCTTGCAGCCAGCCTCGGTCAGACGGCGCGGGCGCGCTCAGCTCAGCGGTGACGATTCACTCAGATGATGGGCGATCAGCCGGTCCACCGCCTTGCGGCGCGACATGATCGGGGCGGCGAGCGGATAGCGGAAATCCGCGTCGAACAGCTCGGGGAAGATCATCTCCAGCTCGGCCCGCCCCTCCGCAGAGAGGCTGCCCAGAAACTCTTTGCCGAGATACAGCGACTCGGTCCATGCGCCGTTGCTGAGCACGCAGCTATGCGCTTCAAGCAGCAGGTGGAAATAGGTGAAAGGCACATTGCCATCATGCAGGCGGACGCCCGGCACCCCAAGCAGCTTGATCGCCGGGATCAGCACATGGGCCGTGCCGGCCAGTGCCTGCGTGATCGCCGAAGAGATCCGGACGCGGTGCTGCGGTGACAACATCAGATCCGTCGCGGGCCGGGCTTTACCGAGGCTGCCGGCAGAGATCACCACCGGCCGCAGGTTGGGCAGGGCGAGCAGCTCTTGCGGCTGCACCTCGCGAGACCCGATCCAGAGTATCGGCATCGCGCGGCCCGAAGCCGTAATGACAAGATCGCCCTCGCTCAGGTCTTCGACCGGGCGCGGCCCGTCGGGCGTTTCGATCAGCGTGCCGTTGCAGAAACACGGGGCGGGCAGGGTGCTATAGGGGATCGAGCGGGGCTGCGATCGGGATACCACGGTCAGGTCGGTCCCGTCGGGCGGCTCTTTGCCATCCTGCCAGATATAGAACTCGGTCGCACTCGTTTCCCGGTCGCTATTGGTGCCCATCGTGCCGGTATAGACGGTGTATTCGGTGCCGGTATCAGGGTCGCGGAACAGGATCAGCCCGGTGCTGGTGATCTGAGTCCCGGCGCCATAGCTGACGCCGTTGATCGTCGCGGGTTCGGCAAGACGCTGTTGGCTGCTGTCGCTTTCCAAAAAGCCGGTGTCGTCGTCGGTCACGACCACGGCTTCCTTGCCGCCGCCATTATAGGTAAAGACCTGCCCCGCCGAGACCTCGGGCAGGCCGTTGCTCGCCTCGTCAATCGTCAGGCCGGGGTTGGTGCCACCGGAGACCCAGGTGAAAGCGCCGTCGGCGTCAAGCAGCCCGCCAAATGAATAATCCGCCATCACACCCCCCGTCTGAATGGTTAAGCTGGCGAGACCTTCAGCGAAGTATCGCACACCGGCACCAGCGATGTCGCCGGGTTAAGATCAGATGCGGGAACCGCGTTCAACAGGGCGTGAGCTAATAAAGGTTAATAATTCCGCGCATCTGTTGCCTTGGTGCCTAAACGGGTTCGGCCTCGGCCTCTGCCGCGCGCGCAATTTCTGCGTCATCCAACGGACCCGGGAAATGGCAGGCGGTCAGATGCTGGGGATCGCCGATCAGTTCGGGCACCCGCTCGGCGCAGGCCGGCTGCGCGCGCGGGCAGCGGGTGCGGAAGACGCAGCCCGAGGGGGGCGACATGGGCGAGGGCAGTTCGCCGGTCAGGGGGATGATGGTCTTGGACCGTTCGAGATCCGGGTCCGGCACAGGCACCGCAGAAAGCAGCGCCTGGGTATAGGGATGCTGCGGCTGTGCATAGAGCGACTCGGCCTCGGCCAGTTCCATCACCCGGCCCAGATACATGACCAGCACCCGGTCCGAGATATGCTTCACCACCGACAGGTCATGGGCGATGAAGATCAGCGCCAGCCCGAGATCGCGTTGCAGATCGCCCAGAAGATTGATGACCTGCGCCTGGATCGAGACATCCAGCGCCGAGACGGGCTCGTCGCAGATCACCAGCTTGGGCTCGACGATCAGGGCGCGGGCGATGCCGATGCGCTGACACTGCCCGCCCGAGAATTCATGCGGATAGCGGTTGATCTGGTTGGGCAGCAGACCGACACGCTCCATCATCTGCTTGACGCGGGTCTTGACCTCGGCGCGGGGCAGAGAGGGGTGATGCGTGCGCAGCGGCTCGGCGATGATCTGGCCTACGGTCATGCGCGGGTTCAGCGAGGCCAGCGGGTCCTGGAACACCATCTGGATGTCGCTGCGATATTTCAGCATCCGGCGCGGGCTCAGCCCGATCAGATCGGTGCCGTCCTGCCATGTTGCCGTGCCCGTCGCCGGGGCAAGCCCGATCAGCGCGCGGGCCAGCGTCGATTTGCCCGAGCCAGATTCGCCCACGATCCCCAGCGTTTCGCCGGGTTGCAGCGTGAAGTCCACGCCGCCCACCGCATGAAGCAGCCGGGGCGGGGTCCAGGGCATGTCGCCTTCGCGGCGGATGTCGAAGGTCACGCGCAGATCGCGCACATCGAGCAGCGGCTTAGCGTTGGTCATCGGGAAGCTCCTGCGGGGTTCCGGCACTGGCGGGGCCGACGGTGACGCCGTCCTTAATCTGCGGCTCGGGCTCCGGGGTGGAGGCCGCGCCCTGTTCATCGGCGGCAGCCTCGATGGGCAGGTCGTCATGGGCGGGCGGCCCGGCGCGGACGGCTTCGATCGGGGCGTGACAGGCACGCTCGCGCCCCGGCGCAAAACCGTCGAGCGGCGGCATGGTGGTCCGGCAACGCTCCATCACATAGTCGCAGCGCGGCGCGAAGGGACAGCCGGCGGGCGGCCGGGTCATGTTGGGCGGGCTGCCGGGAATGGCGGAAAGCCGGTCGCCCTTCTGATCGACGCGCGGGATCGCCGCCAGCAGGCCCTGGGTATAGGGGTGGCTGGGATCGGCGAAGGCGGGGTCGGTGGGGGCGCGTTCCATCACCCGGCCGCCATACATCACCATCACCCGCTCGCACGAACCTGCCACGACGCCGAGATCATGGGTGATGAGGATCATCGCCATGCCGAATTCGTCCTGCAATTCATCCAGCAGCGTCATGATCTGCGCCTGAACCGTCACGTCGAGCGCGGTGGTCGGTTCATCCGCGATCAGCAGATCGGGCTTGCACAGAAGCGCCATCGCGATCATCACCCGCTGCCGCATTCCGCCGGAAAATTCATGCGGAAACAGCCGCGCACGGCCCCTGGCGTCGGGAATGCGCACCGCATCCAGCATACGGATCGATTCATCGACCGCTTCGCGCTTCGACATGCCATGATGCAACACCAGCACCTCGGCCATCTGGTCGGCGACCCGCATATAAGGGTTGAGCGAGGTCATCGGGTCCTGGAACACCATCGCGATCCGCTCGGCCCGGATCTTGTTCAGCAGCTTCGGCTTCGCGTTCAGGATCTCCTGCCCGTCGAAGGTGACGCTGCCGGTGGCGCGGCCATTCTTGGCCAGCAGCCCCATGATCGAAAAGGCAAGCTGCGATTTGCCCGACCCCGATTCGCCCACGATGCCGAGCGTCTCGCCCCGGTCGAGCGACAGGTTGATGCCGTTGACGGCGTGCACATCGCCATCATTGGTCTGGAAGGTGACGTTCAGATCCTTGACGTTCAGCAAAGCCATCAGCGGTCCCTCGGGTCCAGAGCGTCGCGCAGCCCGTCTCCGATGAAGAACAGCGCGAACAGGGTGACGCAGAAGAAACCGAGCGGGAAGCCAAGCTGCCAGATCGTCCCGTAACGCATCGTGCCGGCCCCCTCCGAGATCAGCGCCCCCCAGGAGGTCAGCGGTTCCTGCACGCCGAGGCCGAGGAACGAGATGAAGCTTTCGGTCAGGATCATCAGCGGGACCAGCAGCGTGGCATAGACGGCGACGACGCCCAGCAGGTTGGGCACGATATGGCGCAGGATGATCTTCCATGTCGGCACGCCGGTGGCGCGCGCCGCCTCGATGAATTCGCGGTTCTTCAGCGTCAGGGTCTGGCCGCGCACGATGCGCGACATTTCCAGCCACGAGATCAGCCCGATGCCGAGAAACAGCATCTCCAGCCGTCGGCCGAAGATCACCAGCAGCAGGATCAGCACGAACATATAAGGGATCGACAGCAGGATATCGACGATCCGCATCATCACCTGATCGGTGCGCCCGCCGACATAGCCCGAGGTCGCGCCGTAAAGCGTGCCGACCACCACGGCGACAAGCGCGCCGACCGTGCCGACCATCAGCGAGATCCGCGTGCCCATGACCGTACGGGCATAGATGTCGCGGCCCAGATCGTCGGTGCCGAAATAATGCCCGTTCTCGAGCGAGGGCGCGCCCTGCGTGGCCGCCGAGCCCATCACCATGAAGTCGATGGAATCGTAATCCCATTCCGCGAGATACAGCCCGAAGATCGCAAACAGGACCACCAGCACCAGAACGATCAGCGCGACCATCGCCGCCTTGTTCTTCACGAAACGCTTGCGGGCATCGGCCCAGGGGCTGCGGCCCCTGACCTCTTCCGCCGCCATACGGTCCGAGAGGCCCTTGATTTTATCGTGTTCGATCATGGTCATGTCATCAATACCTGATCTTGGGGTCGATCCACGCATAGAGGATATCGACGATTAGGCTGAACAATATGGTCAGCGCACCGACAAGGATCGTGACCCCCATCATCACCGCATAGTCGCGGTTCAGCGCCGAATCGACGAAGCTCTTGCCGATCCCGCCGGTCGAGAAATACATGTCGATCACCACCGAGCCGGTGATCATCGACACGAAAGCCGGCCCCAGATAAGAGATCACCGGCAGCAGCGCGGGTTTCAGCGCGTGTTTCCAGATCACCCGACGTTCCGGCAGGCCCTTGGCGCGGGCGGTGCGGATATGATTCGAACTCAGCACCTCCAGCATCGACGACCGGGTGATCCGGGCAATCGACGCCATATACGAGGTGCCAAGCGCGATCACCGGCATGATCCAGTAATCGGGGTTGTTGAAGCTCCACCCGCCGCCGGGCAGCCAGCCGAGCGAGAGGGTGAAGATCAGCACCAGGATCGGGGCCATGACGAAATTCGGCAGCACCTGCGCCCCGATCGAGATGCCGACGGCCAGATAGTCCAGCCATGAATTCTGCCGGACCGCCGCCGCCGCGCCGAGTGCCACGCCGACCACGACCGCCAGAATGAAGGACAGCAGACCATAGGTTAGCGTCACCGGGAAGCCGGCGGCGATGATCTCGTTCACCGAGCGGTCGGGATAGACGAAGCTGGGGCCGAAATCGAAATGCCGCAGAATGCCCCAGACGTAATCGACGATCTGCTTCCACAAAGGGTCGTCCAGCCCGTATTTCGCCTCGAGATTGGCGAGCACCTGCGCCGGCACTTCGCGTTCCTGAGTGAAAGGCCCGCCGGGGGCGGCATGCATCAGCATGAAAGAAAAGATGATCAGCAATAGCAGGGTCGGGATGGCAACAGCCAGCCGTCGCAGAATATATCCGAACATTCTCTGGTTCCGATTGGGTGCCCGAGAGCGTGACGCGAGAAGCGATGTGAAACGACCGGGACAGGTCCGCCCCGTCCCGGTCCGCGATATGGCGACGCCTTATTCGGCGGCGATATACATGTCCTTGCCGTACCAGCTGTTCATCACGTTATCGAACGGCAGACCCTTCACATAGGGCTTGATCATATCGACCTGCGCATAGTGGTAGATCGGGATCAGCGGCAGTTCCTGCGCGAGGATCTGCTCGGCCTGGGTATATTGCTCGTTCGGGTTCTCCGAGGTGACGGCCTCATCCAGCAACGCGTCGTAATCGGCATTGTTGAACTCGCCGTAATTCGAGCCGGTCGACCGGAAATAGTCGAGGAAGGTCGAAGCTTCGTTATAGTCCGCGCACCACGCATAGCGGGCCAGTTCGAAATCCTGTTCCTGCATGCGGTCGGTGTGGACCTTCCACTCCATGTTGTTCAGCGTGAGGTTCACGCCAAGCGGTTTCCACATCTGCTGCGCGACCACGGCGATCTTCTTGTGATCCTCCGACGTATTGTAGTTCAGGGTCAGGTTCAGCGGGTTGTCGGGACCGAAACCTGCCTCTTCCAGCAGGCGCTTGGCTTCCGCGACGCGGTCTTCCTGCGACATGGAGGCCATCTCGATCTCGGGCATCTCGAAGCCCTCCATCGCCCAATGGGTCCAGTTATAGGCGGGGCGCTGACCGCCCTGGAGCACCTGCTCGACGATGATGTCCCGGTCCAGGCCCAGCGTCAGCGCGCGGCGGATATTGGGGTCCTGCAATTCTTCGCGGCCCTTGTCGGACAAGTTGACCAGATAGGCATAGGAGCAGGCATAGGGAAGCGAATAGGCCTCTTCGGGGTATTCCTCCTTCAGGCGCGGATACTGGCCGGCGGGGATGTCGACACGGTCAAGCTCGCCCGACTGATAGCGGGTCAGCGCGACATTGATGTCGTTGACGGTGATCCCGTTCAGCTTTTCAAGGATCACGCTGTCGGCGTCCCAGTATTCCGGGTTCTTCTCCATGGTGATCTGAACGCCGAGATCGTGATCGGTCAGGACATATGCGCCGTTCCCGACCAGATTGCCGGCCTGCGTCCAGTCGTCGCCATGTTCGTCCACGACGCTTTTCAGCACCGGGAATGTCGTGGGATGGCTGAGCATCTTGATGAAATAGGGGGTCGGCTTGGTCAGCTTGACCTCCAGCGTGTTGTCGTCGATGGCGGTGGCACCGAGCGTGTCCAGCTCGGCCTCGCCATTCACGATCTCGCTGGCGTTGACGACGTTCATCAACTCGATGAACCAGGCATATTCCGACGCATTCGCCGGATCCACGGCGCGCTGCCAGCCATAGATGAAATCCTGCGCGGTCACCGGCTCTCCGTTCGACCACTTGGCCTCGGGGCGCAGGTTGAACGTATAGGTCAGGCCATCTTCAGAGACCTCGTAATCGGTGGCCACACCGGGCACCATGCCGCCTTGCAGGTCTTCGTTCATCAGCCCCTCGAAGAGCTGGCGCAGCACGTCCGAGCCTTCGACATCGGTGTTCAGCTGCGGATCGGTGGTCTTGATCGCGTCGAGCAGCCAGAAATTATATTCCTGAGTCTCGGCCAGCTCATCGCCATCGGCCACCGTGGCCGCAGTGGCGGGCAGGGCGAAGGACAGCGCGAGCGCGGTCGACATGAGGAGTTTCGTCATAGGGTGATCTCCCGTGTTGGATGGGCGCGTCTCCTGCGCGCCGGAATGGAACAAGGTTAGGCAAATTCAACCGACAGGCAAGGCTTCGCGACACATCAGGCGGGGACGCCGCGTCAAGTTGCGCATGGCGGGACGGCAAGCATCGCGATCCTCGCGGATGGCGGGCGCCGGGCGAAGGGGCTGCGCCGTGCCTGCCGCGCCGGTTTGGGGTTGAATGCGGCCCGCCCGGCAAGGATAAACGCAAATGCTTTACGCGCCGCGTCGCAACCGATGCGCGGCGCCACGGGGAGGAGTTCCGATGAGTGGTCTGTTGGGCCTTGCGCGCGGCATAGACCGTTTCAACGCGGCGGTCGGCAAGGCGGTGTCCTGGCTGATTCTGCTGGCCGTTCTGGTCAGCGCCGGCAATGCGATCGTGCGCAAGGTGTTCAGCACCTCGTCGAATATGTGGCTGGAATTGCAGTGGTATCTGTACGGCGCGGCCTTCATGTGGGCGGCCGCCTATACGCTGCTTGAGAACGAGCATATCCGCATCGACATCGTCTATGGCGCCTGGTCGCGGCGGGTTCAGCACTGGATCGACCTGATCGGCCATGTGCTGTTTCTCATGCCCTTCACCGCGCTGATGATCTATTTCCTCTGGCCCTATGTCACCCGTTCCTATGCGCGCGGCGAGGTCTCGGCGAGCGCGGGCGGGCTGATTCTCTGGCCGGCCAAGGCGATTCTGCTGATCGGCTTTCTGCTGCTGTTCCTTCAGGGCATTTCCGAGATCATCAAGAAGATCGCGGTGATGCGCGGTAAGATCGACGACCCGCATGAGCTGCGCGGCCATCACGCCCCGCTCGACATCGACGAGTCGCTGCGCGACGGGGCGGGCTTTGCCGATCCGGACCATCCGATGACCGAGCTGGACCCCGACCGCGACACGGCGCGGCGCGACGGTCGCGACCACAGCGGGCGGGAGACGCGGTCATGATGGAGCTTATCGCGCAGAACATGGCGCCGATCATGTTCGTCTCGCTGATCCTGTTTTTGCTGTTCGGCTATCCGGTGGCCTTCGCGCTTGCCGCGAACGGGCTGTTGTTCTTCGTGATCGGCGTCGAACTCGCACCGCTGTCGAGCTCGATCTATCTCGACTGGAATCTTCTCGGCACCATGCCGGACCGGCTCTGGGGGGTGTTGTCGAACGAGACATTGCTGGCGATTCCCTTCTTCACCTTCATGGGCATCCTGCTGGAGAAATCCGGCATGGCCGAGGATCTGCTGGACACGATCGGCCAGCTTTTCGGCCCGGTGCGCGGCGGGCTTGCCTATGCGGTCATCATCGTGGGCGCGCTGCTCGCGGCAACGACGGGGGTGGTGGCGGCTTCGGTGATCGCGATGGGGCTGATCTCGCTGCCGATCATGCTGCGCTATGGCTATGACCGGCGCATTGCCACCGGGGTCATCGCCGCATCGGGGACGCTGGCGCAGATAATTCCGCCGAGCCTCGTGCTGATCGTCATGGCCGACCAGCTCGGCCGCTCGGTGGGCGATATGTACAAGGGTGCGCTGATCCCCGGCCTGGTGCTGACCGGCATCTATCTGGGCTATGTCTTCGTGATGTCGCTGATCCGCCCCAGCTCGGTGCCGGCGCTGCCGAAAGAGGCGCGGACGCTGGGATCGGGCGTGACGTCGCTGCTGATCGTGATCGCGATTGCGGTCGGGGTGGCCTTTGCCTCGCATCACTATCTTTACCCGACGCAGGGCAGCAATGCCGATATTCTCGGCGCGGCGGCGGCGGTCGGGTTCCTGTTCCTCGTCGCCATGACCGACAAGGAGGGCTGGCGCTTCCTGGTCAAGGTCGGCGCGGCAGCGGTCGCTGCGGGGCTGGCCTGGCTGGCGCTGTCGGCCATCGTGAATTCCGATTTCGTGTCTTCGCTATCGACCAACCCCCAGGTCGGGCTGCTGATCGTGGTGCTGTTCGGCGCGGCGATCCTGGCCTTCGTGATCTTTACGCTGCTGATGCGGTTGCTGTCGGGCGTGGTCGATTTCACCCCGCGCGACGAGCACCGTCTCGGGATCCTCAGCAAGCTGGCGCAGCAGGTCATCATCGTGCTGGTGCCGCCGCTGGCGCTTGTCTTCTTCGTGCTCGGCACGATCTTTCTCGGCTGGGCGACCCCGACCGAGGGCGGCGCGATGGGCGCGGTCGGCGCGCTGATCCTGTCGGCGATGAAGCGGCGGCTGAGCTATGATGTGATCCGCCAGGCGCTTGCCGCGACGATCCGGCTGGCCAGCTTCGTGATGTTCATCCTTGTCGGGGCGCGGGTCTTTTCGCTGACCTTCTACGGGGTGAACGGACATATCTGGGTCGAGCATCTGCTGACCTCGCTGCCGGGCGGGGAATATGGCTTCCTGATCGCTGTTTCGGTGCTGGTCTTCCTGCTGGCCTTCTTTCTCGATTTCTTCGAACTGGCCTTCATTATCGTGCCGTTGCTGGCACCGGCGGCGGAAAGCCTTGGCATCGACCTGATCTGGTTCGGGGTGATTCTGGGCGTGAACATGCAGACATCCTTCATGCATCCGCCCTTCGGGTTCGCGCTGTTCTATCTGCGATCCGTGGCGCCGCGTGTCTCGTATGAGGACAAGCTGACCGGGCAGGTGATGGCGCCGGTCAAGACAAGCCAGATCTATTGGGGCGCGGTGCCCTTTGTGCTCATCCAGATCGTCATGATCGTCGTGGTCATCATGTTCCCCGGACTGGTGATGCATTATCGCGGCGCGCCGGTGGATCTGGACAGCGTCGATTTCCAGGTGCCGATGGGCGGCGGAGAGAATGGCGGCTTCGGCAGTCTGGGCGGATTCGGCGATCTGGACGCGCCCTTCGGCAGCGATGCGGCACCGGGCGGAGCAACGGGCGCGGGCTCTGACGGAGGCAGCGAGGGCGCAGCGCCCGGCGGGTCCGGCGATCTCAACCCGCTGGGCGGCGCGCCCGATTTCGGAGGACCGGCGGCGGAAAGCGACGGCGCCGAAACCCTCGCAGAGACCGCCCCCGCAGCGGACGAGGCGCAAACCGATGCGCCAGCGCCAGAGCAGGGCGATGCGGCAGGCGGAGGGGCGATGGACCCTCTGTCCGGCCCGCCGCCCGGTCTGTCGAACTGAGCGCGCGGATGTCCGGCCAGCCGCGCTTTCAGCGGCGGGGCTGGCGTCGCTATGCCGTTCTTGCGGCAGCATCGGTCGGAGAATCGATGCCGCGGTGATCGCGGCGGCGGATCAGCAATCCGGATCGTCGGGCAGATCCCCGCATTCTGCATCGCGCTGCCGAAGCGCCTCGGCGCGGCGGCGCAACGCCTCGGCGCGGCTGTCGAGCGCGGGCGCATCCACCGGGTCCGCCGCCGTGACCTCGGCCGAGGATACCGCCAGCGCCGCCCCGGCCGATTCGAGATCCGAGACAACCTGATCGGGACTGGTCGCCGCGATCTCGGCATGGCCGGGAATCGAGGGCGGGGCGAGAAGCTGGTCCGTGGGCAGCAGCGCCGGATAATCGACGCTCGAATCGGCGCAGCCCGACAGCAGCACGATCCCGATCACGGGCAGGCCGACGATGCGCAGAGCCGGATGAGACATGTCAGGCAAGCTCCGCCGTGAAGATGGTACCCGAGGCCGGACTCGAACCGGCATGGATTGCTCCGGCGGATTTTGAATCCGCTGCGTCTACCATTCCGCCACTCGGGCCCAGAAACGGGCTATCCGGAGATAGCCGCCCCGACGCCGTGCCGCAAGCCAATTATGCCCGGCCCAGCTTGGCGAGCCTGGCATCGCGCAGCCGGGCGAAATCGTCGCCTGCGTGATAGCTCGACCGGGTCAGCGGCGTGGCCGACACCATCAGGAAACCCTTGCCATAGGCAGCGCGTTCATAGCCGCGGAACTCGTCCGGGGTCACGAAGCGGTCGACGCGGTGATGTTTCGGCGTCGGTTGCAGATACTGCCCGATGGTCATGAAATCGACACTCGCGGCGCGCATATCGTCCATCACCTGCAAGACGCCCTGCCGGTCCTCGCCCAGCCCGACCATGATGCCGGATTTGGTGAACATGGCCGGATCGAGCTCTTTCACCCGCTGCAACAGCCGCAGCGAGTGGAAATAACGCGCACCGGGCCTCACGGAAGGATACAGGCCGGGCACGGTTTCAAGATTGTGGTTGAACACGTCAGGCCGCGCTTCGACAACGGTTTCAAGCGCTTCCGGGCCGCATTTGAGGAAATCCGGGGTCAGCACCTCGATGGTGGATTTGGGCGAGCGATGCCGGATCGCGCGGATCACCTGTGCGAAATGCTCGGCCCCGCCATCGTCCAGATCGTCGCGGTCGACCGAGGTGATGACGACATGGTTCAGCCCCAGCTTCTGCACCGCATGGGCGACGCGCCCCGGCTCGAACGGGTCGAGCGCATCGGGCTTGCCGGTAATGATGTTGCAGAAGGAACAGCCCCGCGTACAGATCTCGCCCATGATCATCATGGTGGCGTGACCCTGCGACCAGCATTCGCCGACATTCGGGCAGCCGGCTTCCTCGCAGACGGTCGAAAGACGGTTCTCGCGCAGAATGTCGCGCGTCTCCTTGTAGCCCTGCGAGGTTGGCGCCTTGACCCGGATCCAGTCAGGCTTCTTGGGCTGGGCCTGATCGGGGCGATGCGCCTTTTCGGGGTGGCGCGCGCGGGCGGAGAGGGCGCGGAGGGCAGGGGGCTGTTCGGTCATGGTGGCCTCTTGGCGGAGTTGCACCAGACCTAATCGCTTTCCGCTGCGTGATCAACGGCGTCGCGCGAAGCCCTGCCATGCCCTCTGCGCCGGGGCTCGGCCCGGCGGGACGGGAACAGCCCGCCCCTCAGGACGACCTTTCGCAGGCTCAGCCTATCATCGGGGCGCCGGGGCCGTAGCGGTCGTCGTAATGCCGCGCCAGCCGTTCGAGCGCCAGTTTCAGCACGACCTTGCCCGAGCGCGCCGACCAGCCCAGACGGCGTTCGGTCATTTCGAGCCCTTCGAGGAAGCAGCAGACCCTCAGCACCAGATCGCCCATGCCGGGGCCAAGCTCGCGCAGTGCCTCGGCAACACGGGTCCGGGCGCTTTCCGATCCGCCCGCATGGCCGCCAGGCCTTGCGCCGATGTCGATCCCGGCCGTCAGGAACCGGTCCCAGTTCTGGGTGACGCTCGGCCCCATCTGCGCCAGTTCGAAATCCTCGCGCAGACGTTCCCCGGCGGCGACCAGCTCGGGGGCGAGGAATGGTCTGCCCTTCGCGTCGCGGCGCCGGGCAAGGAGAAGCAGCGGGCTTTCTGCCAGATTGACGCGCATCCGGCGAGGCTGTCCGCTCTCTGGGTCGGGCAGCTGGCGATCGGCCCAGACACGATGCCGCTCGGCGTGATCGAAGGTGGCCGCACCCTCCGCCATGCCAGACTGAGCGGGCTTGGACGCGACCGGCCTGGCATCGGCAAAATCGCCCGCGCGGGGCAGCCCGCCATCGCCGCGCCCGAGCCGGCGCAGCGCGCCGCGCCCGGCGCCCGACAGACGATAGCGCAGCATCCGATGGCTGCCGGCCCGTTTTTCGACCCACTCATTCAGCGCGAGACGCTCGGCCAGTGGGCGGTCGAGCACGGCGGTGCGGATCTCGCCGCGCATGACAATGGCCTTCTCCATGCCCGGTGCGACGACCAGCTCGGCCCCGGGTTCCGAGAGGCGGCGCAGGATCTGACGCATCTGAACCTCGGCGCGGCGGTCAGCGCGGGAAGGCAGGTCGGACACGCCCATCTTTTTCAGCGCTTCATCGACCAGCGGATCGTCGCGCCGGCTTTCGAAGCGGCGGATGCGGCGCAGGATCGTCGAGGGGTGGTGACCCGTCTCCCGAGCCAGCGCCCGAATGGTTTCGCCGCCCTCGACATGGCGCAGATAAAGCTGCGCATCCGAGGCAAGCGCCCCGTCGCTGGCTGCTTCGACCGCGCGGCGCGCGCCCCGATCCAGCGCGCCCACACGCGGATCGGAAAAGACCGCACCGGCCACGTCGAAATCTGGCGTCAAAATGGTCATGTTCTTCCCTTGTCATTGATCGGGCGAGGCAGCAGCTATTCGCCCTTGCCTGATGCTACCTGTCGCTTTGGACAGGTGTAGGTTAAGGAGAACGCCATTTTTCCTAACATTCCCTAAAGAAATCCTTTGGGATCGTGCGTTGCATCGCCCCGTCACGCAACGCACGCAAAGGTTGTGCCACCTTGGCGCGGCACGACACAGCAAGGGATGTGACCATGAGCTTCATCGACGATCCGCGCCGCTTTCATATCGCGTCTGTTCCGCTGAATGATGCGCCGCCTGAACCTGGTGCCGTGCTGCGGCGCCCCGTCTGCCTGATCCGGGCGGCGAAGGCCGGGCAGGGGGCATGGAAACGTGCGAGGGATCTGCCCCGCGTGCTGCGCTGCGAAACGGCCCCGCCGCGTCAGGCGGCGCTCATCCGGCTGCGTGAGGCCGAGGCGCAAATAGATGCCGCACGCCGGGCGGGGCGCGCGGAATATGATCCGCATCGCCATATCCTGCTGCTGATCGCGTTGCTGGCCGAAATCACCGCCGCGCCCGAAAGTGACGCTCGGGAGATCACGCCGATGGGCGCGGGACGGCGCAGAAAGCCGGGGCTGCGGGTGATCGCGTTCAGCGACCCCGGAACAGCCCGCCCAGAACGCCGCGCATGATCGTGCGCGTGCCGCTGCGCCCGATTTCGCGGGCGACGGTCTTCCCCAAGGTGGTCAGCACCGAGTCGCTGCGCGAGCTGCGCCGCCCACCGCTACTTTTCTTCTTGGAAAAGGTGAGGTCCGGATTATAGCGCCGCGCGCGGGTGAAGCTTTCGTTCTTCTCTCCGCCGACCACCCAGAGATCATCGTCATCCGTTGAGGGCGTCGCCGCTTGTTGCGCCTCGGCTGCGGCTTCCTCGGCGCGCTTCGTGAGGATCTCGCGCGCCGAATCCCGGTCCAGCCTCTTGTCGTATTTGGCCGCCATCGGTGAGGTCGCCATCACCGCGCTGCGCTCGGCATCGGTGATCGGGCCAAGCTGCGAGAAAGGCGGGCGGATCAATGTCCGCATCGCCACGCCGGGCACGCCCTTGGCTTCGAGAAACGACGTCACCGCCTCGCCCGTGCCAACCTCGGTGATCGCCTCGGCCGTGTCGAAATCGGGGTTCGGGCGGTAATTCTCGGCCGCGAGCCGCAGCGCCTTCTGATCCTTTGCGGTAAAGGCCCGCAGCGCATGCTGCACCCGGTTGCCAAGCTGGCCCAGAACATCCTCCGGCACGTCGGTCGGGTTCTGGCTGATGAACCAGACGCTGACCCCTTTCGAGCGGATCAGCCGTGCCACCTGCTCGATCTTGTCGACAAGCGCCTTGGGCGCATCGTCGAACAACAGATGCGCTTCGTCAAAGAAGAAGGCCGCGACGGGCTTTTCGGGGTCGCCCACCTCGGGAAGCTGCTCGAACAGTTCCGAAAGCAGCCAGAGTAGGAATGTCGAATAGAGCCGCGGCGCGTTCATCAGCCGGTCGGCGGCAAGGATGTTTATCATGCCCTTTCCGCTCTCGTCGCGCCGCAAGAGATCGGCCAGTTCCAGCGCCGGTTCTCCGAACAGCGAATCCCCGCCCTCGTTTTCCAGCGTCAGCAGGGCCCGCTGGATCGCGCCGACCGAGGCGGTGCTGACATTGCCATAGCTGAGCGACAGATCCGAGGCGTTCTGCCCGACCCAGACCAGCATGGATTGCAGATCGGCGAGATCCAGAAGCGCCAGCCCCTGCTCGTCTGCGACGCGGAAGGCGATGTTCAGCACGCCCTCTTGCACATCGGTCAGATCCAGCAAGCGCGACAGCAGCAGCGGCCCCATCTCGGCGGGGGTGGTGCGCACCGGATGGCCCTTCTCGCCGAACACGTCCCAGAACGTGACCGGAAATTGCTGGTAATCGAGATCCAGCCCGATCGTGCCGGCGCGCTTGGCGAAGGCGTCATGCAGCTTCGCCCCGGTCGAGCCCGGTTTCGCCAGCCCGGCCAGATCGCCTTTCACATCGGACAGAAACACCGGCACCCCGATGACCGAAAGCGATTCGGCCAGGGTTTGCAGCGTCACCGTCTTGCCGGTGCCGGTCGCGCCGGCGATCAGCCCGTGACGATTGGCATATTTCATCAGAAGATGTTCCGGCGCGGCGTAATCCTTGCCGGCGCCGCCAATGAAGATGGTGCCGTTTTCCGGGTCGATCAGCTGCATGTGAGGCCTTTCCGCAATAGAATTCAGGCGTTTCGCCAGAGGCGTGCGGAATTACAATACAATTTTAACATTTTTGTGCCACACTGTGATTGTTCGCGGGGCGCTTTCGCGTTCCTCCCGAACACTTCCTCCCTGTTGGACTGCCGCGCCCTCGGGCGCGGCTTTTTTCGAGTTTCGCCGAAGTGTAAACCTGTCCGAAAGGATAGTTGACCACCTTCCGGAGCCTCTTTACCGTCCCGGCAATAGCTAAGACCGGCCAGTCCGGCAGGGAGAGGAAAGGGTCATGTTTTCATGACCCTTTTTTCAATGAAAACAGTATTTTAGCGCGGAAATGCTCGACTCGCGTTGCCGTTGTGCTGGACAGTGTTCACTCGCGGCATAATGTCGCAGTCCCGGTTTCCTGACAGAACCGTGAATCCGGGCCATATCTTCTGCCCTGACAATCCCGGAATCAGGTGTTAACGCTTTGATCGACCGTCCAACACGCAAGGAGACCCGCATGTCACCGAAGACCAGCTCGACCGCGCTCGCCGCAATCCTGATGCTGAGCGCGACGCCGATTCTGGCGCAGAGCGCAACCGACGCCCCGGCAGAGGCAAGCCAGGCTACCGAAGATGCCGCGGCTGCAGCGCAGGACGCGGCCAATAGCGCGGCGGATGCAGCGGGCGAGGCGGCTGACAGCGCCGCGGCAGCCGCGGGTGATGCGGCGGAGAACGTAAGCGATGCAGCCGAGGACGCGGCGGCATCGGCGGATCCGGCTGAGACAGAGGCGAATGATGCGACTTCCGCGCCGGAGGCAGCCACCGAGGCGACCGAGGCCGATGCCGAGGCAGCGGCGGATGCGGCTGAAACAGCGCCGTCCGCAGGGACCGCTGCGCAGAACGACAGCGCCGAGCCCGCCAGCGATGCCGGGGGGGCCGACGACGCAAGCGCTGACGAGGACGCCGCCGATGCGCCGGCGGAAACGGACGAAGCGGAAGCACCGTCCGAAACCGCCAGCGCCCCGGCGGAACCGCAGGTCGGGCAGTATTATGTCCGCGAAACCCACGGCGACTGGACGCTGCGCTGCATCAAGACCGAAGACGAAGCCGATCCCTGCGATCTCTATCAGCTGCTGCGCGATTCCGGTGGCAACTCGGTCGCCGAAGTGACCATGATCCCGCTGGAAAACGGCGGCGACGCGGTGACCGGCGCGACGCTGGTGGCGCCGCTGGAGACCGATCTGACCCAGGGCATCCGGATGCAGGTCGATTCGGGGCAGGCACGCGCCTATCCGTTCAATGTCTGCGCGCCGATGGGCTGCATTTCGCGCGTGGGCTTCACCTCGGGCGAGCTGAACGCGATGAAGCGCGGCAATGTCGCGACGGTCAGCATCCTGCCCTATGGCGCGCCCGCCGATCAGGCTGTCGATCTTGCGATGTCGCTGACCGGCTTCACCGCGGGTTACGAGGCGCTGGAAACCGCCGTCGCCGAGCTGCGCGAGGCCGCCGAAGCCGCTGACGAGGGTGAGGGCGAGGGCGAGGCAGCCCCGGCGCAGTGAGCCATGTCAGAAGCACCAGAAAGGGGCCCGTGCGGGCCCCTTTTTTATCGCTCGTCAATGACTTGTCAGACGTGCTTGATGATACGACGCTTCATCAGCCGCGAGGTCGAGACCGGGCGCGTGTCGTCCGGCTCGGGCAGGGACAGCACGATCCGGCGCAGCATTTCGATCGCTTCCTCGCTTTTCGCGGGCAGTGATCCCGGCGAGACCGGTGCGCCGACAGAAACCTGATATTGCTGTCCGGCCTTGTTGAGCACCTCATGGAACAGCGTCACATCGCGCAGTGTCGGGTGGATCGCGTCAAACAGATAGAACAGGATCGAATTGCGCGCGCGGATGCGCAGCGGGATGACCGGGACGCCCATCTTGCGCGCGATCATAGCCGCCGAGGCCATCCAAGGCCGCTCATGCAGGGTCAGCCCGCGCCGCTTCGCCAGCCGCCCGGAGGGGAAGATCAGCCCGATCCGGTCCTCGGCCAGCCAGGCGCGGGTCTGTTCCATCGTCGCGCGCGTCTTGGCGTGGCTGCGCTTTTCGGTGCGCCATTCTACCGGCACAATCATGTTCTCGAGCTGCGGCAGCACGCGCAGAATGTCCTGATTGGTATAGATGAACAGGTCCGGCCGCACCCGCCCGATCAGCGAATACAGCACGATCCCGTCAGCGATACCCGTCGGATGGTTGGCCACGATGAGCGCGGGGCCGGTCTTGGGGATATGTTCCAGCCCCGCCACTTCGAGATCGCGGATCATCATCCGCTCCATCTCGGCGAAGATCTCATCGGTGCGGCGATCGCGGAATTCGGCCCCCAGATCGAGCGTCCGGGGATAGCCGAGCATGCTCATCAGCAGGCGGCGCGCGATGCGGTGATGCATACGCCCCGAAAACAGCCAAGGCGCCCGCTCTTCGATGAGCGGGTCGAGACGGGCCTGCATCTCATCGCGGGGATTAACCAGGGTTCGGTTCATAGCGCCACGATTATCGCCTCGCGCGCGGGCGCCCGCAAGAGCCCGCGATCCGGCCCAGGGAATTATGCGGCGTTTCGGATACGCCCCACCATTTCGCCCAGATTCCGCGAAAGCTCCGGTGCCGCGAGAATGCGATCCAGCGCCGCCTTGGCGTGGCCCTGCCGCGTCTCGTCATAGCGCGCCCAGCTTTCAAAGGCGGATGACATGCGCGCGGCGATCTGCGGGTTCACCGCATCCATCCTGAGCAGCCAGTCGGCGAGAAAATCATAGCCCGAGCCGTCCGCGGCGTGGAAGCCGGCGTGATTCGCGCTCAGCCCGCCGATCAGCGCGCGGAAGCGGTTGGGATTTTTCCAGTCGAAATCGGGATGTGCAGCGAGTTCGCGGGCGGTCCCGACCGCGTCCCGTGGCGGGGCAGAGAGCGGTTGCAGCATGAACCATTTATCAAGAGCGAGTCGCACATCCTTGAAACGATTATAGAAATCCTCGACCTCCGGCTTTCCTTTTCCGGCCGCGATCAGCAGCGACAAAGCTGCCGAACGTTCGGTCATGTTCCCCGCGCTCTGGTAAAGCTGCGCCGCCCGCTCGCCTTCGTCGAGACGGTTCAGCAGCCCCAGCGCCGCCAGCCGCAAGGCGCGCTTGCCGGCATCCCCGGCCTCGGGGCTGTAGGGGCCCGGCACTTCATGGCTGCGATAGATCCGGTCGAGCGCGTCGGCATGGCGCTCGGCAATCTGACGGGCGAGTTGTTCGCGCGCGGCGTGGATCGCCTCGGGATCGGGCGTCGCGCCGCTATCCGAGACCGCGCCGGCGATCTCTTCTTCCGAGGGCAGGCGCAGGCACAGCGCACAGAAGGCCGGATCGACCTCGGCATCGGCAAGAACCTGCCCAAAGGCGCCAAGATAATCCGCCCCGGCCTCGTCGCCACGCAGCATGGCGAGCAGCGTCTCGCGCGCCAGCTGGCGCCCGGCCTCCCACCGCGCGAAGGGGTCGGTGTCATTTGCCATCAGGAAGGCGCGTTCGCCCGGGCTCTGATCGCGTTTCAGCACTACCGGAGCCGAGAAGCCGCGCAGCGCCGAGACGGTCGGCCGGGCGGCGAGACCGTCAAAGCTGAACTCCTGCTCGGCCTCGGTCATTTCCAGCAAGGTGGTCGGGACCACCTCATCGCCGTTGGGCGAGATCAGTCCGACCGCAATCGGGATGACCCGCGGCGGCTTGTCGCTCTGCCCGGGCGTCGGCGGGGTGTGCTGGGCGAAGCGCAGCGTCAGCCGCCCGGTGTCACTCCAGTGTTCGGTCATGGTGAGAACCGGGGTGCCAGCATCCGTATACCAGCGCTTGAACTGGCCAAGGTCGCGTCCGGTCGCATCCTCGAACACCTTTAACCAGTCCTCGATCGTGGCAGCATCGCCGTCATGGCGGTCGAAATAGAGATCGAGCGCCCTGTAATAGCCATCATCGCCAACCAGTCGCTTGAGCATGCCGATCAGCTCGGCGCCTTTTTCATAGACCGTTGCGGTGTAGAAATTATTGATCTCGATATAGGAATTGGGCCGCACCGGATGGGCCAGCGGTCCCTGATCCTCGCGGAACTGACGGGCGCGCAGGGCCAGCACGTCTTCGATCCGCTTTACCGCGGCGCTGCGCAGATCCGAAGTGAATTGCTGGTCGCGAAACACGGTCAGCCCTTCCTTCAGGCAAAGCTGAAACCAGTCGCGGCAGGTGATGCGATTGCCCGTCCAGTTATGGAAATATTCATGGCCGATCACGCTCTCGATCCGCTCGTAATCGCTGTCGGTCGCGGTCTCGGGCGAGGCGAGCACAAGCTTGGAGTTGAAGATGTTCAGCCCCTTATTCTCCATCGCGCCCATGTTGAAATCATCCACGGCCACGATGTTGAAGACGTCGAGATCATATTCGCGCCCATAGGTCCGCTCGTCCCATTCCATCGAGCGGATGAGGCTTTCCATCGCATAGCCGGCGCGGTCCTCGTCACCGGGGCGGACCCAGACATTCAGATCCACCTCGCGGCCCGACATGGTGGTGAATGTCTCGGACACGGCGCGCAGATCGCCCGCAACCAGCGCAAAAAGATAGGCGGGCTTGGGCCAGGGGTCGTGCCAGACCGCGACGCCGTCGGATTCGCTGACCGGATTGCCGTTCGACATCAGCACCGGCAGGTCCGAGCGGATCGTGACCCGGAACGGCGCCATCACGTCGGGGCGGTCGGGGTAGGGGGTAATGTGGCGAAAGCCCTCGGCCTCGCATTGGGTGCAGAAGATGCCGCCCGAGAGATACAGCCCCTCGAAGGCGGTATTGGCCGAGGGATTGATCACGGTTTCCGTCTGAAGCGTGAATCGTTCGGGCATCGTGGCGGCGATGCGCAGCGTCTCGCCATCCCTTTGCCACTGATCGTCGTCCAAAGGTGTGTCGTCGATGGCGATGCGGTCCAACTGCACATCCTTGCCGATATCGAGGACCAGCTCTGCATCCTGCAAGCGGCGCAGCGCCAGCTCGGCCCTGACCCGTGTTTTCTGCGGGTCGAGCGTGACATCCAGCCGGGTCTCGTCGAGTTCAAAAGGATAAGGCTCGTAATCGGACAGAAATGTCGGTTTCTGGCTTGGCCGGGTTTCGCTCATCATCGCGCCTTTCGGAAAAAAGCTTCTGCTCTGGGAACTTGTCGTCTTGCGCACGAGTTAAGCGCAGGATAGCCGCCTCGCAAGCCGCGACGGGGACAACACCCGCCGGCGTGGGCAGAAAAGGCCCGGCTGAACGATTTGTAAGGAGACCAATATGGCCAATTATGATCCGAACGATCCCAACAAAACCACGGTGCGCGAGACCTATGTCGAGCCGGTCGAGAAGCGTTCTTCGCCTCTGCCGCTGATCATCGGTATCCTGCTGGCGCTGGCTCTGGCGTATTTCGTGCTGACCCGTTTCATGGGTAACGATGAAGAAGTGGTGACCGAGGAAACCACCGAAGCGACCATCGTCGAAGAAGACGCCGACGCCGATGCTGTCGAGGCCGAAGTCGCCGCCGACGACGCCGAAGAGGCTGCTGCCGACGCCGAAGCCGCTGCGGATGAAGCTGCTGCCGAGACCGAGGAAGCTGTCGAGGACGCCGCTGCGGCGACCGAAGAAACCGCTGAGGATGCGGCTGCTGCGACCGAAGAAGCTGCCGAAGACACCGCTGCCGCGGCTGATAACGCGGTCGAAGCCACCGGCGAAGCTGCTTCGGATGCGGCTGACGCGACCGCCGATGCGGCTTCGGACGCTGTCGATGCGACCGGTGAAGCGGCCAGCGACGCGGCAGACGCCGTTGGCGACGCGGCGAGCGACGCTGCGGATGCCGTCGACGACGCCGTTGACAATGCCGACGACGCGGTAGTGATCGAGGAAGAGCCGGCCACCACCAACTGATCCGACGCGCCATGAGGCGCTGACCGGACCGAGAAGATTGCGCCGCCGCATGCCACATGCGGCGGCGTTTTCATGCCGGATAGCATGGGCCATGCACATCCTCAGATTAATTTTCGCAAATGTCACCGCCTCACTTGCTTGTGAAACTTTATTGCGCGGTGCTAGACAAAGGCGGACCGACATCGAAAGGGGATGGCGATGAAGATAGGCGCGTTGAAGGAGAGCCATGACGGCGAAGCGCGGGTGGCGATCACGCCGAAATCCACCGCGTATCTGCAAAAGCTCGGCTATGACGTTTATGTCGAGACCGGGGCCGGGGCGAAGGCCGGATTTTCGGATGCCGATTACGAAGCGGCGGGCGTGACCGTCCTGCCCTCCGCAGAAGAGCTGACCGAGACCGTCGATATCGTCGCCAAGGTCCGCGTACCCCAGGAGGGCGAGATCGCGCGGATGCGCGAGGGGCAGACGCTGATCTCGCATTTCTGGCCGGCCCAGAACGAAGATCTGCTGAACAAGGCCAGGGATCAGGGCATCACCGCCATCGCCATGGACATGGTCCCGCGGATCAGCCGGGCGCAAAAGATGGACGCGCTGTCGTCGATGGCCAACATCGCCGGTTACCGCGCGGTGATCGAGGCGGCGAATAATTTCGGTCGCTTCTTCACCGGCCAGGTGACGGCGGCGGGCAAGGTGCCCCCGGCGAAGGTGCTGGTGATCGGCGCGGGCGTTGCCGGTCTTGCCGCGATCGGCACAGCGACCAGCCTTGGCGCGCAGGTCTATGCCTTCGATGTGCGCCCCGAAGTGGCCGAGCAGATTGAATCGATGGGGGCCGAGTTCGTCTATCTCGATTTCGAGGAACAGGCCAAGGATGGCGCCGAGACCGGCGGCTATGCTGCGCCCTCCAGCCCGGAATTCCGCGAAAAGCAGCTCGAGAAATTCCGCGAGCTTGCCCCCGAGATGGATATCGTCATCACCACCGCGCTGATACCGGGCCGCGATGCGCCGGTGCTGTGGACCAAGGACATGGTCGAGGCGATGAAGCCCGGCAGCGTGATCGTCGATCTCGCCGCGGAAAAGGGCGGGAATTGCGAACTCACCGAGGCCGACAAGCGCATCGAAAGCGATAATGGCGTCATCATCATCGGCTATACGGACTTCCCGTCACGTATGGCGACGCAATCCTCCGAGCTTTACGGCAACAATATCCGCCACTTCATGACCGATCTGACCCCGGAGAAGGACGGGCAGGTCAATCACGACATGGAGGATGACGTGATCCGCGGCGCGACCGTGGCCCATGCGGGCGAGGTGACCTATCCCCCGCCCAAGCCGAAGGTCGCGGCCATCGCCGCTCAGAAGCCGAAGGAAAAGAAGAAAGACCTCACGCCCGAGGAACGCCGCGCCGAAGAGGTCGCCGCCTTCAAGGCAGAGACGAAAAGCCAGGTCACATTGCTGGCCGGAGGCGCGGTTCTGCTGCTGCTGATCGGGCTCGTCGCCCCTGCCAGCTTCATGTCGCATTTCATCGTCTTCGTGCTGGCCTGCTTCGTGGGTTTCCGGGTGATCTGGAATGTGGCGCATTCGCTGCATACCCCGCTGATGGCGATCACCAACGCGATTTCCTCGATCATCATTCTCGGGGCGCTGATGCAGATCGGCTCTGGCCACTGGCTGGTGGTGATCCTCGGCGCGCTTGCCGTGCTGATGGCGAGCGTCAATATCTTCGGTGGCTTCCTCGTCACCCGCCGCATGCTGGCGATGTTCCAGAAATCGTAAGGGGAGAGGACGCATGGAATACGGATTTACCACTGCCGCATACGTCGTCGCGGCCATATTGTTCATCCTCTCTCTCGGGGGTCTGTCGGGGCAGGAAAGCGCCAAGCGCGCGATCTGGTACGGCATTGTCGGCATGGGGCTGGCGGTGCTGGCCACGCTGTTCGGTCCAGGCGCAGGGAACTGGTGGCTGTCGGTCATCCTGATCGCGATTGGCGGTGCGGGCGGCTATGTCGTCGCCAAGCGCGTGCAGATGACCGAGATGCCGCAGCTCGTCGCCGCGATGCACAGCCTTGTCGGTCTGGCGGCGGTGTTTGTCGGCTTCAATGCACAGCTCGAGCTGGGCCGGGTGCTGCGCGCCAAGGCCGCCGGAATGCCCGACGCGGTCGCCATCACCGGAGAGGATGGCGCGGCCGTCATCCCGCTGAACCTGTTCCGCGGCTTTGCAGAAGTGCTGACCACCAAGACCCCGGCCGAGATCAACATGCTTCAGATCGAGGTGTTTCTCGGCGTGTTCATCGGCGCGGTGACCTTCACCGGCTCGATCGTGGCGTTCGGCAAGCTGGCCGGCAAGATCGACGGGAAGCCCAAGAAGCTGCCGGGCGGGCATCTGCTGAACGCGGCTGCCGCGATCCTGTCGCTGATCCTCGGGCTGATGTATATCGGCGATGTCGGGCCGTCATTCTTCTGGCTGATCCTGATCTCGCTTCTGGCCGGTTTCATCGGCTGGCATCTCATCATGGGGATCGGCGGGGCGGATATGCCGGTCGTGGTCTCGATGCTGAACAGCTATTCCGGCTGGGCGGCGGCGGCCATCGGCTTTACCTTGTCCAACGATCTGCTGATCGTCACCGGGGCGCTTGTCGGCTCGAGCGGTGCGATCCTCAGCTATATCATGTGCAAGGCGATGAACCGGAATTTCGTGAGCGTGATCCTCGGCGGTTTCGGAGGCGATGCCGGACCCGCGATGGAGATCGAGGGCGAGCAGGTGCCGATTGACGCGGATGGCGTCGCAACCGCGCTGAACGAGGCGGATGACGTCATCATCGTGCCGGGCTACGGCATGGCGGTGGCGCAGGCACAGCAGGCCGTGAGCGAGCTGACCCGCAAGCTGCGCGCGCAGGGCAAGAATGTCCGCTTCGCCATTCACCCGGTCGCGGGGCGTCTGCCCGGTCACATGAACGTTCTGCTGGCAGAGGCCAAGGTGCCCTATGACATCGTGCTCGAGATGGAGGAGATCAACGATGATTTCCCCAACACGGATGTGGTGATCGTCATCGGCTCGAACGATATCGTGAACCCCGCCGCGGAAGAGGACCCGAACAGCCCCATCGCCGGGATGCCGGTGCTGGAGGTGTGGAAGGCCAAGCAGGTCTTCGTGTCCAAGCGCGGGCAGGGCACCGGCTATTCGGGGATCGAGAATCCGCTGTTCTTCAAGGACAATACGCGGATGTTCTATGGCGACGCGAAGGATTCGATCAACGCGCTTCTGCCGCTGGTGGAGTGATCCTGAAAGCTGCGAAGCAGGGGCGGGCCATCGCGGCCCGCCTTTTTTCGTTCTTCGGACATGAAACAGCATTATTCTGATCATACGGTAACGATCAGGAGATATCTCGATGCGCCTCGGAACTGCTGTTTTCTTCACCCTTCTCGCCACGGCTGCTGCGGCTCAGGATTGCGAGACCATCCGGTTTTCACCCGGTGAAACCGGCGCCTTTGTCGAGGGCCAGGCCCCCGCCGAAGGATCGCAATGTTTCTCTGTCGATCTTCGGCCGGGCCAGAATTTCTTTGCCGAGATCGTCGCCGGGCAGGAAGATATCGCGATCTCGATACCCGGCATCGGCGATAATCGCGGCAGGTTCGAGTTCGTCGCCGATGCAAGCCGCTATGAGCTCTGGGTGCATCAGACCTTCCGCGCCGTTCAGGCCGCGCCGTTCACCATGCTGGTCAAGATCGAATAGGCGGCGCTTCCGCGCTCATCCAGCCCGCGTCGGCAAGGCTGAATTTCCGTCTTGATCTGGACCGCGCTCCAGCCACTAGAAAAGGTGTCGGCAAGGAGATTCGGGATGAAGATCGGAGAGGTTTCGCGCCGCTCGGGGCTCAGCATCGACACGCTGCGCTTTTATGAGAAGATCGGTCTGATCGACCCTCCCGCACGCGACGGGGCAGGGCGGCGGGATTACGGGCCGTGGGTTCTGGAATGGGTCGCGTTTCTCGCGCGGCTCAACGCCACCGGCATGAAACAGGCCGACCGCATCCGCTATGCCGAGCTGCGGCGCAAGGGCGATGCCACGCTGGCAGAGCGGCGCGCGATGATCGAAGCGCATCGCCGCGCGGTGGCGGCGCAGATCAGGATGCTGACGGAGTCGCTGGATTTCCTGGATGCCAAGATCGACACCTATCTAGATATGGAACGGGATCATGACCGAGATTCGTCACCGGAAGGGCCAGCAGATCGCCGAGCGGCTGAGCCCGGGGCTGCGAGACGCGCTGTCCGATAAATACGACCGGATACTGCCCGGAATGGCCGACAGCCTGATCGAGTGGGCTTACGGCCATGCCTATGCGCGCGAGGGGCTGGATCTGAAGACACGCCAGCTCTGCACCGTGGCCGCGCTCACCGCGCTTGGCGGTCAGACCGGGCCGCAGCTGAAGGTGAACATTGCCCATACGCTTGCTGCCGGAGCGACCCCGCGAGAGATCACCGAGGCCATTTGGCAGATGGCGGTCTATGGGGGGATGCCCGCCGCGATCAATGGCCTGAACGCGGCGGCGGATGTTTTTGCCGAGCGCGGGATCGGCCCCGGTCAGGGATAGATCATCACCGGGGTGCCGTCCTTGACCATGGCGTAGATCTCTTCGATCTCGCTGTCGGTCACGGCGACGCAGCCCGCGGTCCAGTCGCGTTCCTTGGCGACGCGGCCTTCGGGCCCCTGGCCGTGGATGAAGATGTCGCTGCCCACCGGCACCCCGGCAGCCAGCGCGCGGGCCTTGTCGCGCTCATTCGGATAATCGATGCCGACCGACAGGTGATAGCGGCTTTTGGGGTTGCGGCGATCCACATAGTAGAGCCCCTCGGGGGTTTTGCCGTCACCCTCGTAAAGCTTGTTGCCGACCGGCGCGAATCCGAGGCCGAAATTATATTGCTTCAGCACCGTGTTGCCGGAGAAAAGCCGCATCATGCGCTGCGACTTGTACAGTTCGACCCGCGTGACCGGCGGGCCGTCATAGCTGAGAAACCGGGGCTCGATGGTCTGGCTCGCACAGCCCGCAATTGCCAGAAGGCTGGCTCCGCCCAGCATCAGCTTGAGAAAATCGCGACGCATTCTGTCCCTGCCTTTTTCATATTCAGATTTGGCAACACTTTGCCTGTCAGGGCAGGGCGGTGCAATGCAGCCACGCTTCACGTCAGCTTGAGCGGTGGCGTTACGTCTCTGTTTTCGCGGAGGGATTGCGCAGCTAGCATGCGCGCATGGATCGCAAACTGGATCATCCGCTGCGCACACGGCTTGTGAACGAGCTTCACGCGCGCCCGTCGCCGCGCGTCACCGCACCGTGTCACGCCATCTATCTGGCCTTCAAGGAACCCGGAGAGGCCGCCGCGCGTGACCGCGACCGCGATATCGCGCATTTGGCGGCTTTGGCCGAGCGTCACGGCGCGCCGAAACCGACGCCGGGGGACAGCCATTATTCAGCCACGCTCGGCCGTCACCGCGTCGTCTGGGAAAGCCATACCGAGTTCGTCAGCTATACCGCCATCGCCGAAGGGCTGCCGCCGCGCCCCTTCGATCCGGCGAGCGGGGCGATCTTTTCCGCAGACTGGCAGGAGGCAGCGCCGGGCCGGCGCGTCACCGCCGCCATGGTCCGTGTCGCGGAACTGCCCGAGGATCTCGACCAGATCGACACCGAGCTTGCGGGATGGTTCCGGCGCGACGGGCTGGCGGCCTTCTTTGTGCTGGACCGCGCGGCGCTGATCGCGTCGGATTTCCGCATAGATCCCGATGGCTGGATGCGCTTTGCCGTGTTCCTGCGGCCCGGCACCGGGCAAGGACGGACCGGGCGCATCATTCAGCGCATCGGCGAGATCGAGACCTATCGCGCCATGTCCATGCTGGGCCTCGTCCGCGCGCAGGAATTATCGCACAAACTCAACGCATTGGAACCCGAACTGACGGCGATGGTCGACGGGATGGAGGACGGGCCGGCCGAAACGACGCTGCGCCGTCTGCTGTCCATCGCCTCGCGGCTCGAAGCGCTGGCCACGCAGAGCGCCTTCCGCTTCGGGGCGACCCGCGCCTATGAGGCGATCGTCATGAACCGCATCGAGGTGCTGCGCGAAGAACGGTTCCGCGACCGTCAGCTTCTCTCGGAATTCATGTCGCGCCGCTATGATCCGGCCATGCGCACCGTCACCTCGACCGAGGCGCGTCTCGGCCAGATGCTCGAACGCACGGGCAGGGCGGGCGAGTTGCTGCGCACCCGCGTCGAGGTGGATCGCAGCGCGCAGAACCAGCTTGTGCTGGAAAGCATGGATCGCCGGGCCGAGCTGCAATTGCGTCTGCAACACACCGTCGAGGGGCTTTCGGTGGTGGCAATCAGCTATTATGCGGTCGGGCTACTGGGCTATATGGCCGCGCCGCTGGCCGAGCCTCTGGGGCTGGGAAAGACGGCGCTGATGGCGCTGGCGACACCGCTGGTTGTCGGGCTGGTCTGGATGGGACTGCGCCGGGCCAAGGCGGCGATCCATCATTCTTGACTGGACGCGTCGGGGCAGGGCGGCGATAACATCCTCAAAAGGAGACATGAGATGAAAATCATACTGACCCTCGCCGCCGTTCTGGCACTGTCCGCCTGCAACGTGCCCTTCGTTCCCCTGGTCTAAGTCTAATGCCCAAGTCATTGAAAATGTATGGTCTCGACTATTGCTCGACAGTCCAGAAAGCGCGCGCCGCGCTTGAGGAGGCCGGTTGGGAAATCGAGTTTCGCGACGTGAAGCAAGACACGCCGAGCAAGGACGAATGGTCGAAGCTGCTCGTTGCATTCGGCGAAAAGCTGGTGAACCGCGCCAGCCTGACCTGGCGCGGCATGTCGGATGAGGAACGTGAGGCACAGCCCGAAGACATGCTCTCGGCGAAACCGCCGCTGATGAAGCGCCCGGCGATCGAGGCCGAAGGCGCGCATTATCTCGGCTGGACCAAGAACGTCAAACGGGCGCTCGGCGTCGAGACGTGATCAGCTTTTCCACTTGATCGAACAGCCCATTGAGGGCGTTTGTTCACGTGGTCCTTCGCCGGTTTCCGCGATCTGCACCATCGCCTCGAACAATTCGCGCCTTGCATCGGCGGGACCGGCCTGGCGGGTGGAACTGTCCAGCCGGCCGCGATACTGAAGCGCTCCGTCGGCATTATAGCCGAAGAAATCCGGTGTGCATTCGGCGCCAAAGGCCTTGGCCACGTCCTGCGTCTCGTCATAGAGGTAAGGAAAGGTAAATCCGTGCCGCTTTGCCTCGGTTCGCATATGGTCGGGCGCGTCCTGCGGATAGGCGGCAGCGTCATTGGCCGAGATCGCGACAACGCCGATCCCGTGCTGATCCTGAAGCGCGGCGGCATCGCGAACGATCCGGTCGATAATGCTTTGCACATAGGGGCAATGATTGCAGATGAACATCACCAGCGTCCCGTTGCGCCCGCGCAGATCCTCGCTGCTGTGAAGCGTGCCATCGGGATCGGGCAAAATGAAGGACGGCATTGCGGCGCCGAAATCGCATACGGGTGGAGAGACAGCCATAAGAACCTCAATTCATGAACGCTGGGGTAAATCTAGGAGTACCGGGCGAGAATGAAAGCATAGAAGCGCCTGTCAGCCCCTGCGGCATATCAAGTTAGTTACATAATACTGATTATAAACATTAGCTGACAGGCTAGAACGCTGGAACCGAGGCTTCCGCAGCGCCCGCCCTTGCGACCGCCCGACCCATCCCCTACATCATTGCAGAAAGCAAAGGATAGCTGCATGGCCATTGAAGCTCACGAAATCGAAGCCCTGATCCGCGCCGCGTTTCCCGATGCTCAGATCTCGGTGACTGACCTTGCCGGCGACGGCAACCACTATGCCGCCGAGGTTATCGATGACTCGTTTCGGGGCCAGAACCGCGTGCAGCAGCAGCGCGCGGTCTATGCCGCGCTGAACGGGAAAATGGATGGGCCCGACGGTCAACTTCACGCTTTGGCGCTGACCACGAAAGCCCCGGAATAAGGACGAAGACATGACGGATGCACGCACGCAGATCCAGCAGGCATTGGACGAAAACGATGTCGTGCTGTTCATGAAAGGCACCAAGGAAATGCCGCAATGCGGGTTTTCCAGCCGCGTGGCCGGGGTGCTGAACTATATGGGCGTCGCCTATCGCGATGTGAATGTGCTCGCCGATGAGGGTGTGCGCCAGGGGATCAAGGATTATTCCGACTGGCCGACCATTCCGCAGCTTTACGTGAAGGGCGAGTTCATCGGCGGCTGCGACATCATCACCGAGATGACGCTCTCGGGTGAGCTCGATCAGCTGTTCGACCAGAAGGATGTCGGCTATAATAAGGAAGCCGCGGACAAGATACGTGAGGCAAACGCCTGATCTGAAAGGTGTTTTTTATCTTGATGAATGTCTGAAAGCCCCGCCCCAGCGCGGGGCTTTCCTTTTGACGCGCGGCGCAATCGCTCCTAACCTGTCGCGACAGAAAACTGGGAGGATAACAATGACCATCCGCAACCGTCTTGCCGCCGCCATGCTGGGGCTTTCGGCCGCTGCCATGCCGCTTAGCGCATCCGCCGCCGATTTCGTGAACATCCTGACCGGCGGCACCTCGGGCGTCTATTACCCGATGGGCGTGGCGCTGTCGAAGATCTATTCCGAAGCCATGCCCGACGCGCGCGTGCAGGTGCAATCGACCAAGGCGTCGGTCGAGAATCTGAACCTGCTCCAGCAGGGAAATGGCGAGATCGGCTTTTCGCTCGGCGACTCGGTCAAGCTGGCCGCCGAGGGCGACGCCGAAGCCGGCTTCCCTGCCCCGCTCGACAAGCTGCGCGGGATCGCCGCGATCTATCCGAACTATATCCAGATCGTCGCCAGCGAGGAATCCGGCATCACCACGCTGGAGGATCTGAAGGGCAAATCGGTTTCGGTCGGCGCGCCGAAATCCGGCACCGAGCTGAACGCCCGCAAGATCTTCGAGGCGGCCGGGATGAGCTATGACGATCTCGGCAAGGTCGAATATCTGCCCTTCGCGGAATCGGTCGAGCTGATGAAGAACCGCCAGCTTGATGCAACGCTGCAATCCGCGGGTCTGGGCGTCGCCTCGCTGAAGGATCTGTCTACCTCGATCCCGATCACCGTGGTGTCTGTCCCGGCCGAAGTGTCCGAGACGCTCGGCGCGCCCTACGAGGCGGGCGAGATCCCGGCCGGCACCTATGAGGGCCAGGACGAGGCAGTGTCCACCGTGGCGATCCGCAACTATCTGGTCAGCTCGGACGCCGTCAGCGACGACGACGCCTATCTCCTGGCGAAGTCGATTTTCGACAATCTCGACGAGCTGCGCGCGGCGCATTCCGCCGCCGAGGCGATCGACGTGCAGCAGGCGCTGAACGGCATGCCGGTGCCCGTCCATCCGGGCGCGCAGCGCTATTACGACGAGGTCGGCGTCAGCGCCGAATGATGCTATCGGGGCCGGGGCGCAGATGCCCCGGCCCGCTTTTTTTCGGCCCGAAAGTCCTCCAATGACAGATACGCAGCCGCGCCCCGCCGATCCTGAACTGGGGCTGCACGACCCGCTTGCCGAAAGCTTTCCGCAGACGCTCGAAGGCCGGATCCTGTTCTGGATCGCGGTGCTGTTCTCGCTCTATCAGATCACCACGGCGGCGCATCTGCTGAATCTCAACAGCCAGATCCAGCGCGCCTGGCATCTGGGCTTTCTGCTGCTTTTGGGATTTCCGCTGTTGACGCTGCTGCGCGGCCGCTCGCTGCCCTGGCGCGGTCTGGCCTGGGCCATGGCTCTGATCGGGGTCGGGATCGCGCTCTATCAGCACGTGAATTATGTGCCGCTGATGCTGCGCGCCGGAGATATCAACACGTTGGACACGGTGATCGGCATCGCGACGCTGATTGCGGTCTTCGGCGCGGCCTGGGTGGTGATGGGCCCGGCCCTGCCCATCGTGGCCGGGCTGTTCCTGATCTATGCGCTGTTCGGGCAGTATTTTCCGGGCGCGCTTCAGACGCGGGGCTATTCGCTGCACCAGGTGGTCGAACAAATGTCCTTCGGGACCGAGGGCATCTATGGCACGCCGCTCTATGTCAGCGCGACCTATATCTTCCTGTTCATCCTGTTTGGCTCATTTCTTGAAAAAGCCGGGATGATCAAGCTGTTCACCGACGTATCTCTGGGCATGGTGGGGCATCGCATGGGCGGTGCGGCGAAGGTCTCGGTGGTGTCCTCGGGTCTGATGGGCACGATTTCCGGCTCGGGCGTCGCCAATGTCGTGACCACGGGGCAGTTCACCATCCCGCTGATGAAAAGCTTCGGCTATCGCGCGGCCTTCGCGGGGGGCGTGGAATCGACCTCCTCGATGGGCGGGCAGATCATGCCGCCGGTGATGGGCGCGGTCGCCTTCATCATGGCCGAGACGCTTGGCGTGGCCTATATCGAGGTGGTTCGCGCGGCGATCACCCCGGCAATGCTCTATTTTGCCTCGGCCTTCTGGATGGTCCATCTCGAGGCCGGGCGGCGGTCGCTCAGCGGTATGAGGAAAGAGGAGCTGCCCTCGGCACGCCGCGCATTGCGAGAGGGCTGGTATCTGATCCTGCCACTCGCCGTGCTGGTGTTCCTGCTGTTTTCCGGATTTACCCCGCTTTTCGCCGGCGCTGTCGGGCTAGCGCTGACGGTGATGCTGATCCTCGGCGCCTCGCTGATGCTGGGGCTGCCCTCGCTGGTGATCCGGTCGATATTCTGGATCGGGCTGGCGCTGATCGTGGGCTTTATCCTGCGCGAGCGGCAGGAGGCGCTGCTCTGGTATCTGGTGCTGGCGCTCATCGTCATCAGCGCCGTCACGAAGGGCGGGCGCGAAACCGTCTGGCAAGTCATCGAAAGCCTCGCCGAAGGCGCCAAGACCGCCCTGCCCGTCGGCGTTGCCTGCGCGCTTGTCGGGGTCATCATCGGCACCATGACCCTGACCGGGGCCGCAAACACATTCGGGATCTTCATCGTCGGCGTCGGAGAAAGCTCGCTGCTTCTGTCCCTGGTGCTGACCATGCTGACCTGCATCGTGCTGGGGATGGGGATTCCCACAATCCCGAATTACATCATCACCTCTTCCATCGCGGCGCCCGCGTTGCTGGAACTTGGTGTGCCGCTGATCGTCAGCCATATGTTCGTCTTCTATTTCGGCATTCTCGCCGATCTGACCCCGCCCGTGGCGCTTGCCTGCTTCGCGGCCGCACCCATCGCCAAGGAATCCGGCTTCAAGATCAGTCTCGAAGCGATCAAGGTTTCGGCTGCGGGCTTCGTGATCCCCTATATGGCCGTGTTCACGCCAGCGCTCATGTTGCAGGCGGGCGGGCCTCTTGCGGATGCGGTAGGCTTCCCGCTTGCGGTCGCTTATATCGTCTTGAAATGCGCGCTGGCCATCGGCCTGTGGGGCGCGACTGTGATTGGCTGGCTGGGACACAGGCTGGCGCTGTGGCAACGCGGGCTGACCGCCGCTGCCGCCTTCACGCTGATTGCCGCCCTGCCCCTGACCGATGAAATCGGGTTTGCGCTGGCGGCGCTGTTCGCCGCAAGCTGGTGGTTCGCACGAAAGAGACACGCATGAGCAGTTGCCTGATGATCGGAGCCGTGGCGCTCGCCCTGTCCGGCGACCGTTTCACGCTGGAATGGACCCATTCGGTTGAAAAGATCGAGTGGCGCGAGGAATGGATCGTCAACCGGCGCGGATTGCGGTTGCTGAAGGCGTGGGTCAAAGGCTCTGGCGCGGGAATGGAGCCGGGCCCGAATGCCGTCCGCGATGGCGACTGGTGGGTCTGGCGTCCGAACCTGCCGCCGCAGCCTGAGCTTGTGCTGGCCGCTTCAGGGGCGACGCCCTCGGCCTGGCTGCTCTGCGACGGCGATGACTGCCGCGAGATCGGCGCAGAGCCGGGCGAGGCCATTACATTACGCCCCTGCCCGGAATCCTGAATATGCGCGATGGCGACAAAAAACCCGCCCGAGAGGGCGGGTTTTGTCTGTTGATGCCGGCGTAACGAACCCTGTCACGCACCCGAATACCAATCCGCTTCCTCGCCCGTCGAACGCCTCTGATCGCGCGAACGGGCCGCAGCGAAGGCTTCCTCTGCGTAGAGGTCGTCGTAATACGGGTCGTCATCGCCGTAGTAAGGATCATAATAGGGATCGTAATCGTCCCGCCTGCCCTTCAACGATCTGGCGATGGCCAGACCCACGGCAAAGGCACTGACCAAACCGACGCCCGGCCGGGCACGGGTATCCATCGCGCGGTCGAAGCTGTCCTTCGCCTCTTCGAGGCCGTCCTCGGCCTTGCGCTTTACCTCGCTGAGCGTCTCGCTCAGATCGGCACCCGCATCCTGCGCATGCTCACCGGCCTTGCCGACCAGGCTGCGGGCCTTGCCCTCGGCCCGGCCGAACAGCGAGGCGACGCGCGCCTGAGCGCTGCTCATGGTTTCCTCGGCCTTGCCCTTCGCCTTGTCGAGCGCCGTGTCGGTGGCAAGGCTCAGCCGCGCCTCGACCTCGCTCTTCAGCTCATCCGTCGTCGGCATCCGGTGACGTTCTGCGTTGGAAACCGCCAGCATGATGATCGCGATCAGCAGAAAGCCGCCCCCGATGATGAGCGAGGCATAGGTCGGGCCCAGCTCCAGCCGCCAGGCGAGAAAGCTCCACAGCGCGGATAGCAGAAAGCCGAGCGCAATCAGCCCCACGACGCCCGCACCGAGCTTCAGCCCGGTGCGGCGCGCCTTGTCGCCAAGCGCCAGTTGCAGCTTGTTGGCGTAATCGAACATCTGATCAGCGACGTGCGATCATCAGCCCGACGAGGAAGCCGACACCCGCCGCGATGCCAAGCGACTGCGCCGGGTTGCGGCGCACCATCGCCGAAACCTCGTCGTAATATTCCTCGGCATATTCAGCGACTTCACCAGCGCGGCGCTCGCCTTCGCGATACAGGCGGCGGGCCTCGTCGCGGGCGACCTCGGCATATTCACGCCCCATCTCGCGCGCGTTCTCGGCATATTCGCCGGCGCGACCGCGTGCGTTGCGGGCAACCTGCTGCGCGCGCTCCGACAGCTCTTCGCCATGCAGGCGCGCGGTTTCGGCAACGCCCTTCGCTTCATTGGAAATGTCGCGTGCGGCGACCTTGGCATCGTCTTTCAGATCGCGTGCGGTATACTCATTCTCGGCCATCTCGGCTCTCCTGTGCAATCAATGCGTTCCCGGATGAAACGCAGATCGCCCCGGCCTCGTTCCTCAAAAACTGCTGTTTATTAACCCGCTGCGCCGAACGGGGCGGTCCCGCCTCTGGCAATGCGTCAGATCGGAATCGGGGAAAGTGGTACCGCCTCCCCGGCTTGAACGGGGGACCTCTGGATCCACAATCCAGCGCTCTAACCAACTGAGCTAAGGCGGCACGGTCCGCGTCGTTTAGCGCCACGCGGGGCAGGATGCAAGGCCGGACTTGCCGCAAAATCGCAGCCGGGATAGGAGAGGAAAAAAGGAAAGCGTCATGGGCATCAACAGCGAAAGCGATATCGCCGCGAATCTGCAGATCGGTCCGACCGATCAGGGCATGGTGCGGATTTATGTCGAGGGCGACGGCGTCGATCTGCCGCTGGATTTCGACCCGGACGAGGCGACCGAGATTGCCGAAGAACTCATGGCCGCGGTCGAGGTTGCGCGTGGCATGGGCACGGGAAAGAAGGGCAAGAAGCGACGCTGACCCCGGGCCAAGGCGTCCGATGCGGCACTAAATCTCCCCTGCCCCGAACCCGGCGCCGACCGGATCATGCAGCGCCTGAAGCCGGATCGAGGCGATCCGCGCAATGTCCCGTGTCAGCCGGCTGCGCCGCGCCGCGGCCATCTTGCTCAGCGGTGCGTCGCGCAATATCTCGGCCCCGAACGCGTCGGCGCGGATCAGCCCGGTATCATCCGGCAAAAGATCCTGCGGGAATTCGCCATCGACCGCCCAGAAAAAGCGATCGCTCCACTCCAGATAATTCTGCCATTTCCGGTCGCCGGTGAAATCGGCTCGGCTGCTTTTGCATTCGACGATCCAGATCTCTCCCTGCGGCGAGATCGAGATCGCGTCCACCCGCAGCCCCCGCTTGGGGACGAATTCGCACAGCACAGCGTGATCGAAGCTGCGCAGCATCCGCGCCACGCCGCGCGCCAGCCGGAATCCCGGCTGGCCGGGCAGGCTGGGATCTTCTGTCGTGCTGGCGGCGCTGAGGGACATGCGGACAACATGAACACATCGGGAACAGATTGCAAGCAGCCGGGACGGATCGGCCCCTTGAAAGCGCCCCCTGCCCCGCTTATCTCTTGCCTCCGGCGAGTTTCTGCTCTTCGCGTGAGGGCCATTTTTTCCACTGGCCTATAATTTCTCGATGGGAGCTGGCTCTGTCATGGCCCTGGTCATGTTACCCGGCGCCCACCTGGTACTCCAGGCTTTCGGGAAAACCTGCGCGCCCACGGTCGCTGCGGTTCTCGCCACAGGCCGTCCCCTCGGGGGCGGCTTTTTCTTTGCATCCATCGCGGATGCGCCACGGAAAAGGGGCGGTCCGAAGACCGCCCCTCCCGAGAGACTTAAGATCCGAGGGATGGATCAGAAGCCGTACACCAGCGAAACGCCCAGCACGTTGTCGGTGCGGATTTCGCGGTTTTCCTGATACTCGGTCGAGTAGGACACGCGGGTCGCCAGCTGATCCGACATCTTGTAGTTGACGCCGAACTCGTTGGTGATCTCGTCGCCAGCCGAATCCGAGGTGATGTAGTCGGTGTCGTTGGTGACGAAGATCATGTCGTTGAAGCGGTGGTAGAACCGCGACGACGCGATGTAGCCGGTTTCGGTATCCGAAGCGAGGTTGTCGTCCTCGGTGTAGTCCACAGCCTGGGTGTAGCGCACGCCAACACCGGCCTGAACGCGCCAGGTGGTGTCCGGGGTGTTCAGGATGCGGTAACCCGGACCGAAGCCGAGGAACGCGTCACGCTTTTTGCGGCCGTCCAGCTCGTCGATTTCTTCGGCGGTCAGCAGGCCGTCATTCAGGTCGTTCAGTTCTTCCTCGACCATGCCGTCCTGGTTAATCCGGCCCAGAGCGAAGGCATAGAAGCGATCGTTGAAGTAATACTGCGCGTCATAGATCGCGTAGGTTTCTTCCTGATCCTTGTCACCGTCGCTGTCTTCACCGAACTCGATGCCGAGACCGACGGACTGGGCGAACGGACCCTGGTTATACGACATGCGGCCAGCGAGAGCGAAGTCCTGGCTCTCGTCGTTGCCCGTCGAACCGGCATAGGTCATCGAGACGCCACCGAACAGGCCCTGACGGCGGTCTTGCGGACCGAAGCGGTCGGCGTCGTTGGCGCGGGCGAAGTCGTCTTCAACCGACTCTTCGATGTCGTCCAGACGGTCTTCGACCTGGCTCACACCTGTCACATCCGCGCCGGTCGACATTTCGGTTTGAGCAAACGCCGGGACCGAGAAGCCGGTCGCGAGGGCGGTAGCACCAGCAAGAAGAGCAACTGCTTTCATGGTTTCTATCCTCATCAAAGTTATGAAGCGCAAAAACTCGCGTCGCTTCATTTCCGCTGCATCAACTATGCCCGTGGGCGGGGGGTTTCCAGCGGCCCGGCGACATCAATCTGGTCGCGGAAACGTGAAGATCCGAGATGAAACTCTCTACGCTAAGTCGCGTGAGATGAAAGGCCTTCATAAATTGTTAATACTATTTCGACGCTTCGGAGCGAAGTGAACCGGGCGGTTGCGATCACCGAGCGATCACGGAGTGAGTGTTCGCGTTACCAAACTGTAACGTTATCGGGCAAAATGTGAGGCCCCACGTTGCGCGAATGCAACAAGCACAGCCTCTTCGCAGCGCGTCAATCCACGTGTTTTAGGCAGCTTCCTGCCGGTTCCATGCGGCATCGCCCGGTTACCCACCGGTAGCAGGCAAAACGACTCACCCGAACCTGTCTAAATCGTCAGGTTCAGGACAGGCGTGACGGCGAGACACGCGCGGGCGAGATGGAACCCATGAGGCATGAGGGAGGCCGGCGCCGGCTGGGACGGCCTCAGCCGTCTGCTGCGGGCGTCGGGAGATTGCGCGACATATGATCAAGCACCGCATTCACGAAGCTGATCTCGCGCCCTTCCGGGAAGAATGCATCGGCGATGCCGACATATTCGCTGATGATGACGCGGGGCGGCGCCTTGGCGGCGGTGAACTCGGCCCCTGCCGCACGGAACACCGCGCGCAGCACCGGATCGATCCGGTCGATCGGCCAGCGGGCGACAAGCGCGCGGTCGGTCAGCTTGTCGATGCGGCCCTGCCAGGTGACGGCGTCGTCGAGGATGCGCGCGAAAAGCGCCTCATCGGCCTGGGGCGCGGCTTCGCCCTCGGTCTCGGCGCCGATGCGCCAATCCTCGAACTCGCGCCGAACCCGATCCGCCGATTGTCCGGCGGCTTCCATCTGAAACAGCGCCTGCACGGCGTAGAGCCGCGCCGCGGTGCTCCGCTGGCGGCGTTCATCCTGTGGTTTCGGGCTGCTCATGCGCCGGTCGGTCCTTCCAGTCGTCCTGCCAGCCGGATCGGATCGCGATCCTCCGCCCTGGGGACCGGCCGGCTGAAGCTGGCCGCGTATTTGCGCGACAAAGCCACAAGATGCAAGGCCGCAGCCGCCGCCCCGCCCCCCTTGTTCTGTCCGCCGGGATCGGCGCGAACCGCGGCCTGATCCATATTCTCGACCGTGAGAATGCCGTTGCCGATGGCATGACCGTCCAGCCCCAGCAGGGTCAGCCCGCGTGAGCTGTCATTGCAGACTGTTTCGTAATGCGTCGTCTCGCCACGCACCACGCAGCCGAGCGCGACGAAACCGTCATACCGCCCGCTGCGCGCGGCCAGTCCGATGGCGGTGGGAATTTCCAGCGCGCCGGGCACCTCGATCAGATCGACCACGGCACCGGCCTGTTCGGCCACCCCGCGCGCACCTGCGATCAGCCCGTCTGCGATCTCGCGGTAATAGGGCGAGACGACGATCAACAGCCGCGGCGCGGCGTCGAAGCGCGGCAAGGGCAATTCATAATGCGTGACACCGGCCATGATATCATTCCTTCCCGATCGCGCGGGTGTCGACGATCGACAACCCATAGGCATCCAGCCCGACCACTTTCAGCGGCGCGGAATTGGTGAGCAGGATCAGCTCGGTCAGGCCGAGCGCCGAGAGGATCTGCGCGCCGAGCCCGTATTGGCGCAGCGTCTGCGGGCTGGCCTCGCCCTCCACCGGCAGCGTCTTGGTGAGATCACGGATCAGCACGACGACACCGCGCCCCTCCTCGGCAATCATCTCCATCGCCTGAGGCACGTCGCCGGCGCGGTCGCGATCGATTCCCAGCACGTCATGCAGCGGATCGAGCGCGTGCATCCGGACCAGCACCGGCTCCGGCGTCGACAGATCGCCCTTCGACAGCACGATATGCTCGGCCCCCTGGGTTTCGTCGGCGAAGATGCGCATCATCCAATCGCCGCCAAAGGCCGAATGCACGCGGCGCTGCGCACGCTCGGCAATCAGATTGTCGTGGCGGCGGCGATACGAGATCAGGTCGCTGATCGTGCCGATCTTCAGCCCGTGCTTCTGCGCGAAGGACACCAGATCGGGCAACCGCGCCATGCTGCCATCCTCGTTCATGATCTCGCAGATGACACCGGACGGGTTCAGCCCGGCAAGCCTTGCCACATCGACAGCGGCTTCGGTATGGCCCGCGCGGACCAGCACCCCGCCCTCGCGGGCGCGCAGCGGAAAGACATGTCCCGGAGAGGCGATATCGGCGGCGCCGCGGGACGGGTCGATGGCGACGGCCACGGTACGGGCGCGGTCATGTGCCGAAATGCCGGTCGTCACGCCCTCACGCGCCTCGATCGACATGGTGAAGGCGGTTTCGTGACGGCTGGAATTCTTCGGCGACATCAGCGTCAGCCCAAGCGCGTCGATGCGTTGCCCGGGCAAGGCGAGACAGATCAGCCCGCGCCCGTGGGTGGCCATGAAATTGATCGCGTCGGGCGTCGCCATCTGGGCAGGAATGACCAGATCACCCTCATTCTCGCGATCCTCGTGATCGACGAGGATGAACATCCGGCCATTGCGGGCATCCTCGATGATCTCGGAAATACCGGAGATCGCATCCGACCAGTTCTGTTCGACGGGGCCGGGCTGTTCATATTGCATCTGGCGCATCTTCCTTGTCAGGCCCGGATGTTGGGACGATTCGGGCTGGCCAAGTTTATGCCGGGACGGGGCACAGGCCGCAATGCCACGGGCTGACGCATAGCCCGGACGCGGCGTCAGGGCGGGGGCAGCGCAGGTCAGAACAGCTCGACCCCGCCGCCTGCCGTTGCGGGCGCGACCGGTTTCTCTTCCACGCGCTCGCGGACGAAGTTTTCTTCGACCCGGCCGCTGCAAGGCCAGAAATTCACCCGTCGCGCCCGGTTTCCACCGGTCGAACTGCTGAGAACGCGGATCGCCTCTTGCCGCAGGAAACCGGCGACGAATTCGGCATTTCGGGTGCCGATACTGCCAAGCCCCGCCATCATATTGGCACCGCCAAAGACATGGGCGCGCAGCCGCGCCCGGCGTGCGCCCTGTTTCAGCAGCGCATTGATGAGCAACTCCATCGCGTTCACGCCATAGCTCGCCGAAGCGGCCCCGCCGGCCTGGCCTGAGGCAAGAAGAAAATGGTTCATGCCGCCTGCGCGGGCGAGCGGGTCGAACATGCAGACCGATATGCAGGAGCCCAGAACCGTCGTCAGGCAACAGGAGGGATCGTCGCGCGACACCTCGAACTGACCCTGGATGACATGGACGCGGCCTGCGCTCATGTGGCATTCCGCGCCGGGCGCGGCTTGCGCTCGGTCGCGCCGAGGATTTCGGCCGGGATATCGCTGAGCGCGACCAGATTTTGCGCGCCGCCATTCTGCCAGGCGATGCGCGGCATACCCCAGACCACCGAGCTGGCCTCGTCCTGCGCCATGCAGACTGCGCCCCCCCGGCGAAGCGCCAGCATGCCCCGCGCGCCGTCATGGCCCATCCCGGTGAGGATTACCGACACGATCCGTTCGGCGATGGGCACGGCCGATTCGAATAGCATATCGACCGAGGGCCGGTGTCCGCTGACCTTCTCGGCGGCAAGCAGCTTGCAGGAAGGACGCAGCCCCCCGGAAATCTGCAGATGATATTCACCGCCCGGCGCGAGATAGATCGTGCCCTGCTGGATCTGCAATCCATCCTCTGCCAGAGTGATACGCGGCCCGTATCGGCTGTTGAGCCGCTGCGCGAAGCTGGGCAGGAAGCCCGCCGGCATGTGCTGGGTGATGAGGATTGGCGGGCAGTTGATCGGCAGCCCGGCGATGATCTGCTCGATGGCGTCGACCCCGCCCGTGGACGACCCGATCAGCACGATCTTCTTGTTCCACTCGAAATCCTCGGCTGTGAAATGCACCGGAGCGGCGCGCCCTTCGGCGCGGCTGCGCACATTGGCCGTCGCCGCGGTCAGCACCAGCGAGGTCAGATTGCCGAAGGCGTTGTTCACCTCGCCACTGCGGGGCTTGCCGATGCAGTCGATGGCCCCCCTCGAAAGCGCCTCGACCGCCGCCGCGCTGCCGCGCTGGGTTTCGGCAGAAACCATGATGACCGGCATCGGCTGCACACGCATGATCTCGCGCAGGAAATCGAGCCCCGACTTGCCCGGCATCTCGACATCCAGCGTCAGCACATCGGGCGAATATCGGGTGATCAGGTTTCGCGCCTCTTCGGCATTCGCGGCCTCTCCCACAACCTCGATCCGCGGGTCCGAGCGGAGCCGAAAGCGGATCAGCCCGCGCATGGTGGCCGAATCATCGACAATGAGCACACGAACAGGATTCATGCGGTGCCCCGGCCGGCTGCACGACACGATACGCCCTTCATTCACCTCTCCCATTCATAGCTTCTCGCGCAGACTGGCAGAGAGGGATGAAAATAAGTTTAACGTCGCCGCTAGCCTGCCCAATGCCCGAAAAAGGCAAGTCGAAGCCGCGACATATTCGCGGCGAATGCCGGGATTTCCGCGCTTTGCCCTGCCATGGCCGCGCTAAGATGTCGTCGCGCCCCGGCCCCTGCATAAAGCGCCGCTGCCACCCGCCGCGGCGGAGACGGCGCGCGACGCGCCGAATCAAGCCCGTCCAGCCCGACCTCTGCAAGCGCCGCAAGCGCCTCGGCGGGATCGCGTTCCAGCCCGAGATGCACCGAGCGCAGGGCCGGATAAGCCGCCAGCCAGGAGGCCAGCCCCGCCCCCCGCGCCTGGTCGCGGATCAGCGTTGCATCGGCACCGCCGCCGCAACCTTCGACCGCAAGAGCCATCACCGTCCCGGCGCTTTGATCGATATAGGAAATAACCTCATCCGCGGCGGCAAAGGGGCGTCGATGCGCGTCGCGGCGGCGCGCCTCGACCAGCGGAGCCAGCGCGGCGATGCGCGTGCCCCAGGCATCGAAAAGCGGCGTTGCAACCTCGTGTCTTGTCGGCGCATGACCCGCCGCCATCCCGGCAATCTGATCGGCCCAGAATTGCAGCCGCATCTCCGAGATCAGCGGCTCGGCCGAAGCCAGCCCGGCCCGTGCGATCTCGAGATTAGCAGCATAAAGCGTCGCCAGCCGCGCGCGGTCCCCCGGCTGCGCTGCCGTGACGCTGGCGAACCGATCCTGATCGGCCTCGCGCAGCAGCCCGGCGCAGTGATCGGGCGTCATGGCGCGCCGTCCCGGATCAGCTTCCAGATGATCGCTTCCTGCAAGGCTTCAAAGCTCGCATCCACGATATTCGGAGACACCCCGACCGTGGACCATCGCCGCCCCTGCCCGTCCTCGCTGTCAATGGTCACCCGTGTCACCGCATCGGTGCCGCCATTGGTGATCCTGACCCGGAAATCGACCAGACGCATATCGTCGATCGTCGCCTGATACCGCCCCAGATCCTTGGCCACAGCCCGCCACAAAGCGTTCACCGGGCCGCGATCATCGGCGTCGCTCTCTCCCTGAGATTCGCTCACCGACATGAAGCGCTGCCCGTCGAGCTGCACCACCACCACCGCTTCCGAAACAGAGATCTGCTGTCCCATCGCATTGCGGCGCCGCTCGACGATGACGCGATATCGCTCGACCTCGAAAAAGCGCGGCAACTGCCCCAGATGTCGGCGGGCCAGCAACTCGAAACTCGCTTGAGCCACGTCATAGGCATAGCCCTGATCCTCGCGCAGCTTGATCTCTGACAGGATCGCGGCGAGGTCGGCGGATTCGGGCAACTCCAGCCCGGCTTCGGCCAGCCTTGCGCGCAGATTCGATTGCCCGGCCTGGTTCGACATCGGGATGATGCGGGCATTGCCGACCGCCTCGGGCGAGACATGTTCATAAGTCGCCGGGTTCTTGACGATGGCGCTGGCATGCAGCCCGGCCTTGTGGGCAAATGCCGACGGCCCGACATAGGGAGCGCCCGGCGCAGGTGCGCGGTTCAGGATCTCATCGAGCCGCCGCGAGACCTTCAGCAGCGAGCGAAGCGCGTCCTTGCTGATCTGCGGCACGAGCGGGGCAAATTCCTCTTTCAGCGCGAGCGTGGCGATGAGCGTGGTCAGATTGGCATTGCCGCAACGCTCTCCCAGCCCGTTCAGCGTGCCCTGCACCTGCCGCACCCCGGCCCGGATCGCCGCGAGGCTGCCGGCCACCGCATTGCCGGTATCGTCATGGGTGTGGATGCCCAGCCTGTCGCCGGGGATACCTTCGGCGATGACGTCTGCGGTGATCGCCTCGATTTCATGCGGCAGCGTGCCGCCATTGGTGTCGCACAAGACGATCCACCGCGCCCCCGCATTCCGCGCCGCCAGCAGGCAGTCAAGCGCGTAATCACGGTTGGCCTTCCAGCCGTCGAAGAAATGCTCGGCATCGAAAATCGCCTCGCGCCCCTGCGCCACGAGATGCGCGAGCGAGGCGCGGATATTTTCGAGGTTGTCGTCCAGCGAGATGCCAAGAGCCTCATGGACATGGAAATCATGGGTCTTGCCGACCAGACAGACGCCCTGCGTCCCGGCATTCAGCACCGCCGCCAGCACCTCGTCATTGCCGGCCGAGCGCCCTGCCCGTTTGGTCATCCCGAAGGCGGTCAGCGTGGCGCGGGTCTCGGGCGGGTTGTCGAAGAACTCACTGTCGGTCGGGTTCGCGCCGGGCCAGCCTCCCTCGATATAATCCAGACCGAGCGCGTCGAGCATCTGCGCAATCTCGATCTTCTCCGAAGCCGAGAACTGCACCCCCTGCGTCTGCTGCCCGTCGCGAAGGGTGGTGTCGTAGAGATAGAGGCGGTTCATCAAATCCCGTCCAGCTTGCCTGCGTCAAAGCCGGGTCCGGGCAGCAGCTCAATACCTGCGGCATTCATACGGACCTCAACCCCTGCGTCGGTCAGTTTCTGTTTCATCGAGTCGACTGCCGAGAAATCCTTGCTGGCCTTTGCCTCGGCGCGAAGCACGTTCAGTTTCTCAGCCAAAGGCGAAAGATCCGGCTCGGCATCCAGCCAGTCGGCCAGATCATCGCCAAGAAGCCCCAGCATTTCCGCCGACGCCCTAAGCTCTGCTGCTTTGCCGTCCCGCGCAATATCATGCAGAGCCGCGATCGCGCCCGCCGTATTCAGATCATCTGCAAGCGCCGCGACGATCGAGGGCGCGGGACTGGCTGCCGGTTCGACGCCCGCCGTCAGGCCACGCCATTTGCGCAAGGTCGCCTCTGCCTCGCGCAGCTTCTCCGCTGTCCAGTCCATCGGCTTGCGATAATGCGTCATCAGCAACACAAACCGGATCACCTCGCCCGGTATCCCCTGATACAGCAAATCCCGCACGGTGAAGAAATTGCCGAGACTTTTCGACATTTTCTTCCCCTCGACCTGCAACATCTCGTTATGCAGCCAGATATTGGCCATCACCTCGGAGCCATGGGCGCAACGGCTCTGGGCGATCTCGTTCTCATGATGGGGGAATTGCAGGTCGATCCCGCCCGCATGGATGTCGAACACCTCGCCCAGAAGCTCTGCCGACATGGCCGAGCATTCGATATGCCAGCCGGGACGCCCGTATCCCCAGGGCGATTGCCAGCCCGGCTGGTCCCCGGTCGAGGGCTTCCACAGCACGAAATCCATCGGATCACGCTTATAAGGCGCGACCTCGACCCGCGCACCGGCGATCATGTCGTCCAGCGATCGTCCCGACAGCCTGCCATATTCGGGGAATTTGCGGACCTCGAACAGCACGTGCCCCTCGGCGGCGTAGGCAAACCCCTTGGCGATCAGATCCTCGATCATCGCCACCATATGCGGGATGTAATCCGTCGCCCGAGGCTCCTGCGTGGGCCGTAATGCGCCAAGCGCATCCATGTCGTCGTGATACCAGCCGATGGTTTCTTCGGTGATCTCACGGATCGGGCGTCCCGTTTCCGCCGCCCGCGCGTTGATCTTGTCATCCACATCGGTGAAGTTGCGTACATAGGTCACGGTATCCTCGCCATAGACATGACGCAGCAGCCGAAACAGCACATCGAAGACCACGACGGGCCGCGCATTGCCCAGATGCGCCCGGTCATAGACGGTTGGCCCGCAGGCATAGACGCGGATATGTCCGGGATCGATCGGCTCGAGCCGTTCCTTCTTGCGGGTGCGCGTGTTGGTCAGCCGGATCTCGACCATGAAGTCCCCCTCGCGGGACCTGCTCACAGCATCTTGCCCCGCATGAAATGCGTCAGCGGATAATGCAGCAGATGGTGCAGCGTGCGATCATGGCCCCGCCTTAGCCGATATGACCGGCGCTGCCAAGACCGGCGGGGTGCCGCCGCCGTTAGCGCCCCCAGTCTTGCCGCGCTGCCCCGGCCCGCCTATGCAGTCGCCAAGATGTGTAATCAGGAGAACACGATGCCCGCGCCCAAGGATTTCAACGACCGCATGCTGTCTCTGGGCCTCGCCCGTGTCTCCGAGGCGGCGGCCCATGCCTCGGCCACGCTGATCGGCCGCGGGGATGAGAAAGCCGCGGACCAGGCGGCGGTCAACGCCATGCGCGACCAGTTGAACAAGCTGGATATCAAGGGCGTGGTGGTGATCGGCGAGGGCGAGCGCGACGAGGCGCCGATGCTCTATATCGGCGAAGAGGTCGGTGCCGGGAACGGGCCCGAGGTGGATATCGCGCTCGACCCGCTCGAAGGCACGACACTGACCGCGAAGGACATGCCCAACGCGCTGACCGTGATCGCCATGGCCCCGCGCGGCACCATGCTGCACGCGCCGGATGTCTATATGGACAAGCTGGCGATCGGGCCGGGCTATGACAAGGACGTGGTCAGTCTCGACATGAGCCCGACCGAGCGGGTCGAGGCCCTGGCGAAGGCGCAGGGCGTCAAGACCACCGACATCACCGTCTGTATCCTCGAACGGCCCCGCCACGAGGATCTTATCGCCGAGGTCCGCGCCACCGGCGCCGGCATCCGGCTGATCACCGATGGCGATGTGGCGGGCGTCATGCATTGCGCCGAACCCGAGCTGACCGGCATCGACATGTATATGGGCGCGGGCGGTGCCCCCGAAGGCGTGCTGGCGGCCTCGGCGCTGAAATGCATGGGCGGGCAGATGTGGGGCCGGCTGATGTTCCGCAATGACGACGAAAAGGGCCGCGCGGCCAATGCCGGGATCACCGATCTCGACCGCATCTATTCGCGCGACGACATGGTGCAGGCCGATGTGATCTTCTCGGCGACCGGCGTGACCAACGGCTCGATCGTGCGTGGCGTGAAGCGCGAGCCGAAATTCCTGGAAACCGAAACCATCCTGATGCGCTCGAAAACCGGCTCGGTGCGGCGCATGATCTATCGCAATCCGATCCGCTGAGCACGGCAGAAGGGGCGCTCGCGCCCCCTCTGGCCTGTCGGCCATTCACCCGCTGAGGATATTTGCGCCAGGGTGAGGGCCTTTCATCCTGACCGAAATATCCTCGGGGGGGGCCGCCGTCACGGCGGCGGGGGGCGGACAGCCCCCCTTCTCTTTTCCGTTGCTTCCCCGTTTCCACCCTTGCGCCACCCGGCAGAGCTGGGCCATGACACCGCCATGACCGCCTTACTCAATGTCGAGACATCGCTGACCGGGCGCCGCTGGATCGGTCCGGACGAAGCTGTCACGCGCCGCGCCGAGGCGCTGGCGCAGAGCGCCGAGCTGCCGCTCGCCGTCGCCCGCATCCTCGCCGAACGCAACATTGCTCCGGAAGAGGTCGAGGGCTATCTGTCGCCGACACTGCGCGAGATGCTGCCCGACCCGCTGCGGCTGCGCGACATGGAACCCGCCGCCGAACGGCTCGTCGCAGCGATGGCAGCAGGCGAGCGGATCGCGATTTTCGCGGATTACGATGTGGATGGAGGCTCTTCTGCCGCGCTGCTCATCGACTGGCTGCGCCAGCAGGGGCGAGAGGCGACGCTCTATATCCCTGACCGGATCGACGAGGGCTACGGCCCCAACGCCCCCGCCATGCAGGCCCTTGCCGCCGCGCATGACCTGATCGTCTGTGTCGATTGCGGGACGCTCTCGCATGAGGCGCTCGCAGCGGCGGATGGCACTGACGTGATCGTGCTCGACCACCATCTGGGCGGCGAAACCCTGCCCCCGGCGCTTGCGGTGGTGAATCCGAACCGGATGGATGAGGATGGCAGCCTTGGCCATCTCTGCGCCGCTGGCGTGGTGTTTCTGACGCTGGTGCAGGCCGGGCGGGTGCTGCGCGCGCAAGGCCGGGCCGAACCGGCGCTGCTGCCGCTTCTGGATCTCGTGGCGCTGGCGACCGTGGCGGATGTGGCGCCGCTGATCGGCGTCAACCGCGCTTTTGTCCGCCAGGGGCTGAGCATCATGGCGCGGCGCGAGCGGCCCGGGCTCGTGGCGCTTTCGGATGTGTCTCGGCTCGACACGGCGCCGAGCAGTTTTCACCTGGGATTCATGCTCGGGCCGCGCGTGAATGCTGGCGGGCGGGTCGGCAAAGCGGATCTCGGGGCGCGCTGCCTGTCGACGGCCGACCCGTCAGAGGCGCGGCAGCTCGCCGAAAAGCTGGATGAGCTGAACCGGGACCGCCGTGCCATCGAGGCAGCGGTTCGCGAGGAGGCGCTGGCCCAGGTCGAGGCGCGCGGCGACGAGGCCCTGTCCTGGGCGGCAGGCGATGGCTGGCATCCGGGCGTGGTCGGCATCGTCGCGGCGCGGGTGAAGGAACGGACCGGCCTGCCCTCTGTCGTGATCGGGGTCGAGCGCGGGATCGGCAAGGGCTCGGCGCGGTCGGTTCCCGGCGTCGATCTGGGCCGCGCCGTGCAGCGCCTCGCGGCGGAAGGGCTGATCGAGAAAGGCGGCGGTCATATGATGGCCGCCGGGCTGACCGTGGCAGAGACCGCGATAGAAGCGGCAATGGCCCGGCTTTCCGAACTGATCCGCCCCGAACTCGACCGCCGCAGCGGCACCGGCGATCTGCGCATCTCGGGGCTGCTCGAACCCGCCGCCGCCACGCCGGAGCTGATGACGCAGATCGAATCGGCTGGCCCGTTCGGCCAGGCCGCCCCGGCCCCGCGCTTCGCGTTTTCCGATCTGATCCTCGACAGCGCCGCGACCATGGGCGAGGCCCATCTGCGTGCCGGGTTCCGCGTTGCCGGCCAGGCGCCGCTCGAGGTGGTCGCCTGGGGCGCGATGGCAACGCCTCTGGGCCCTGCTTTGCTCGGGGCGAAGGGGCGCCGGTTCCACCTCGCCGGCAAGCTGGAACTGTCCCATTGGGGCGGCCGAAGCCGTGTCCGTCTGCGCCTCGACGATGCTGCGGCGCTCTGAGGGAAGAAATTTCCCCGAGAGGCAAATTTTCGTCTTGCAGCCCCGGCGCGGCTGACCTAAACACCGCTCCACGCCACGGGGCAACGCCCCGGAACGCCAAGGCTGGCCCGTTCGTCTATCGGTTAGGACGCCAGGTTTTCAACCTGGAAAGAGGGGTTCGATTCCCCTACGGGCTGCCATTTATCATTCCTGATCGAAGAAAATCAGCGCATAAGGCGCCTGTTTTGTCCGCTCGTCTGAACCGAAGCGAAGGCGCAGGACAATTTTCTTCCAGCGCCGCGCCGCAGCCCATCGTTGGACGATCGGGCGACGCGCGTCTTCTGTTTAGCCGGCATCGCGGAGGCCGTCGTGCAGGAGTTCATCCCCGCCATCACCAAGTGAGCTCCTCTGGTGTCGAAAGGCCCGCGTCTTCTGCATTGCAGGGCGTGACGGCACGTTCCGGGCTCTTGAACTCGCAAGACATTTCTGCGACCAAACCTCGCGATCAGCCGGGCCAAGCGAGAGGCGTGGTTCAAGGTGAGGTGGTCAGGAGCGATGCGTGTCCGAAGCTGGCGCGCCGGATGCTCTGCGACCCATACCGTCGAAGGAAGAAGATGACAGATCTGAGTATCGTGGTCCCGGTCTATAACGCAGCGGATCATCTGGAACGGCTTTGCGACGATATCCTGAAAATCCGGGATCATGACCGGAAGGTTCAACTCATCTTTGTGGATGATGGCTCTACCGACGACAGTGCCGGGGTCATCGCCGAGCTGGCAAAACTCAGCAACGATATCGTGCCGATGCTGGGGGCGGAAAATGCCGGCGCTGGCATTGCCCGCAATCGCGGCTGGGAGGCTGTCACGGGGCGCTATACGCTGTTCTTCGATGCCGATGATCACCTCATGACCGATGTGATCCCGCCCGCCCTTGCCCGGCTGGACGCCGAACCCGATGTGGACACGGCAGTCTTCGCCTATCGCTATGAACGCGACGACACATCCAGCTTTACGGACATGTCTTATACCGACAAGGCCATCATGACCCAATTGCTGAAGGGCCAGTCGCAGCAGATCGGGAGGCTGGAAGAATTCGCCCGGCTGCTCGGGTTTACGAACTATCCGTGGAACAAGCTGCTGCGCACCGAGCGGTTCCGGAAAACCGGAATGAAATTCGGCTCGACCAAGGTCAATAACGATATCCTCGGACATTGGTATGCGCTGCTGTTTGCGCGGCAGATCCTCGTATCCGAAGAGGTTCTTTGCCACCATATCGTGCATCCTACCGGTGCGAACCTCACGAACCAGTTCAACAGCAATCGCCTGCAGGTCATCACCGCGCTATCCGAGCTTTACGATCTGCTCGAGAAACATCCCGCGATGCGGCGCCGCTACTCACATCATTTCTGGGGTTTTGCCCGCAATCTCATCGCCTGGGCCAGGCCACGGCTCTCGCCCGAGTTGCAGCTCGAGCTGGATGAGCTTTATTCCAGGCTGCTGTCCCGGATAGATCTGGAGGATTACGTACGCATGCGGGTCAAACGCTCACCCGATCTTGCCAATCATATCTCCCAGAAGATCATGCTGTGACGGAGCCGACCATGCCCAAAATCTCCATCATCGTCACCGCCTATAACATCGAGAATTATATCCGGCAGAGCCTGGATGACGTGACCTCGCAGACGATCGAGGATATCGAGATCATCGTCGTCGATGACGGTTCGACCGATGCTACGCCCGACATCATCCGCGAATATGCGGAGAAGGACGACCGGATCAAGCCGATCCTCTTCGACACCAACACGATCGGCGGCGTCGCCTCGGCGGCGAATGCCGGGATGGACGCCGCGACGGGGGATTTCATCGGCTTCGCGGATGGCGATGATCTGTATGATCCGGCCATGTTCGAAAAGCTCTACCAGGCGGCGGTGGATGCGAATGCCGATCTGTCGATGTGCCGCTATACGCTGCTCGACGCCAGCACTGGCGAGGAAGCCGCCCCGGCCGAGCGTGACCGCTGGGCGCCTTATCCGACGCCGACCGCTTTCGATCTGACCGAGGAAAACCGCAGCGAGATGCTGCGCTTCATCTCGGTGCCGTGGCGCAAGCTCTATCGCCGCGATCTCGTCGAGCGGATCGAGCTGCGCTATCCGGTCGGGGATTTCTTCTTCGAAGACAATCCCTTCCACTGGGCCGCGGTAATCGGCGCCAACCGCATCGCGCTCGTCCCCGAGGCGCTGTGCAAGCACCGCGTGGCGCGCGTGGGACAGACCATGTCCACGGTCGACGAAAAGCTGCTGCGGATCTTCTATCACCATGACATCATCCGCGACTGGCTGATCGCGCAGTCCGAATTGAGCACCTATCAGCAGGATCTGCTGGGCTGGCTTGCCGCGCAGCTCTCCTGGGTCTCGACGCGCACGACCGGCGAGATGCAGCAGCTGCTCTATGATCGGCTGGTGCCGATCATGGCGCATTACGACGCGAACGACATCGCCGAGCTGGAAAGCCGCAACGGGACGGGCAGGACGGCGCAGATGCTGCGCGCGCTTCTGGCTCAGGACTTCGAGGCCTTTTCGACGGCGGCCGGATGGGCTGACACGTCGTTGGGTGCAGCGCCGGCCACGATCGGCGCGCGCCATCACTCCAGCTCCGTGCTGGGGCGCGGCATGTTCCATCTGCGGAACTCCGGCCCGAAAGAGACGGCGAAGATGACCGGCCGCTATGTTTCGGATCGCCTGGGCCTGTCCGAGGTCATCCGCAACGCGCGCCGCAAAAATGCCGCGACCGAGGTCCTGGATCACGCCGATCTGATGACGGCGATGGTCGTTCTGCAACGCGATCTGCGCGCCTTGCGCAGCGAGGTGGCAGATTTGCGCGAAAAGCTTGACCGGCAGAATGAAAACGGCTGACGTCGTCGCCCCTGCCGCGGGCGCGCCTGTGACCAGACCAACCGAAAGGGCAGGTTCATGACGCACATCCCGATTTTATGGCTGGGCGCGCATAAGACCGGCACCACGACGCTGCAAAGCGCCCTGGAACTGTCGAGGCCGGTGCTGCGCAAGCATGGCTATCATTACATGCCCCTGGACCGGTTCCGCCGTCGCTATACCCGTCCCCTGATATATAGCGGGGATTACGGCGAGCCGCACGAGCCGATGCCGAAGCTGAACCTGTATTTCGACGAGAACATCCCAGATCTCGTGCAAAGTGTTCTCAGCGCGCAGGGTCTCTATCCCGATCTCGAATCCCGCAGCCGGATCATGGCGGATTATTTCGGCCTCGACGCGCCGAGGATCTTTTTCGGGATCCGCAGCTTTACCGGTTTCCTGCCCTCGCTTTTCTGCGAGACGCTGAAATCGACGCCCTACCAGCCGTTTTCGAGATTCTATCGTCCCGACCGGCATCGTCTAGCCTGGGACGAGGTAATTGACCGGATCCGCCGCACCTTCCCCGATTCGCCCATCGGTGTTTATCGCGCCGAGGATCTGCGCGGCAATGAGCGGCAGCTTCTCTCGCATGTGACCGGTATTCCGCCCGAAGCGTTCAGCTTTCCCGAACAATCACGGCGCGAGGGGTTCTCGCACAAGGCCGTGCGCTCGCTCTACGCGCTGAGCCAGACTCGGCAGGTCACCTTCAATGATGTGTTCGCCGCAGTGCGCGAATATCCGAAGGGCGAGAAATGGAAAGGCTTCGACCCGCTCAGCGACGAAGAAAAGCAACGGCTGGACGAGCTTTATCAGCGTGATCTCGATAGGCTAAGAGCCCGCTCCGATATCGAGTTCATCGAGCTGGGCGCCCGGTAGATCCTGAGAGGGGGCGGCGTTTTGCTGCGACTGCGCGGAACCCGGCGCGCTTTGCTCCGGTCTTGCGCGCAAGCGACGATGATCGTGCTGTCTCCCGTGGTTCGGCACCAGCCCGTGCCATGCCGCGCGCGCCCGCCGTGGCCGCCGCTTTATCCGGCAAGCCGCATCACGCCGAGCGCGACTGACGCGCTTCGGCAGCGCCGGGATCAAGCTCGACCGCCCGGCCCGTCATCGCCGATTCCTGTGCGGCGAGCCCGATCAGCACTGCGCGCGCGCCGTCCTCCAGCCCGACCTCGGGCACCCCTGCCCCGCGCACCACGGCGTTGAAGCGCTGATGCTGATAGAAGGTTGCGCCGTTGTGATCGCCCGCTTCGAGAAGCGCGGGATCGACCGGCACGCCACTGACCACAGGACCGCGCGGCACGCGCGGGCTTTCGATGATCTGCGGCACGGGCGGGTCGCCCAGATGCGGCGGCCAGAACCGCCCCGGACCCGGCACGAGGGCCTCGATCTTGCCGGTCGGACCGACAGCGCTGATCTCTTCCTGATAGCGCGAACCCTCCGCGAACATGCACAGATCGAGCATCGCGCGGGTGCCGTTCTCGAAATCGACGATGACGAATCCATTATCCCAGACATCCGGCGTTTCATCGCCATAGCGCTCGTCGAGATGGTTCACCGCCTGACCGGCGCTCGCCATGACCCGCACCGCTTCCGAGCCGGTGGCGAGCCGCATGAGATCGAAGAAATGGCAGCATTTCTCGACCATGGTTCCGCCCGAGTTGCGGTTGAAGCGGTTCCAGGCCCCGACCTTGGGCAGAAAGGGAAAACGATGCTCGCGGATCGAGAGCATTTTCAGCCCGCCCGTCGCCTCGGTCATGCGTTGCAGAAACACCGCGATGGGCGGCATGTAGCGATATTCCATCGCCACCCAGATCGGCGCCGTATATCCTCTGGAAATGGCGTCGAGCCTGTCGCGGTCGGATCGCCGGGTGAAGATCGGCTTTTCGACCAGAACCGGCAGATGCCGCCCCTCGGCCACGCGCTCCAGCTGGCTGATATGGTCGCTATTGGGCGAGGCGATCACCAGACAATCGAGATCGGTCCGCGCCAGCAACGCATCGAGCGTGTCGCAGAACGCGGCCTCGGGCGCGATCAGCGCCGCGGCCTGGCGCATCTGCCCGTCCGGCTCGTAGATGGCGGCGATTTGGGTGTGAGGCAGAAGCCGGATGTTGCGCAGATGCTCCTGCCCCATCATGCCGCAGCCAATGATGCCGTATCTTACGAGGTCGGTCATGTCGTTCCTATCTCAGGCGGGTGACGTAATGTGCGATATCCGGGTCGAACCAGTTATGCGAGAATTCAGCGCTGCGGTTGTCCCTGTCGAAGCTGAGGCGCTGAAAGAACCCGGTTGTGGCGCCGGGACGCGGGGCAAAATCATCGGGAGCCCAGTCCGGGACGCTGCCGATGCTGACATGGTCCTCGACATGCGCGATCCAGAGATTCAGCCGCGTGCGATAATAAAGATACAGCGACTCCGACAGATCCCTCGCCGCGATCCGGTCGGCATAGCCGGCGTCGAGCCAGATCTCTTCCAGAACGCAGGGCCGTCCGTTCAGCGCACGCAGACGGCGGATCCGATGCGCATGGTCCGAACTGCCGAAATCGGGCAGCGCCGCTGGCTTTACCATCCGGTCCAGCGACAGAAGCCGCGCCGTGGGCAACCCGCCACCCGCCAGCAATTCGATGCGGAAGAACGCATACACGTTCTGCGCATCCGGGCGACGGCGCACATAATTGCCCGAGCCCTGCCGCCGTTCCAGAAGGCCGCGTTCGGTCAGCTCGGCCAGGGCCTTGCGCAGCGTTCCGACCGAGGTGCCCATCTTCGCCGCCATCTCGCGTTCGGGCGGCAGACGCTCGCCATCCAGCAGATGCCCGGCCGCGATATCACGGGCCAGCATCTCGCTGAGCTGAAGATAAAGCGGCAGGGCAGAATGGGTGTCCATGATCTCTATTCAGCAAATTGATACAGTATTGATCTACATCAAGGAGCCTGTTACGCAAGAGGAAATTTCAGCCAGAAGTGGATGACATGAGCATCGTTCCGATTACCTCTCCCGATCTGACCGCCGCGGAAATTTCATGGTTTTCAGCTTTATGTTCCGATGATTACCGCTATCTCGGCGTCCCGGAGGGAGGGCTGCGGTCAAGCTGGGAACATTGTTCCGACATCGTGAAGACCGCCGAATCGCAGGGATTCCGCAATATTCTCTGCCCCTCTTCCTATCAGGTCGGGCAGGACACGCTCAGCTTCGTGGCCGGCTGCGCGCCGATCACCGACAGGATCAACCTGCTGGCGGCGGTGCGCTGCGGCGAGATGCAGCCGATCATGCTGGCCCGCACCATCGCCACGCTGGATCACATGCTGGAGGGGCGGCTGACGGTGAACATCATCAGCAGCGACTTTCCCGGCGAAAAAGCCGAAAGCGGCTTCCGCTATCAGCGCTCGCGCGAGGTGGTCGAGATCTTGAAACAGGCTTGGACGCAGGACGAGATCAATATCGACGGCGAGGTCTATCAGTTCCACGGCGTGACCACGGAACCCGCAAAGCCCTATCAGCAGAATGGCGGGCCGCTGCTGTATTTCGGCGGCTACTCTCCCGCCGCGCTCGAACTCTGCGGGGAGCATTGCGATGTGTATCTGATGTGGCCCGAAACGAAGGATGAGCTTGCCGGGCGCATGAAGGCCGTGAACGAGGTCGCGCAGCGCCACGGCCGCACGCTGGATTACGGGCTGCGGGTGCACATGATCGTGCGCGACACCGAGGCCGAGGCGCGGGAATATGCGCGCGAGCTGGTCTCGAAACTGGATGACGAACAGGGCCGGGCGATCCGCGAGCGGGCGCTCGATGCCGGATCGCTGGGCGTTTCCCATCAGGCGAAGAACCGGGACATCGCGGATATGGAAGGCTTCATCGAACCCAATCTGTGGACCGGTGTGGGCCGGGCGCGGTCGGGTTGCGGCGCGGCACTTGTCGGTTCGGCCGACCAGGTCCTGAGCCGGATCGAGGACTACAAGAAGATGGGCATCCGCGCCTTCATCTTTTCGGGTTACCCCCATATCGAGGAGGCCGAGCATTTCGGCCGGCTGGTGATGCCGCATCTTGAGACCTGCTCTCTGCCGCATGAATATGGCCGTGTGCCGGCCACACCGCCCGCCACGCCGCTCGCCGCCGGGGAGCGCCGCTGATGGAACGTCTGCCGCTGAATGCCGATCTCGATCTCAGCCGCATTGTCTATGGCATGTGGCGTCTGGCCGATGACGAAGATCGCAGCGCCGGCCATGTCCGCGCCAAGATCGATGCCTGTCTGGAACAGGGTATCACCAGCTTCGATCAGGCGGATATCTATGGCGATTACGAAAGCCAGACGGTTCTGGGCGGCGCGCTGAAAGATGCGCCCGAGCTGCGCGGCAAGATCGAGATCGTGTCGAAATGCGACATCGCGCTGATCTCGGACAAGTTTCCCGACCGACAGGTCAAGCATTACAACACCGAGGCAGGCTATATCCGCGCCTCGGTGGAACGCTCTCTGCGCGAGATGGGCACGGATTATCTCGATCTGCTGCTGATCCACCGCCCCGATCCGCTGATGGATCATCACGAGACCGGCGCGGTTCTGGACGAGCTGGTCACCTCGGGAAAGCTGCGCGCGGTGGGTGTGTCGAATTTCCGACCGCATGACTGGACCCTGCTGCAATCGGCCATGCGCACGCCGCTGGCCACCAACCAGATCGAGCTGAGCCTGCTCAGCACCGAGCCGTTTCGCAATGGCGACATCGCCTTCATGCAGGAGCGGGGCATTCCGCCGATGGCCTGGTCGCCGCTTGGCGGCGGGGCGCTGTTCGGGCCGGGACACGAGGCGCTGAGGGAAGAGCTGGCGCGGATCGGGGCCGATTACGGCACCGATGAAAGCGCCGTCGCCATCGCCTGGTTGCTACGCCACCCCGCGCAGATCATCCCGGTGCTCGGGACCAACAATCTCGGCCGCATCCGCAGCATCGCCGAGGCGGCCAAGATCCGGCTGGATCGCGAAACCTGGTTCACGCTCTATGAACTCGCCACCGGTGCCGAAGTGCCATGAACCGCGCAAAGGACAAAAGATGAAACATAGCCGCAGCTTCGTCCCCTCGCCGGAAAATGCCCGAGCTTTCCGCGACGCGCTCGGCCAGTTCGGCACCGGCGTCACCGTGGTCACGGCGATGGGCGATGACGGTCCGGTCGGGATGACCGCCAACAGTTTCGCCTCGATCTCGATGGAGCCGCCACTGGTCATGTGGTCGCCCGCCAAGGCGTCGCGGCGCTTCCGCCATTTTGCCGCGGCTCAGCATTTCGCCATCCATGTGCTGTCCGAAACGCAGGCGCAGATCTGCATGGGCTTCGCCAGGACGCCCGACATGTTCGACCGGCTGGACTGGCATGCAAGCCCCGAGGGCGTGCCGCTTCTGGAGGGTTGCCTCTCGCGCTTCGAATGTGTGCAATCAGCCGTGCATGACGCCGGAGATCATGCCATCGTCGTCGGAGAGGTGATGCGAACGACCACGACGGACGGCGCCCCGCTCTTGTTCTACAAGGGGCGAATCGGAGGTTTTGCGCAGACGGGCTGAGCCCGCTGCATGACGCTCGCGCCGGGACGGAAGCGGGTTGGGGAGGGGGAATGAAAAACATGCTGCTCGCGGCAATTTCGCCGCTGCAATGGGTGAACAGCAGATTGCTCCGAATCGGCAGCAGCATCGCGGCTGTGGCGCTTGCGGTGATGGTGGTCGCGATTCTCTTGCAGGTTTTCTATCGCTATGTCCTGAACAACGCCCTGCCCTGGCCCGAAGAGGCGGCGCGGTTCCTGATGCTTTGGATGACCGGGCTGGCCGCGCCTGCCGTGTATCGGCAGGGCGGTTTCGTCGCCATCGACATGCTGGACGCCGCCCTGCCGCGCCGTGCCGGCGCGTTGCTGTCGCTGTTTCTCCTGCTGGTGTCGATGGCGGTGCTGGTCATGGCGCTGAATTTCGGCTGGAAACATGTTCAGTCGGGCTGGCTGTTCAACTCCTCCTCGCTGCGCCTGCCGCTCGACCTGATCGGGATGGAGCCGGTGCGCATCAAGCTCGCCTGGATGTATATGTCGATCTTCATAGGCTTCGTGCTGCTGAGCCTTGTGAATATCGAGCTGATCCTGCGCAGCGTCGCCACCATATTCGGGCATGACGACGCCCTGACGCCGATCCCCGCGGCCGAACTTCCGGAGGCCGAGTGATGCTGATCTGGTTTCTGCCGGTCTTCCTGATCTTCCTGATGGTCGGCCTGCCGGTCTTCTTCGCTTTGCTGGCGGCGCCCGGAATTCTTCTGTGGCTGAACGGGCAGGAACGCGATGTCGCCCTGCTCTATCGCAATGTCTATAACGGGATGGACAGCTTTCCGCTGATGGCGATCCCCTTCTTCATGCTCGCCGGAGAGCTGATGAACCGGGGCGGGATCACCGAGAGGCTGGTCGAGTTCAGCCAGGCGCTGATGGGCCATCTGCGCGGCGGTCTGGCGCATGTGAACATCCTCTCATCGATGCTGTTCGCGGGGCTGTCGGGCTCGGCCGTGGCGGATACCTCGGCGCTCGGGTCGATGCTGATCCCGGCGATGGAGAAACAGGGCTATACCCGCCGCTTCGCCGCTGCCATCACCGCCGCGTCGAGCGTCATCGGGCCGATCATCCCGCCTTCGGGGATCATGATCATCTATGCCTATGTGATGGGCGAAAGCGTCGCGGCTCTGTTTCTGGCCGGGATCATTCCCGGTGCGCTTGTCGGGCTGTCGCTGATGCTGATGGTCAAGCTGCTCGCCGATAAATACGACTTCCCCGTCGCCAGCCGCAAAACGACATGGGCCGAACGTGGCCAGGCCAGCCTCAAGGCGTTCTTTCCGCTGCTCACCCCGGTCATCATCATGGGCGGCATTCTTCTGGGCATTTTCACCCCGACCGAGGCCGCCGCCGTTGCCGCCGCCTATGGGCTGCTCATCGGCATGTTCGTGATGCGCACGCTGAAACCGCGCGACCTGTCGGGCGTGTTCCACCGTTCGGCGGCGACCTCGGCAGTGGTGCTTTTGCTGGTCGGCGCGGCAATGGCCTTCAAGACCGTGGTCAGCCTGTCCCACGCGCCCGAGATCCTGGCCGACATCATCCTCGGCCTGTCCGAGAATCCGCTGATCCTGCTGTTCCTCATCAACCTGCTGCTGTTCATCGTCGGCATGTTCCTGGATGCGGGGCCGGCGATCATCATCCTCGGCCCGGTGCTGGGCCCGGTCTTCACCGATCTGGGCATCGACCCGATCCATTTCGCGATCATCATGTCCGTAAACCTGACCGTCGGCCTCGCCACCCCGCCCATGGGGCTGGTGCTGTTCGTGGCCTCGTCGGTCTCGGGCGAGCGCATCTCGGCGATCTCGAAAGCGATCCTGCCGTTTCTCGCGATGGAGATCCTGGTGATCTTCCTCGTCACCTATATTCCGGCGCTGTCCATGTGGATTCCCCGCATGACGGGCTTCGCGGACTGAGCCAGAATGCATAATCAAACAGGGAGGCATTTATGCTGAAACAGACACTCACCTCACTCGCCCTTGCCGCGACGCTCGGGCTTGCCGGACAGGCGGCGGCGCAGGAATACACGCTGCGCGCCACCGCGAACTCGAACGAGCAGGACGAGGATTATGACGGGCTCGTCGTCTTCAAGAACTATGTCGAACGCGCCTCGAACGGCGCCATCGCGGTCGAGCTGTTCATCGGCACGCAGCTATGCGGTAACGGTGCCGAATGTCTGCAGGGCGTGGCCGACGGCTCGATCGACATCTTCATCTCGACCTCGGGCGGCGCGGCCGGGATCTTCCCCTATATTCAGGTGCTGGACCTGCCCTATCTGATGAGCGATGACCGCGTGGCCGAGCATGTCCTCTCGGGCGACTTCACGCGCACCATTCGCGACATGGCGCTGGAAGACAGCGGCGGCAAGATCCGGCTGATGACCATCGGCAATACCGGCGGCTGGCGCAACTTCGCCAACACGCAGAAGCGCATCCAGACCCCCGCCGATATGGAGGGGCTGAAGATCCGCACCGTGGTCGCCGACCTGCCGCAAGAGCTGGTGCGCGCGCTCGGTGCCTCGCCGACGCCGATCCCGTGGCCCGAGCTGTTCACCTCGTTCCAGACCGGCGTGGTTGACGGGTCCAAGAACGGCATCACCGACGTGATGAACATGAAATTCCCCGATGCCGGTCTGCAATACATGACGCTGGATCAGCACGCCTATATGGGCGCGCTCTGGTTCATGTCGAATGACCGCTTCATGGAGATGCCCGAGGATCTGCGCCGCGTCGTGGTGGACGGGTTCTACCAGTTGCAGCAGGCGACCTTCGCCAGCCCCAAGCGGAAATCCATCGCGGCTTATGAGGAATTCGTGGCCGGTGGCGGCGATCTCTACGTCCCGACCCCGGAGGAAAAGCAGGCCTTCGCCGACGCCGCAGCGCCGGTCTATGACTGGTTCCAGCAGAATGTCGATGGCGGCGAGGAAGCCTTCGCCGCGCTCGAGGAGGCCGTGGCCGCCGCCGAGGAAGAGATCAACGCCGCGCGCGACGCCGATATCCAGTAAGCGCCGCCGGTCTGAGCATTCGAGGGGCGGCGGTGTCTTCCGCCGCCCTTCGCAATTTCAAGGAAGTCCCGCCATGACCCGATCCGACATGCCCGAAGGCTGGACCGTCGCCCTGCCCTGGCAAGCCGACGCCGCGCAGCGCCGCAAGATCCCCGCCCAGATCGATGCGGGCGATGATGTCAGCGTCGCGATTGGCGGGATCGGCGCAGGCGCGATCACGCGCGGGGTGAATGGCGGTTTCACGCGATGGTCGCTCAAGGCCGGGCGGCTGCATATGCAGGACTGGGCGGCGAATGGTTTCGCGCTCTGGCACCGGGGCCATGGCGCGCGCTGCCTGCGCCCCGAAGGCGATGACGCGCCCGAGGGCTGGGCGTTCGACCCGCAGGGCACGCAAACCGCGCTGTTCCCGCGGCTGAGCCATGATTACCGCTCGGGCGACATCTCGCTGCGGATCGACCAGATCACCCCGGTGCTGCCCGATCTGGGCGATGACAGAGACCTGCCCGCCGGGATCTTCCGGCTGACGCTGTCCAATCACGGCGCCTCCGAAACCGAGGCAGCGGCGATGTTCAGCTTCCTCAACCTGATCGGCTGGTTTCAGGGCTTCGGTCCTCCGGGCCAGCCGGCAGGTGTGTCGGGGCAGTGGAACCGAGCGGTCGAGGCCGATGGTCTGCGCGGCGTGTTGATGTCACGCGACGCCGATGAGATGGATGAGGGCGAGGGCCAGATGCTGCTCGCCGCGCGCCCCTCCGAGGGGTGGGATCTGACCCTCGCCGCCGCCTTCGACCCGCGCCGCGAGGGAAAGGCGATCTGGGAAAGCTTTTCGACCGAGGGGCGCATCGCCGCGCCCGGCGAAGGCTGGGGCAGCGGCGGCGGGTTCAGCGAATTTCCTCCGCCCCGCCATTGCGCCGCGATTGCCGCGAAAACCCGCCTCGGGCCCGGCGAGACGCGGCAGATCGACATGGCGCTGGCCTGGGACATGCCGGTGATCCGCTTCGGTCAGGGCCGCCGTCACTATCGCCACTATACCGCCAGATGGGGCCGCGACGGGCAGAGCGCCGCCGCCATCGCAACCCATGCGCTGACCCGCGCGGATCACTGGTTCGAGGCCGCCTCCGGTTTCCATCAACGCGCGGTGCGCGGGATCGCCGCCCCGGCTCCGGTCGCGCATCTGGCGATCAACGAGCTTTACATGATGAATGACGGGCTGACCGTCTGGACCGCAGCCGACGCAGATCAGCCCGCCCATTTCGGGGTGATCGAATGCCCGGATTATCCGCTCTACAACACGCTCGATCTCTGGGTCTATGCGGCGGCCTCGGTCTCGCGCTTCTTCCCCGACATCGCCGCGCAGGTGACGCGAGATTTCGCCGCCGAGATCGCCCGCGACGACCCGCAGCCGCGCTTTCACCTGCGCTCGGCCGGGCGGTTTCCGCGTCAGCGCGCGGGCATGGCCCCGCATGATCTGGGCGCGCCGAATGCCGATCCGTTCATCCGCGCGAATGATTACGCCTATCAGGACAGCAGCCGGTGGAAGGATCTCAACGCCATGTTCGCGATCTGCGCGTGGCGGGATGTGCGTCAGGATGAGGCTCTCGCGGCGCCGCTCTCAGGGCCAATCAACGCAGCGATGGAGGCCTTGCTGCAATTCGACCGGGACGGCGACGGGGTGATCGAGAATGACGGTTTCCCAGACCAGACCTTCGACAATATCCCGATGAAGGGGATCAGCGCCTATTGCGGCGGGCTGTGGCTGGCCGCGCTGCGGGCCACGGTAGAGATCACCCGGCGGGCGGGCGATCCGGGAAAGGCAGAGGCGTGGCAGGACATGGCCAAGCGCGGCGCGAAAGCATGGCATGAGGCGCTGTGGACCGGCAGCTATTACCGGGTGGACAGCGAGGGCGCATTTCAGGATGCGGTGTTCGCTGAACAGCTTTACGGCCCCGGACTTGCCCGGATGCTGGGCTTGGGCGACATCGCGCCACCGGATGCGGCCCGCATGGCGCTGCGCGAGGTGCATCGGCGCAATTTCCGCGAGGCGGGCCGGGCGCGCGGCGTCATGGCGATGAGCTCGGCCACGCATAGCTCGGCTCTCTATGCGCCCAAGGGCGAGGAAGGGCTGCAATGGGACGAGGTTCTGGTCGGCTTCAACTACTCGGTCGCCGCGACGATGCGCGCCTATGGGCTGGAAGCCGAAGCGACCGGGATCATGCAGGCGCTTGCAGCCGAACTCGGCAGTCGGCGCGGGCTGCATTTCCGCACCCCCGCCGCCTTCATGGCCGACCAGCCCCGCATCCGCGCGCAGATGAACATGCGCCCGATGGGGATCTGGGCCTATGCGGACGCCGCCGAAGTGCCGCCGAAGCTGGCCGATATCCTGCCGCTCGGCGTGGTCTAGCTCAGCGCCGCAGCCGCGCGATCAGCGCCGAGGTGTCCCAACGCCCGCCGCCCATCGCCTGCACCTCCTTGTAGAACTGGTCCACGAGCGCGGTCACCGGCAGGCTGACGCCGATATCGTCGGCGGTGTCGAGGCAGATGCCCAGATCCTTGCGCATCCAGTCCACAGCGAAACCGTGATCGAACTCGCCCGCCTTCATGGTCTTGTGGCGGTTCTCCATCTGCCAGCTTCCGGCGGCACCCTGGCTGATCACCTCGACGACCTTTTCGATATCGAGATCCGACGCCTCGGCGAAGCGCAGCGATTCCGACAGGCCCTGCACCAGGCCCGCAATGGCGATCTGGTTGCACATCTTGGTGGTCTGGCCCGCGCCGACCGGACCCATCAGGCGGCAGATCTTGGAATAGATTTCGATCACCGGCTGCGCGCGGTCGAAATGCGCCTGCTCGCCGCCGCACATCACCGAAAGCTGACCATTCTCGGCCCCTGCCTGCCCGCCCGAGATCGGCGCGTCGACATAGCCGATCCCCTTCTCCGCGGCGGCTTCGGCCAGTTCGCGGGTCACGCGGGCCGAGACGGTGGTGTGATCGACAAAGACCGTGCCGTCGCTCATCCCGGCAAACGCCCCGTCATCGCCGAGGCAGACGCTGCGCAGATCGTCGTCATTGCCCACGCAGGCCATGACCATCTCGGCCCCTTCGGCCGCCTCGCGCGGGGTCGGCGCCGCCTTGCCGCCATGCTTCGCCGTCCACTGCTCGGCCTTCTTTCCGGTCCGGTTATAGACCGTCACCTCGTGATCCGCCCCGGCGAGATGACCCGCCATCGGAAATCCCATCACACCCAGTCCCAGAAATGCCAGCTTGGCCATTTTCGCCCCCTGCTTATGCCGATATTCGCGCGTTGAAAGCCAAAACCGCTTGGCCTACTACACAGGCCAAGACACCACCCCCCGGCCCCGCGGTCAAGCGAGGCGCGCTGCGAAGGACTCTGCCCCGAGATGCTGACCCTGTTCCGATGGACCCTTCGGCTGACCGTCGGTCTGATCATCGGGCTGTGCCTCGCCGGGGTTCTGGTCTGGTATTTCGCGATGCGCTCGCTGCCCGATTACAACGCGCGGCATTACGTCTCGGGGATCGGCGCGCCGGTCGAGATCGTGCGCAGCACCGAGAATGTCCCGCATATCTTCGCCGAAAGCGATTATGACGCGTTTTTCGCGCTTGGCCTCGCCCATGCCCAGGACCGGCTGTTCCAGATGACGGTGCTGCGGCGCGCGGCGCAGGGAAGGCTGGCCGAGATCTATGGCGAGCGCGCTTTCGCTGCCGACGATCTGGCCCGGCGGATGGGCTTTGCACGCTATGCGCGCGCGGCATTTCCGTTGCAGGACGACGCCACCCGCGCGGCGCTGACCGCCTATGCGGATGGGGTCAATCAATGGGTCGCCATCGTCAATCGCGATGCGCTTGGGCGGGGGGCGCCGGAATTCTTCCTCGTCCCGGACGAGATCGCCTATTGGCAGCCCGCCGACTCGCTGGCGATCCTCAAGCTTTATGCCGCCGCCACCAGCCGCCAGCTTCCCGCCGAGGTGCTGCGCGCGCAGTTGTCGCTGGCCGCGCCGGAACGCGGTCAGGATCTGGTGGCGGGGCTTGGCGAACCGGCGCTGCCGCCCTATGCGAGCCTGTTTCCCGATGCCCGACTGGCGGCTGCGACAGCCGCCGACGCGCCCGGCTGGCCATTGGATCTGGCCGGGTATCTGCGGCCGTTTTCGGGGCTCTCGGCCAGCGGTTTCGCCGCGGGCGAGACCCGCACCGCGGCGGGCGAGGCGCTGCTTGCCAGCGATCCGCAGGCGGCGCTTACCCTGCCCTCGTTGTGGTATCTTGCGCGGCTCGGGCTGACCTCGGGCGATGTGATCGGCGCAACGATCCCGGGCATGCCGGTGATGTTCACCGGGCGTTCGGCGCGGCTGGCATGGGGCACGGCTCCGGCGCAGATCGACGATGCGGATCTGCATATCGAAGAAATCCAGCCGGGCGACAGGGACCGTTACCGCGGCCCGCAGGGCTGGCGCGACTTCGCCGTGCGGCGCGAGATCATCCGGGTGCGCGACGGCACCGACCGTGCCATCACATTGCGCGAAACCGAGAATGGCCCGCTGCTGAGCGCTGCGGCTTTCGGGCTGAACTCGGTGATCCCGGTCGGCTACGCGGCGTCGCTGTCCTGGACCGGCGCCACAGCCGAGGATCGCACCATGAGCGCGCTTATGGGCGTGATGACCGCGCCGGACCGGGCATCGGCAGCCCAGGCCGTGCAGGGCTGGGGCACCCCCGCCGCGCGCGTCATGCTGGCCGATGACGAGGGCGTCTCGGAACGGCTGGTCGGCCGCGTCCCGCAGCGCCGCCCCGAACACGCCACGCTCGGCCGGATGCCGACGCCGGGCTGGGTCGCGCAGAATCGCTGGGAGGGCGTCGAGCAGGCGAATGACGAAGACAACAGCGCCGGCGGGCTGGCCTATACGACCGGGATGCTGCCACCGCTTCAGGGCGAGATGCCGCTCGGCTTCGATGGCGGCGATGCTCTGCGCGAGGACCGGCTGCGTCGGCTTCTCGACGGGCGCGAAATCCACAGCCGCGACAGTTTCATCGACACCCAGCTTGATATCGTCAGCCCGGCGGCGCGCAGCCTTCTGCCGCTGATCGGCGCCGATCTCTGGTTCACCGGCGAGCCCGCCGCCCCCGGCACGCCCGAGCGGCAAAGGCAGGATGCGCTGCGCCTGCTGGCCGAATGGGACGGCGCGATGAGCGAGCATCTGCCCGAGCCGCTGATCTATGCGGCCTGGCTCACCGCGCTTCAAGATCGGCTGATCCGCGACGATCTCGGCCCGCTGGCCGACGGGATCACCACCTTGCAGCCGGGCTTTCTCGAACGCGTGTATCGCAACCGCAACAACGCCGCCTCATGGTGCGATATACGGCAGTCTGCGGCGGTCGAGACCTGTTCAACCCTGGCGCGGCAATCGCTGGATGCGGCGATCCTCGACCTCACCGATCGCTACGGGCCGAACGTGACAAGCTGGCGGTGGGGCGATGCGCATGAGGCGATCCAGATCCATCCCGCGCTTGGCCCGATCCCGCGGCTCGGCTGGATCTTCAATCTTCGCCAGTCGCTGTCCGGCGGAGACACGACGCTGGCCCGCGCCCCGGCGCTCGGTCGCGGGCCGCAGCCCTTTCAGCCGGCGACCGGCTCGGGTTATCGCGGTGTCTATGATCTCGCCGATCCCGACAGCTCGGTCTTCGTGATCGCCTCGGGGCAATCCGGGCATCCCTTCTCGCGCCATTACGACGATCTCGCCACGCGCTGGCGGCGCGGAGAATATGTGACGATGTCGCTCGATCCCGATCTGGCGCGGGCAGCCGCGGCCGGGGTAACGCGGCTTGTGCCCGCCTCGGGCGCAAATCCGGCAGCTCCCGAACCCGCTGCCGCGCCCGCCCGAGACGCGGCGCCAGAACAGAGCGCGGGAAGCGGCTGAATTGCGGCCTTGCAAAACGCGGCGTCCGGCTTAGAGAAACATATATGACCGACAGTCAGTTGAACCGACAGCCCGATCTCCTGTGTATCGGCGCGATGCTGTGGGACGTGATCGGCCGCAGCAGCCGGGTGATGGCGCATGGCAACGACATGCCGGGGCGGATCGCCCATATTCCCGGCGGGGTCGCGCTGAACGTCGCGCTCGCCGTGGCGCGATGGGGGCTGAGGCCCGCGATCCTGTCGGCAGTCGGGCGCGACAGCGAGGGCGAGGCGCTGATCGCGGCGGCGCGCAACAACGGTGTCCTGACGGAACATCTGTGCCGTGAGGGCGGGCCGACCGATGTCTATATGGCGATCGAGGATGCGAACGGCCTGATCGCCGCCATTGCCGACGCGCATTCTCTGGAAGATGCGGGCGACATGATTCTTGGGCCGATCCGCGACGGGCGGCTGGCCTCTGCCGAGCGGCCCTGGCGTGGCGTCGCGGTGATCGACGGCAATCTGACCACCGAACAGCTCACCCGCATCGCCACTGAACCCGGCCTGGTCTCGGCGGATCTTCGGATCGTGCCGGCCAGCCCCGGCAAGGCCGAGCGTCTGGCACCGCTGATCGGCGCGGCGCAGGGCTGTTTTTATCTGAACCGCTACGAGGCCGAGATCCTTGCCGGGCGAGAACTCGGCGACGCCGCGCAGGCCGCGCAGGCCATGCTGGATCGCGGCATGCACCGGGTGATCGTCACCGATGGCGGCAATCAGGTCGCGGACGGGCTGGCAGGCGATGCGATCATCCGGGCGACGCCGCCTTGCGTCGCGATTGCGCGGGTGACCGGGGCGGGCGACAGTTTCCTCGCTGCCCATCTTGCCGCTGAACGAGACCGCGCCGACCGCGAGACGGCGCTTCACCGCGCGACCGAGGCCGCCGCAGCCCATGTGTCGGGAAAGGACATGCCATGAACGAATTGCTGGAGTTCACCCCTGAAGTTGCCGAGGCGCTGAGAACCGGTGCGCCGGTCGTGGCACTCGAATCGACCATCATCACCCACGGCATGCCCTATCCGCAGAATCTCGAAATGGCCCGCCAGGTCGAGACGACGATCCGTGCCGAAGGTGCGACTCCGGCCACCATCGCGGTGATCGAGGGGCGCATCCGCATCGGTCTGGACGATGACGCGATGCAGCGCCTGGCCAAAACCCCGTCGGCGCAGGTGATGAAGCTGTCGCGCGCCGATCTGGCGGTCTGCGTCGCCACCGGTCGGACCGGGGCGACCACCGTCGCGGCCACGATGATCTGCGCCCATCGCGCCGGAATCGGCGTCTTTGCAACCGGCGGGATCGGCGGGGTGCATCGCGGTGCCGAAAGCAGCTTTGACATCTCTGCGGATCTGCAAGAGCTTTCGCAGACCCCAGTGACGGTGATCTGTGCCGGCGCCAAGGCGATCCTCGACCTGCCCAAGACGCTCGAGGTGCTGGAAACGCTCGGCGTGCCGGTCATCGCCTTCGGACAGGATGAGCTTCCCGCCTTCTGGTCGCGCGACTCCGGGCTGCGCGCGCCGCTGCGCATGGACGATCCAGCCGAGATCGCCCGCGCCGCCGCTACCCGCGCGGCGCTGAACCTGCCCGGCGGCCAGCTGGTCGCCAACCCGATCCCGGAAGATGCCGAAATCCCCCGCGCCACCATCGCCCCCATCGTCGATCAGGCGCTGGCCGATGCGGCCCGCCATCGCATCGCGGCCAAGGCCGTCACGCCCTATCTGCTGCAACGGATCTTCGAACTGACCGAGGGGCGCTCGCTGGCGGCAAATATCGACCTGGTGATGAACAACGCCCGGCTGGGCGCGCGCATCGCGATTGCCGGCTCCCGGCAGCGCGCGGGATCTTGACGCAGCGTGGGGCGGCCCTAACCATATGCGCGAAGGAACCCGCCCGACAATGAATGACGACCACCCGCCCCACCGCCCTGCCCGCCTGCTGCGTCGCCGCACCGGGCCTCTGGCAGCTCTGCGCGCCTCGTTCCTGACCGGGCTGATCGTCATCGCGCCCATCGGCATCACCGTCTGGCTGATCTGGACGCTGACCGGCTGGATGGACAGCTGGGTGCTGCCGCTCATCCCGCTTCGCTGGCGGCCCGAGCAGCATATCGGCATCGACCTGCGCGGGCTTGGCGTGGTGGTGTTCCTGATCGTCACGCTGTTGATCGGCTCATTGGCGCGGGGCTGGTTCGGCAAGCTCATCATCGGCACCGGCGAGGCGCTTTTCGCCCGCATGCCGATCATCGGCGCGATATATGGCGGCATCAAACAGATCGCCGAAACGATCCTCAGCCAGGGCGACGGCAAGTTCGACCGCGCCTGCCTGATCGAATATCCGCGTCGCGGCGTCTGGGGGCTGGGTTTCGTGGCCGGCCCGGCCAAGGGCGAAGTCGCCAAAATGGCCGCCTCACGCGGTCAGGGCCGGTTCCTTGCCGTGTTCGTGCCGACCACGCCGAACCCGACCTCGGGCTTTCTGCTTTTCGTTCCGGAGCAGGATGTGCATATCCTCGACATGACCCCGGAAGAGGCCGCCAAGCTGGTGATCTCGGGCGGGCTCGTCTACCCGGCCGACACCACCGATGCCGCAGCAGCGGCCGCGGCCGCTGCCGCCGCGCGGGGGAAAAGTGCCGACATATCGACCGAATCCCGCTGATTGATATCATCGGCATGCTGTTCCAGGAAACTGTCCGCCGAAACCTTTCCGGCCTCGTACATGCGTTCAAGCATACCGGGATCGGGCAGGATCTTGGTGCGGGCGGTGAGGTCGTTCATCAGCGTGTCATCGAGGATCATGTGCAGCAGCACATTCTTCATCACCTTGCCCTCCAGGCGCCCCTCATTATGCAGCCGCTTGACGAAGTTGACTGCGCGAAGCTCTGACAGAAGCGCGGTGTTGAAGCTGATCTCGTTCACCCGATCGGCGATCTCGGCCGGGGTATGGGGCACGTCGTCGCGGCGCATCGGGTTGATGTTCACCACAACGATGTCACGCGGCAGATCGGGATGATAAAGCGGCCAAAGCGACGGGTTCCCGGAATAGCCGCCATCCCAATATTCCTCCATCTCGCCGGTGACGGGATCATGGATCTTGATCGCACGATAGATCGTCGGCAGGCAGGCCGAGGCGAGCACCGAGTCCACCGTCACCTCTTCATCGGCGAAGACGCGGGGCTGGCCGGTGCGCACATTGGTCGCGTTCACGAAAATCCTCGTGTCGCATTTCCCGCCGAAATGCGGGTGCGGCATGGTCCGCAGGATCGAGCGCAGCGGGTTGGTATAGAAAGGCCCGTAATCATAGGGGCTGAACAGACGGGTCATGTTGTCCAGCCAGGCAAAGGGCGAGAAAAGCTCGGTCATGCGCTGGAAGCTGCGCGGCACCGGCATGAGCGAATGAATCCAGCGCACCAGACGCGAATCGCTGACCTGCCCGACTTCGCGCCAGACATGCTGAAGATTTTCCCGCGCGGCACGCCGCCCGTTACGTCCCGGCGCCGCAGCCAGCCCGGCCTGCAATGCAGCGCCGTTCAGCGCCCCCGCCGAGGTGCCGCTGATGGCGGCGATATCCAGCCACTCCTCGTCGAGCAGCCGGTCGAGCACCCCCCAGGTGAAAGCCCCGTGCGAGCCGCCGCCCTGAAGGGCAAGGTTAATTCTGCGCCGGTCCATATCGTCGTCCTGCCTGTTTCGTGCTCGACTTGGTAGGCGATTCAGCACTCTGCCGCAACGGCGCATAAAAAAGCGGGCGATGGGCCGAAGCCGCATCGCCCACAGGCAACCGATCCGAAGGCAGGGGAGCCAAAAGCGGAACAGGTCAGGCAGAGAGAATCGCAGGAAGCCAGAGCACGGCGACGGTCGAGACCGAGATCGCGATCACACCGAGTGCATCGCTGACGAGTTGGCGCACCGAAGCGTTTTCGGCGGTCAGGACGGATTTCACAGCGCGGGTCATGGCAATCTCCTTACGAGTTGCCATTTTGTTCTCATGTTCCGCCCGATTCGGCAAGAACTTTTTAAGAACATTTTAACCTGTCTTGATTAGATGGATCGCCTGATCCTGCTCCAAGAGCCACAGCAGAAGCCGCACGGCCCGGCCGCGCTCGCTGCTCATCTCGGGGTCGCGTTCCAGAAAGGCGCGGGCGTCGCGCTGCGCGGTCTGCATCAGGCCGCCCTGCCGTTCCGGATCGGCGATGCGGAATCGCGGCAGGCCGGATTGCGCCGTACCGATCAGATCGCCCGCGCCGCGCATCTCCAGATCGGTCTCGGCGATGCGGAACCCGTCCTCGGTCTCGCGCAGGGTCTGAAGCCGCTTCGCCCCGGTCTCGGACAACGGCGCGTGATACATCAGCACACAGCTCGACGCCGCCTGCCCGCGCCCGACCCGCCCGCGCAGCTGGTGAAGCTGCGCCAGCCCGAAGCTCTCGGCCCGCTCGATCACCATGATCGAGGCTTCGGGCACATCCACGCCCACCTCGATCACCGTTGTCGCCACAAGGATTTGCGCCCGGCCCGCGACAAAATCCGCCATCGCCGCATCGCGTTCCTCGGCGGGCATCTGGCCATGCACCATGCGCACCGCTTCGCCGAACCGCGCGCGCAGCGCCGAAAAGCGCGCCTCGGCGGCGGTCAGGTCGGACAGCTCGGACTCCTCGACCAGCGGGCAGACCCAATAGGCCCGCGCCCCGCGCGCGACCGCCTTGCCGATCCGGTCGACGATTTCGTCCATGCGACGGTCATCCAGCATCACCGTGGTGATCGGCTTTCGCCCCGGCGGCTTCCCATCCAGCACCGACAGGTCGAGATCGCCATATTGCGACAGCGCCAGCGAGCGCGGGATCGGCGTCGCGGTCATCACCAGCACGTCGGGCGGGGCGGCCTCTCCCTTCGCGGCCAGCTTGACCCGCTGTGCGACGCCGAAACGATGCTGCTCGTCGATCACCGCCAGCCGCAAGTCTTGGAACCGCACCTCGTCCTGAAACACGGCATGGGTGCCGACCAGAATATCGATCCGCCCCTCGGCCAGATCGGTCAGGATATTGGCCCGCGCATCGCCCTTGTCGCGCCCGGTCAGCGCCTCGATCCGGATCCCGGCGGCCTGCGCGAGCGGCATCAGCGCCTTGAGATGCTGGCGGGCAAGGATCTCGGTCGGGGCCATCAGCACGCCCTGCCCGCCCGCCTCCACCGCGATCAGCAGCGAGAGCATCGCCACAAGCGTCTTGCCCGCGCCGACATCGCCCTGAAGCAGCCTGTTCATGCGCTCGGGCGCGGCCAGATCCGCCTCGATCTCGGCCACGGCCCGGCGCTGCGCCCCGGTCGGGGGCCAGGGCAGGCTGTCCAGAACCCTCTGCCGCAAGCCGCCATCGCCCCGGCTCTGCCGCCCCTTGCCGCGCCGATGCTGGCGCCGGGCGAGCGCGAGTGTCATCTGATGTGCGAACAGCTCGTCATAGGCCAGACGTTCCCGCGGCTTTGAGGACACCGCCAGATCGGCCGGCGATTTCGGCGCATGGGCCTGGATCAGCGCGGCTTGCCATCCCGGCCAGCCCTCGCGCTTCAGCAGGTCCGGGTCGATCCACTCTGCCAGTTCGGGCGCGCGGGTCAGCGCGGCCTCGGCGCCCTTGCCCATCTGGCGCTGCGTCACCCCGGCGGTCAGCGGATAGACCGGCTCGTAATCCGAGGGCGGGGCGGCGTGTTCTGGCAGGATATGGTCGGGATGAACCATCTGGGCGATACCGTCGAACAGCTCGACCTTGCCCGATACAATGCGTGGCTGACCGATCGGCAATTCGCGTTCCAGCCAGTCGCGGCGGGGATGGAAGAAGACCAGCACCAGATCGCCGCCCTGCCCGTCCTCGCAGATCACCCGATAGGGGCGGCCCTTGCCTGTCGGCGCGGCGTGGCGGGATGGGCTGAGGGTCATGGTCACGATCTCGGGCGGCCGCAGATCGGCCACCCGCGCCACGGCCCGACGCGCAATCCCGGCATGGGGCAGCGTAAAGATCAGGTCGCGCGGCCGGGTAATGTTGACCCCCGCCAAGGCTTCTGCCGCCTTGGGTCCGATCCCCGGCAGGGTTTCGATCCCGGCAAAAAGCGGAAACAGGACCGGCGGGCGGCCCTTTGGCGCTATCCGATCAGGCTCAGCCATGCGTCCTCGTCAATGACCTCGACCCCCAGCTCGGCGGCTTTCGTCGCCTTGGACCCCGCCCCCGGCCCCGCGACCAGCAGATCTGTCCTGGAAGAAACCGAGCCCGAAACCTTCGCGCCAAGTGCCTCGGCCCGCGCCTTCGCCTCGGCGCGTGTCATTTTCTCCAGCGTGCCGGTGAAAACGATGGTCTTGCCGGAGACCGGGCTGCCCGAGCTCTGCGGGATCTCGGCGTCCTCGATGGTCAACTGCGCGGTCAGGGCGTCGATGCTGGCGCGCTCTTTCTCCTGCGAGAAGGTCGCGCAGAGCGACTGGACGACGACCGCCCCGATCCCGTCGATATTGGTGAGCGTCTCGTAAGCCGCGAGTGCCTCTTTCGGCAGCTTCGGGTCCTGCGCCAGCACCTGGTCGCGGGTGGCGCTGATCCGGGCGCGGCGCCCCTCGGCCTCGGCGGCGGCGCGTTCCTGAAGGATCGCCTCATCGGCCTGCATATGGCGCTCGGCGGCGGGAATGGCCGAGTCGACCTCGGCCAGGAACCTGTCCCAACTGCCAAAGTAGCGCGCCAGATCGGCGGCGACGACCTCTCCGACATGGCGGATGCCAAGCGCATAGATCAGCCGGGCAAGCGGGATCGTCCGCCGCGCTTCGATGGCATCGAAGAGATTCTGCGCCGAGGTCTCGCCCCAGCCATCGCGGTTTTTCAGCTTGGCGAGAGCGTCGCTGTCGCGCTGCGCGAGGGTGAAGATATCGGCGGGCGCGCGGATCGGCAGGCTGTCGTCGTGATAGAACGCCTCGACCTGCTTGGCGCCGAGCCCTTCGATGTCGAAAGCGCCACGGCTGACGAAATGCTTCAGCTTCTCGATGGCCTGCGCCGGGCAGATCAGCCCGCCCGTGCAGCGCCGTACCGCGTCGCCCGGTTCGCGAATCGCGTCGGATCCGCATTCCGGGCAGGTTTCGGGGAAGCTGTAGGGGTTTTCGTCACCGCTGCGCTTCTCCTCATCCACATCGGAGATCTTCGGGATCACGTCGCCCGCGCGATACACCTTCACCCAGTCGCCGACGCGGATATCGGTGTCGCGGATCCGCTCTCCGTTCGAGTTGATCCCGGCGATGTAATCCTCGTTATGCAGCGTCGCGTTAGAGACGGTCACCCCGCCCACCGTCACCGGATCAAGCCGCGCCACCGGGGACAGCGCGCCGGTCCGGCCGACCTGGATTTCGATCCTGTTCAGCCGGGTCCAAGCGGTCTCGGCGGGGAACTTATGCGCAATCGCCCAGCGCGGCGTGGTCGAGCGGAAGCCGAGCCGCTGCTGATAGGCCAGATCGTTGACCTTATAGACCACCCCGTCGATATCATAGCCGAGGCTCGCGCGCTGCGCCTCGATGGTTTCCCAATGCGCGATCATCTCTGTGGCGCTACGGCACAGCCTTGTCAGCGCGTTGGTCTGGAACCCGAGCGCGGCCAGCCGTTCCACCGCGCCCATCTGGGTCTCGGCCAGCGGCTGAGACAGCGCGCCCCAGCTATAGGCAAAGAATCTCAGCGGGCGGGCCGCGGTGATTTTCGGGTCAAGCTGACGGAGGCTGCCTGCGGCGGCATTGCGCGGATTGGCGAAAACCCGGTCACCGGTATTCAGAGCCTGGAAATCGGCATGGGACATATAGACCTCGCCGCGAATCTCGACGATCTCGGGCGCGTCGCCTTTCAGCGTCTGTGGAATATCCGCGATGGTTCGAGCGTTCTCGGTGACGTTCTCGCCGACCGTGCCGTCGCCACGCGTCGCCGCCTGAACCAGCTTGCCGCCTTCATAGCGCAGCGAGAGCGACAGCCCGTCGATTTTCGGTTCGGCCGTGAAATCCAGCGGCGTGTCGGTGTCCAGACCTAGAAAGCTGCGCAGCCGCGCCACGAAATCGGCGATCTCGCTTTCATCGAAGGCGTTGGCGAGCGACATCATGCGCTGCGCATGTGTGACTTTGCCGAACGCCTCCGAGGCCGGGGCGCCGACCTGGCGCGTCGGGCTGTCCGGATGGGCGAGCTGGGGGAATTTTTCTTCGAGCGCCGCGAGAGCGCGCTTGGCGCGGTCATATTCCGCATCGGAAATCGTCGGTGCGTCCTGCTGATGATAGTCGAGATTGGCCTGCGCGAGCCTCTCGGTCAGCTGGGCGATGTGATCCGCCGCCTCGACCTCATCCTCGATCAGCGCCGGGTCCGGTATCGCATTCGCGTCACGCGAAGCCGCGCCATCGTCCCGTTGCGTCCTGTCGCTGTCCTGATCCGACCCGGCCATCACCTGCCCCCGTTCCTGCCGCCGCATCCGGTTTCGCGACGTCCAATTGGGGTGATAGACCCTGCATGCGCGGCTGACCAGCCGCGACCGTCACCGAGGGGGTGCAGGAGGTTGAGACACCCCCTCGGGACTTGGGGCCGACGCGCTCGGGTCAGGCTCCCAGGGCGAGACGTCCGACATCCGCAGGTTCCGGGTCGCGCAGCACATAGCCGCGGCCCCAGACCGTTTCGATATGGTTTTCACCGCCAAGTGCCTGAGAGAGCTTCTTGCGGAGTTTGCAGATGAAGACGTCGATGATCTTCAGCTCGGGCTCGTCCATGCCGCCATAGAGATGGTTCAGGAACATCTCTTTGGTGAGCGTGGTGCCCTTGCGCAGGCTGAGCAATTCGAGAATCTGGTATTCCTTGCCGGTGAGGTTGACCGGCTTGCCATTCACCTCGACCGAGCGGGCATCCAGATTGACGACGAGATCGCCGGTGCGGATCACCGCCTGGCTGTGCCCCTTCGAGCGGCGGATGATCGCGGCGATTCGGGCCACCAGCTCTTCCCGGTGGAAGGGCTTGGTCATGTAATCATCGGCACCGAAGCCGAATCCGCGCAGCTTGTTTTCGGTGTCGTCCGAACCGGTCAGGATCAGGATCGGCGTATCGACCTTCGACAGGCGGATCTGGCGAAGCACATCCATGCCATGCATATCCGGCAGATCCAGATCGAGAAGGATCAGATCGTAGTCATAGAGCTTGGCGAGATCGATACCCTCTTCGCCCATATCGGTGAGGAAGACATTATAGCTGGCATGGGTCAGCATCATTTCGATACTGCGCGCCGTGCTTGGATCATCCTCAACCAGAAGTATACGCATTGCTCGTGTTTCCCATTTAGACCTGCATTCCGGGCTTTACCATCAGGTCAAATAGTTAACATCCCGTTACTATGCCATTTTTCGATGGAATTTTCAACTTATGGTTGCCGATATCGCTGAAGCGCCGTCACCCGCAGCGCGGCGGTCCCGTGATGTTCGATCGCCTTGCGCCAGCTGTCGAATTCCTCCTCCGAAAGCCCATATCGGGACAGGGCTTCTTCACGTCCGAGAAGGCCGAACGCCACCGCGTTCACCACCGTCGCCTTGCGGCTGGCAACCCACCGCGTATCGGGCGGCGGCAGGTCGGCCATGGACAGCACGCTTCCATCTGGCAGGGTCACGGTCCGGGGACCCGTTGTTTTTCGCAGATACATTTGCGGCTCCTTTCTGGCGCATAACTGCCACAGACGGTTTAAGGACGAATAAACCCGCCCCTTGAGAAGCCACGCAGAATACCTATAATTTTCGCGAAAGCTGGCGGTCGGTGACTGCCTGAAAGGATATTCCGTGACACTTGCCACTCCGATCCGCCCCGAGACGGGCCTCAATTCATTGGGTTTCGCGAAATCCCCCGCAAAGACCCGCGTCGTCGTAGCGATGTCGGGCGGCGTGGACAGCTCTGTCGTGGCCGCGCATCTGGCCGAGCAGGGCTATGACGTGATCGGGGTGACGCTTCAGCTTTACGACCACGGTGCGGCGCTTGCGAAAAAAGGCGCGTGCTGCGCGGGGCAGGACATCCACGACGCCCGCCGCGTCGCCGAACGGATCGGCTTTCCGCATTACGTGCTGGACTACGAGAACAAGTTCCGCGAATCGGTGATCGACGAATTCGCCGATTCCTATCTGGCCGGTGCCACGCCCGTCCCCTGCATCCGTTGCAATGAGCGGGTGAAATTCCGCGATCTGCTGGAAACCGCCCGCGATCTCGATGCCGATTGCATGGCGACGGGTCATTATATTCAGCGCAAGATGGGGCCGAACGGTGCCGAGCTGCACATGGCCACGGATCAGAATCGCGATCAGAGCTATTTCCTGTTCTCGACCACGCAGGAGCAGCTCGACTTTCTGCGTTTTCCGCTCGGCCATCTTGCCAGCAAGGCCGAAACCCGCGAGATGGCGGCGCGATACGGGCTGTCGGTGGCGGATAAGCCGGACAGCCAGGATATCTGCTTCGTGCCGAACGGAAATTACGCCGCGGTCATCGAAAAGCTGCGTCCCGGTGCGGCCGATCCGGGCGAGATCGTCGATATGGACGGCAATCTGCTTGGCCAGCATCGCGGCGTGATCCATTACACGATCGGCCAGCGGCGCGGGCTTGGGATCGGCGGGCTCGGCGATCCGCTCTACGTCGTCAAGCTCGACCCGGACACGCGCCGCGTCATCGTCGGGCCGCGCGAGGCTCTGTCAACGCGGATCGTGCCGGTGGCGGAGGTCAACTGGATCGGCGACGGCGCCTTTGACGGTGTCGAACGGCAGGTCTCGGTCCGCATACGCTCGACCCGTCCCCCGCGCGAGGCGATCCTGCGCGCCACGGGACCGCGCTCGGCCGAGGTGGAGCTTCTGAATCCCGAAGAGGGTGTCAGCCCCGGACAGGCTTGCGTGTTCTATGAAACCGGCAGCAGCCGCGTGCTCGGCGGCGGTTGGATTCAGCCGCGCCGCTGAAGGCACCTTAGCACCGAGCGCGCCGCGCGCAGCCCCGGCGGCGGGCCGCCCTCGCCCAGACGTTTCATGGTCAGCGCCATCGCGTCAGCCTGCGCGGCCCGCGTTTCCGGGTTCTCCAGCAATTGCAGCAGCGCCCCGGCGATCTGGTCGGGCCGACAGTCGCGGCCCAGAAACTCCGGCACGGCGCGGGTGTCGCTGACCAGATTGACCAGCGTCACCGTATCGGTTTTCAGCAACATCCCGATCAGCCAGCGAGACAGCGGCGCCATGTCATAGGCGATCACCATCGGCACGCCATTCGCCGCCAGTTCGAGGCTGACCGTCCCGGATGCGGCAAGCGCCAGATCGGCCGCGCGGAAGGCGGCACGCTTGTCGGAAGGGTCCTCGACCACGATCGGCGCGGTCGGCCAGCGGCGGGTCATGTCGCGCACCATGCGGGCCACGCCCGGCACCGTGGGGATCACCACGCGCAGCTCGGGGATGCGGTCGCGCACCCGGATCAGCGCCTCGTCGAAATGCGGCGCGAGCCGGGACACCTCGCCCTTGCGCGATCCGGGCAGGCACATGACCAGAGGCGCGTCGGAAGCGATGTCATGGGCCTCCCGGAAGCGATGCGCCTCTTCGACGCTGGCGCGGCGCTCGGCCACCACCGGATGACCGACGAAATCGCAGCTCATCCCGGCGGCTTCCATATAGGGCGGCTCGAAGGGCAGCAGGGCCAGCACATGATCCACGGTCTTCGCCATCTTCGCCGCGCGGCCCGCGCGCCACGCCCAGACCGAGGGCGCGACGTAATGGATCACCTTGCCCTCGAAACCCAGATCGCGCGCCGCCCGCGCCACGCGCAGGCAGAAATCGGGGCTGTCGATGGTTATCAGGGCATCGGGCCGGGTTTCGGCGACGACAGCGGCGGTCTCGGCGATGCGGCGCTTGAGATGGCGGTATTTGGGCAGCACCTCGGCGATGCCCATCACAGACAGCTCATCCATCGGAAAGCGGCTGTCGAGCCCCTGCACCTGCATCTCGGGACCGCCGATACCGTCGAATTCCGCCTCGGGGGCGAGAACACGCAGCCCCGACATCAGCGCGCCACCCAGCTTGTCGCCAGACATTTCGCCCGCAATCAGGAAGAGCCGCATCCCGTCCATCCTATGCCCCGCAACCTCAGGTGAAACCGGCGAGCCGCTAGCGCGCCCATAGGAAAACACCCGCCGCGCGGGCGCGTTCCACAGCTTTCTCGCGTTCCAGCAGAATAACGCCGCCTGCCTCCCATGCAATCCCCGCCAGACCGGCCCGCGCGGCCTGCAACACCGTGTCCGGCCCGATCGAGGGCAGATCGATGCGCCGGTCCTGTTCCGGCTTGGGCGCCTTCCACAGCACACCGCGTGGCCCGTTGGGGCGCGGGCGCATGTCCCGGTGGCGGGCGACGAAATCCAGCATCGCCTCGGTGCCCGGCAGCGTCTCGACCGCGAGGCAAAGCCCCTGCGCCGCGACCGCACCCTGCCCGATATCGAGCGCGCCGATCCCGCGCACGATCCGCGCTGCGCAATCGGCGTCGGAAATATCTGCGGCAGTCGGCTCACCGCTGAGCAGCCCCTTGCCGGGCACCAGATCGGGCGCGATCTCCTGCGTTCCGGCAACGGAGAAGCCGAATTCTTCGAACAGGGCGATCACCTCGCGCAGCGCGGCATCGTCGCCGGATTGCATCGCGGCAAGGATGCGCGGCACAAGCCGCGCGGTGCGGGGATCGAAGGCTTCGGGATCAAGGCGCGGGCGACGCACGGCACCGGCGAAGGTGACACGTTCGACGCCCTGTTCGGCCAGCCAGTCGAAAAACGGCACCAGCCGTTCGAGCCGGAAGCTCCGATGCGGCATCTCGGGCGCGAAACCTTCCAGCGCGGCCACGACCGGCTGATCGAGCAGCCCGGCAATGACCGGGGCGAGCCGGCCCTGACCGGCGATGATGGCGGTGCGGCTCATAGCGGTTTCAGGAAGCTGCGATCGGAGGGACCGAGGATGAAATCGAGCATCTCGGTCGCCATGTCGCCGTGCTCCTGCCCGGACAGGGCGCGGGCATGGTCGCGAAATGCACCCTGGGTCAGTTCCGCCAGAAGCTTGCGCAGCTCGGCGATCTCGGCGCGGCTGGCACCCCGGCGCTTCAGCCCGACGAGGTTCAGCCCGTCCAGATGCGCGCGCGGACCTTGCACCAGACCGAAGGGCAGCACATCGGCGGTGACCATCGACAGCGCCCCGATCATCGCGCCGCGTCCGATGCGCACAAATTGATGGATACCGGAAAGACCGCCGACGATGACGTCGTCGCCCAGGTGACAATGACCGGCCACGGCGACCGAGTTCACGAGGATCACCCTGTCGCCGATCTGGCAGTCATGTGCGACATGGCTGCCGGCCATGAACAGCCCGTCATCGCCGATCCGGGTGACGCCGCCGCCGCCCTCGGTGCCGGGATTCATCGTGACATATTCGCGGATCCGGTTGCGGGCGCCGATTTCCAGCCGCGTGTCCTCGCCCCTGAATTTCAGATCCTGCGGATCCTGCCCGATCGAGGCGAAGGGAAAGATCACCGTCTCTTCACCGACCGAGCTATCGCCCGCGATCACCACATGGGATTTCAGCTCGACCCCGCGCGCCAGCCGCACCTGCGGCCCGATCACGCAGAACGGGCCGATGGTGACATCCGGACCGATCTGGGCGCCGTCTTCGACGATGGCCGAGGGGTGGATCCTGGCATCAGCCATCCGCATCGCCTTTGGCCGGCGGATCCATCATGGCGGTGAACTCGGCCTCGCAGGCGAGTTCGCCATTGACGGTGCCGCGCCCGGCGAATTTCCAGATCTTCCCGCCGCCGCGCTTCACTTCTACCGCGAGTTCCAGCACGTCGCCCGGCACCACCATCCGGCGGAACTTGACCTTGTCGATGGCCATGAAATAGGTCTTCATCCCGCGATCGGCCAGATCGAGACTTACCCCGACCACCACAGCCGCGGTCTGCGCCATCGCTTCGACGATGGTGACACCGGGCATGACCGGCTGGCCCGGGAAATGGCCCTGAAAATGCGGCTCGTTGAAGGTCACGTTCTTGATCCCCACCCCCGATTCATGCGGCACGATATCGCGCACGCGGTCGATCAGCAGGAACGGGTAGCGATGCGGAATGATCCGCTGGATCAGGCCGATATCGGCGTCGGATGTCTGGGTCTCGGCCATGATGGATGCCTTTCGCAATGGGTTGGGAACGGTGCTAGCAAAGCGTGGGGCGGATTGGCAAGCAGCGGCAGGACCGGCTAGCCGCGCCGGCGGCCCTCCAGCAACCAGCCGGTCAGCATCGCGCCGGCGATCAGCGCAAGCCACGCCCATCCCGGCAGCAGCGGGCTGCGCGACAACCCGGTCACCGTCTCGGCCTCGCGCGCGGTCAGCCCGATCCAGTTTCCCGCAACACCGCGCCCTTCGGCCGGTCGCCCCTCGGCGATGCGGCGCAGTTCCGGGATGCCATCCGCGAGACGCTGAATGCTGCCCCCCGAGTTTTCGGTCAACCCGGCCAGAGCGGCGGGGTTGGCGACCGTGCGGTCGAATTCGCGCGGGGCGGCGGGACCGATGGCGATCGAGCGGACCAGATCGCCCTGCCGCACCGTATAGAGCCCCGGCGCGGGTGCGGTGAATTGCCCGCTGGCACGTCCCGGGCCGGTTTCCTCCAGCGCGATCTCGGCGGTCTCGCCATCGGGGCCGGTGATCCGCGCCGGTCCCTCGATCTCAACCAGGCTGCGGCGCGTGATCTCCATCCCCAGCCCCGGCAGGCCGCTGAGCTCCAGCGCTTCTTCCTCGAGCTGCGGCTCTTTCATCGACCAATGCGCGACCCGCCGCATCAGGTCGAGCTGCGGACCGCCGCCCTCGAAGCCGCGCCCCCAGAGCCAGAGCTGATCCGACGCGATCAGCGCCACGCGCCCTTCTCCTTCGCGGCGCAGCATGAGCAATGGCTGGCCGTCGGCGCCGGTCATGGCGACGGTCGCATCCGGGGTTGGCGATGTCTCGATCATGCGCAGCCAGCGCCCCCAATCCGCGTCCGAGGCCAAGCCATCTGCGGCGGGCGCGCCGGGCAGGTCCTCGGTGACCGGGTGGCGGCGCCCCTCCTCGGTGAGTTCGGGCCGGAACGGCCGGTCGATCACGCGCCCGGTGGGCCGCGCGGGCAAGACCCGCCCGAGAGCCGAGCGCGCGATGCTGTCCACCCCCGCAAATTCCGGACCGGCAGAGACCAGCACCGCGCCGCCTTCCTCTACATAGCGGCGGATATTGTCGTAATATTGCGGCAGAAGGATGCCGCGCATACGGAAGCGGTCGAAAATGATGAGATCGAAATCGGCGATCCGCTCCATGAATAATTCCTGGGTCGGAAAGGCGATCAGCGCCAGCTCGTTGACAGGCACACCGTCGAATTTCTCGGGAGGGCGCAGGATCGTGAAATGGATGAGATCCACATTCACATCCGATTTCAGAAGGTTACGCCAGGTTCTTTCACCCGGATTCGGCTCTCCCGAAACCAGCAAAACGCGCAGACGGTCGCGCACCGCATTGATGCTGAGCGCTGCCTGGTTGTTCAGCGGGGTCAGTTCCCCCTGCTGTGTCTCGACCGAGAGCAGGACCACGTTGCGCCCCGCCGCATCAAGCGTCACCGGCAGTTCCACGCTCGTGCCCGGGGTCACGGCGACGGTCGCGATCTCTTCGCCGTCGAGCTGCGCCGTCAGCGTCATCGGGCCAGCCGACGCTGAGGGCACGGCACCGTCATCGGCGATATGGAGCCGGATGACGCTCGGCTCGCCGATCAGGGCGAAGCGCGGCGCCTCGTCAATGACGATACGGCGATCCCAGTCCTCGGGCGCGCCGGTCTGCAACAGATGCACGGGCGCCGGGGCGTCCTGCGGCATGGCGGGCTGGTCATGGGCCAGCCCGTCGCTGACCACCACCGCCCCGGCCAGCCGGCTGGCGGGCTCGGCGGCGATGGCACGCGACAGCGCCGCCCCGAAAAGCGTGCCATCCTCATCATCGCCGACCGTGATGCGGCGGATCTCGGTATCGGGCCATGTGGCGAGGCTTTCTTCCATCGCGGCAAGCGCCGCATCGCTCTGCGCGCGGCGGCCGGGCAGGTTCTGGCTGGCGCTCTGATCGTCAACGAGCAGAACGATATCCGAAAGCGGCTGCGACGTGCCGCGTTCCAGAGAAGGCCCGGCAAGCGCCGCCGCGATCAGCAGCAGCGTCGCCCCGCGCCACCACGCCCCGCGCAGCCCGCGCCAGCGTGACACGGCCGCGACCGTCACTGCCAGAAGCGCAATCGCCGCGGCCACCCAGCCCGCCGCCGCGCCGATCAGCGGGGCGAGGATCGGGTCCAGCACAAGGCCGTTCCAGCTCATCCGCGCTCCTCCATCCGCAGCCGGTCGAGCAGGGCCGGAACGTGGATCTGATCGGATTTATAGTTGCCGGTCAGCACATACATGATCAGATTGACGCCGAAGCGATGCGCCATTTCGCGCTGTTCCTCGCCGTCGATCCCGGCCCCGACCGCGTATTGCGGCAGGCCGCGATCATCCACCGCCCAGGCCTCGGCCCAGCCATTGCCGCCGATCACCACAGGAGAAACACCGTCATTGACCGTCCCATCCTGCGCGGTGCTCGCCTCGACCCAGACCTCGCCCTGGGCATAGCGTCCGGGCATGTCGTCCAGCAGATAGAAGCTGCGGGTGAGGACGTGATCCTCGGGCACGGGTTGCAGGGGCGGCATGTCGAGCGGCCCGGCCAGGCGGCGCAGATCCGCCGAACTGTCCGGCCCGGTCCCCGCGAGATCGGAATCGCGCGTGTCGAACAGGATCATGCCACCGCCGCGCAGATAGCGGTTCAGCGCCAGATAGGCGGTGGCGGACAGCTCTGGCTGGGCGCTGCCGATGGGCCAGTAGATGAAACTCAGCAGGCTGAGATCGGCAGTTTCGAGATCGACCGCCACCGGCGGCGTCGGCTCGACCGTGGTGCGTGCGGTCAGCGTGGCCGAAAGCCCGGTCAGCCCGGAGCGCGAGATCTCGTCCAGCTCGGGATCGCCGGTCAGCACATAGCCGAGGGCGAACTCATTGGCGGCACGGGCCAGATCGGGATCGACCTCCTGCGCGCGCGGCGGCGGACCTGGCAGGATCATCAGCGCCGCGATCAGCGCCGCCGCAACGCTTCCCCGGCGCAGCATGACCGAGCCGAGCATGTCGAGGGTCAGCGCCACCGCCGCGGCGAGCAGCAACCAGCCCAAAAGTGGCAGACCGGCGGCCTGACGCGATTCGACCGCAGCACCGGGCCAGCTCGCCGCGATGATCGGACCACCTGCATTCAACGCAGCATAGCGCTCGCCCGAGGCATAGATCCCGGCAGGCAGCCCCGGCGCAGCGCCTTGTTCGAGCGCCGCCGCCTCGACCGGTGCCGGGTCCCGCGCCTCCGTCAGCCGCCCGGCGCCGTCCAGAACCCGCTCAGCGGTCCAGAACCCGTCGCGCGGTGCGGCATCGGCGGGTGCGGCGGCGCGGCCTGCCGTGGCGATCAACCGCTCCATCATCTGCACGAAGAGCCCGGAAATCGGCAGCGAAGACCAGTCCGCATTCGCCGTGGCGTGAAACAGCACAAGCTGCCCCTCGCCCATCGCGGCCCGCGTCACCAGCGGCGTGCCGTCGGTCAGCGCGGCAATGCTGCGTGTCCCCAGATCGGGTGACGGCTCGGCCATCAGCTGCGCGCGCACGGTGACATCCTCGGGGATCTCCAGCCCGGCAAACGGTCCTTCGGCATCGAAGCCCGCCACCGGACGCGGCTCGCCCCAGCTGAGCGCGCCGCCCATGTCCCGCCCGCCCGGTCGCAGCCGCACCGGCAGCAGCGGCTCGTTGCCCAAATCGGGATCGGCGGCCATGCGCGGGCCAGCAAAGCGTATCAGCAGCCCGCCCTCTTCGACCCATCGCGCAAGGGTGCCATCCGCCGCCATGCCGGTCTGGTCCATCAGCACGATCACATCGGGACTGGCGGTCAGCGCATCGGAAAGCCCGGCCTCGATCACCCGCGCCGAGCCCTCCAGCGCATTGCGCAGGTAATGCGCGGGCGAGAGCAGCGCCTGGCTTTCGGATGTCGCACGCGCCTCACCGATCAGCGCCACCGCCGGGCGGCGCAGGCGGTCATCGCCCAGCACGACGGCAGCGGCAGAGTTCACCCCGTCGATCTGGAAACGCGTCACCCGGCCCAGCAATTCCGGCGGCAGATCGACGCGGACGGGTCGCGTCACCACGCCCCCCGTTGCCCCTGCGCCTTGCGCCGCCTCGCCCGGAGCGATCCGCGCCAGCTCTCGCGGGATGCCTTGGGGATCGGGGCCGAGGGCAAGGATCTCTGCCGCGCTCTCCGCGCCAAGAGATGCGATCTCCAGCAAAGGTTCGGCACCATCTTCGACCAGATAAAGGGCTTGCGGCGGGATCGCGGGCGGCACCACCCCGACCGGCCCGCGTCTGGCGAGATCTTCAAGCCATGCGGCGCGGTTCGGATGGTCCAGACCATCGCTGAGCCACAGCGTGCGCAGCCGCCCCTCCGGTGTATTTCCAAGCAGCGCCGCCGGGTTTTCGGGATAAAGCCCCGGCCAGGGCTGCGGCGCGGCGGCGCGCAGCGCTGCGGTGATCGACTCGTCGGCGGCAAAGGCCAGCGGCGCATCCCCGCCCTGCCCGTCGGCCAGCAGAACGGCGACCGGACGCCCTTCCGAGGTCGCGGTCGCGGCGGCCCGCAGCGCCCGATTTCGCGCGGCGGGCCAGCCCGACGCGGCGGTGGCCCCTGCATCCATCACGATCAACAGCGCATCGCCCTCTTCCTGCGGCGGGGCGGGACGCCAGATCGGCTGCGCAAAGGCGAGGATCGCCGCCGCAACCGCCAGAATCCTCAGAAGCAGAAGCCACCATGGCGTGCGCCGCGCGACAGGGTTCGGATCGCGCAGCCCGCCAAGCAAGGCCGTGCCCGGAAACCGCACACGCCGCGGCACCGGCGGCAGCGCCCGCAGCAGCCACCACAGCAGCGGCAGCACGGCCAGCGCCGCCAGAACCAGCGGCGCCGCGAAACCTATCGGGCCCAGCATCATCATAGCGCCGACAGCACGCCATGCAGCCAGATCAGCGGCTCGGATACGGGGCGGCCAAGGTCATGCGTGCCAAAAAGCATCCCCGCCTCGCGCGCCATCCGGGCAAGAGCCGCGCGCCGCGCCTCCAGCCGTGCGAGATAGGCCGCGCGCAGCCCATCGGCATCGCGCGTGTCATGGCGCAGCCCGCCCGCCGTTTCGAAGCGGACAGCACCGTCAAAGGGGAACGCCTCCTCATCGGGGTGCAGGAGCTGAAGCATGACTCCGCTCGCCCCGGCATTGGATACAGCCTGAGAAAAGAGAGCCAGATCCTTGTCTTCAATCAGGAAATCGTCGATCAAGATGACGATCTGGCCACGCCGCGCCGCCGCCGGGTCCGGCGCATCGCCATCGCGCCCGGACAGGCCGCGCGCGGCAAGCGCAAAGCTCAGCCGCTCGGCCTGGATATTGCCGCTGCCGGGCGGATCGCCGAGCAGCGACACCCGTTCGCCGGCCCGGATCAGCGACAGGCCAAGCGCCAGCCCGATCAGACAAGCGCGGTCGAATTTCGTTTCGGAGCCGGCCTGACCGGCATAGCCCATCCCGGCCCCGCGCCCGATCCAGATTGCCGCCGTGCGGGCGGTCTGGCGCTCGCGGTCCCGCACATATTGCGCGTCTCCGCGGGCCGAGCGGCGCCAGTCGATGCTGCGCGCGGTATCGGCCTCGTGCGCGGGGCGGTATTGCCAGAAATCCTCGCCGGTGCCCGGACGCCTTAACCCGTGCCCGCCCGGCGCCACCGCAGCGGCGATCGGTCCGCGCGCCAGCGTCAGGGGCGGCAGTGCAGCCGCCGCAGCCTCGGCTCGCGCGCGCAGCATTGCGGCGGTGCTGGCCGTCGCTGGACTCACGCCGCCTGCCGGAACTGGGCGTCACGAATGCGGCCGATCACGGTATCGGTGGTCTCGCCCCGCGCCCGCGCCGCAAAGCTGAGCGCCATGCGATGCCGCAGCACCGGCGCGGCCATGGCATCGACATCTTCCAGCGAGGGCGCGAATCGCCCGTTCAGAACCGCGCGGGCGCGGGTCACCAGCATCAGCGCCTGCGCGGCACGCGGCCCCGGCCCCCAACTGAGCGTCTCGCCCACCCAATCCGCGCCCTCTGGACCGGGACGCAGCGCCCGCACAAGATCGAGGATCGCATTGACCACCGTCTCGCCCACCGGCATGCGACGGATAAGCCCCTGCGCCGCGATCAGCCCTTCGGCATCCATCACCGGATGCGGCGCGCTTTGCGCGACGCCGGTCGTGGCCAGCAGGATCGCCCGCTCGGTGTCGCGATCGGGATAATCGACATCGACCTGCAACAGGAAACGGTCGAGCTGCGCTTCGGGAAGCGGATAGGTCCCTTCCTGCTCGATCGGGTTCTGGGTGGCGAGCACATGAAATGGCTGACCGAGAGGACGATGCGCCCCGCCGACCGTGACCTGACCCTCCTGCATGGCCTGCAACAGCGCCGACTGGGTGCGGGGCGAGGCGCGATTGATCTCGTCAGCCATCAGAAGCTGGGTGAAAACCGGCCCCTCGACAAAGCGGAAAGCGCGCCGCCCATCGGCAGTCTGGTCCAGCACTTCCGATCCCAGAATATCGGCGGGCATCAGGTCCGGCGTGAACTGGATGCGGCCATCGTCGAGGCCCAGCACGGTGGCGAGCGTATCGACCAGCATGGTCTTGCCCAGACCCGGCTGCCCCACCAAAAGCGCGTGGCCACCCGAAAGGATCGCCGCAAAGACCTGCTCGACCACCTCGTGCTGGCCGACGAAACGCCTCTCGACGCTGGATCGCGCCTCGACAAGGCGGCTTCCAAGCGTCAGGATCTCATCAACCAGTTTGTCATCCTCGGCCATGACAATTCTCTCTTGCTGCTCTAGAAACATGAAACCACGGATCGGACGCAGGTGAAATGGGCAAACCGTCCAACGGATCGACTGAGCAAGGGCCGGCGGCAGACCGCGCAGGCGATATCGCCGCCGTGGCCCGCAAACAGGGCACGCGCGGCCCGGCGCCTGTACATCTGTGGGACCCGCCCTATTGCGGCGAAATGGATCTGGTCATCCGCGCGGATGGCAGCTGGATCCATGAGGGGTCGCCCATCGGGCGTCCGGAAATGGTGCGGATGTTTTCGAATATCATGAAGTTCGAGGACGGGCGCCATTACCTCGTCACGCCGGTCGAAAAGATCGGGATCGAGGTCGAGGATTCACCCTTCATCGCAGTGGATGTGGATCTGGGCGATGACGAGATCATCTTTACAACGAATATCGGCGACAAGGCCCGGCTGGATGCGGATCATCCGCTGACCCTCGCCGGAAATGCCGCCGAACCGCGCCCCTATATCGAGATCCGCGGCGGGTTGCTGGCCCGGATCGACCGCAAGAGCTTCTATCGCCTGGCCGAGGCTGCCACTGCCGGGCCGGATGGGCGGCTTGGGGTGCGCTCGGCAGGCGCGTTCTTCCCGCTGGAGATCTGATGGCCCGATTCGCCGCCAATCTTACGCTGCTGTTCAACGAAATCCCCATGATGCAGCGCTTCGGCGCGGCGAAGCGTGCCGGGTTTCAGGGCGTCGAGATCTTGTTTCCCTATGATCTCCCCATCGAGGATCTGCGCCGCGCCGCACGCCGCACCGGGATGGAGATCGTGCTGATCAACTGCCCTCCGCCGAACTGGGCTGGCGGGCCGCGCGGCTTTGCGGCGGTGCCTTCGGCGCGCGACAGGTTCCGGCGCGACTTCGAGCGGGCGCTGCGGCTGTCCGAGGGGCTGCCTGCGCGGCATATCCATATCATGGCCGGCAAGGCCGAGGGCGCGGCGGCGAAGCAGTGCTTTCTTGACAATCTCGACTGGGCCGCCCGCCGCGCGCCCCATGCCAGCCTCACCATCGAGCCGATCTGCCAGGCCAGCATGCCCGGCTATTTCCTGTCGGATTTCGACTTCGCCGCCGAAATCCTGGACCGGATCGGGGCGCCGAATCTGGGGCTGCAATTCGATGCCTATCACGCCCATATGATCACCGGCGACGTTCTGGCGACATGGGAGGCGCATCGCCATCATGTGCATCATGTCCAGATCGCCGGTGCACCGGGCCGCAACGAACCGCGCGAGGGCGATATTGATTACACGGCATTCTTCCGCGCGCTCGACGCGGCGGGGTATCAGGGCTGGGTGTCGGCGGAATACACGCCCCGCAGCACGACCGAGGCCGGTCTGCGCTGGCTGCGTGGCGACCATCACCCGGACTGAGATTGATAACCGAAAATAACGCATATGCGTCAGCGCGTTACAGACCGTTTCTGACGCGCTGCCACAGCTCGGTAATCAGACCCGGCGCAGCGCGATGACGGCATTCAGCCCGCCAAATGCGAAAGCGTTCGACAGCACCGCATCGACCCTGGCCTCGCGCGCCTCGTTTGGCACCACATCAAGCGCGCATTCGGGGTCCGGCTCTTCATAGCCGATTGTCGGGGCAACCACCCCGTCGCGCAGCGCCATGATACAGGCCAAAAGCTCAACCGCGCCGGTGCCACCGATGATATGGCCATGCATCGACTTGGTGGACGAAATCATCAGCCTGTCGGCGTGCTGCCCGAACGCATGGGCCACCGCCGCGCATTCGGTCTTGTCATTGGCCGCCGTTCCCGTGCCGTGGGCGTTGATATAGCCGATCTGCTCGGGGTTCAGCCCGGCATCGCGCATCGCCCCGGTGATCGCACGCTCGGCCCCCTGCGCGGAAGGCATCACGATGTCCTGCGCATCCGAGGACATGGCGAAGCCGACCACCTCGGCCAGAATATCGGCGCCGCGGGCGCGGGCATGATCGTAATCCTCGAAAACGAACACCCCGGCCCCCTCGCCCTGGACCATACCGTTTCGATTGGCCGAGAACGGACGGCACGCATCGCGCGACATCACGCGCAGCCCCTCCCAGGCCTTCACGCCGCCAAAACACAGCATCGCCTCGGATCCGCCGGTCACCATGACCCGCGCCGCGCCCGAGCGGACCATCTGGAAGGCCTGACCCATCGCGTGATTGGACGAGGCGCAGGCCGTCGCCACTGTAAAAGCCGGGCCGCGCAGGCCGAACTCCATCGAGACATGGCTGGCGGCGGCGTTGTTCATCAGCTTGGGCACGACGAAGGGGTGAACCCGGTTCTTGCCCTCTTCATAGACCACCCGGTAATTCTCGTCCCAGGTGTTCAGCCCGCCCCCGGCCGTGCCGAGCACCACGCCCGAGCAGAAACCGAGCTCGCCGTGAAATTCTAGCCCGGACTGCGCGACGGCCTCTTTCGCCGCCAGAAGCGTGAACTGGGTAAATTTGTCGTAAAGCAGGATCTGCTGGCGGTTGAACCAGGTTTCCGGCTGCCAATCATGGATCTGCGCACCGATCTGGATGGCGAGACGGTCCACGTCGCGAAAATCGAGCTGGCTGATTCCGCAACGCCCCTCGCGCAGCGCCTCCATCGTGGTTTTCACGTCGAGCCCGAGCGCATTGACCGTGCCCATTCCCGTAATGGCCACGCGGCGAGGCCCGTATCCCGCCGGGCGCGCGGGGGGCGGCGTGTCGGGGCCGGCCTTGCCGTCCGTCGCCTTCGCGGATTTCTCTTTCAAGTCCTTGTTTTTCTTCGCGCTCATGCTTTCTGCGCCACCAGTTTCTCAACCGCGGCGATGATCTTGCCGATGCTGGAAATATCGAACTCGGATTTCTCGGGTTCGTTGGCGTTGAAGGGGATGGTGATGTCGAACTCCTCTTCCAGGGCGAAGATCGAATCGACAAGCCCGAGACTGTCAATGCCGAGCTCCTCGGGGGTCGAGCCGTCAGTGACCTGCGCGACGTCCAGCATGGCCTGTTCGGCAATGATCTCTCGGATACGGTTGCGGATGGCTTCGGTCATGGGGTTCTCCGGTCTGGTCAGGCCTTGTCCAACAAACTTGTAACAGTTTTCTGAAGCTTGGCGACCTTTTCAGCCAGTCGCGGCAGGCGGCGCGCGGCGCGGTCCATCTCCATTCTCGTGGTCATCTCGACGGCGGGCGAGCCGAGGATCACGCGCCCGGCCGGCACCCGGCTGAAGATCTTCGTGGCGCCGCCCGCGATCACATCATCGCCCACGGTGATATTGTCCGAGACGCCGCATTGCCCCGCCAGCACCACCCGGTCGCCGATCACCGACGACCCCGCGATACCGACCTGTCCGCAGATCAGGCAGTCATCGCCGACGATCACGTTATGGCCGATATGAACGAGATTATCGAGCTTGGTGCCGTTGCCGATCCGCGTCGCGCGGATGGTGCCGCGATCAATGGCCGCCCCCGCCCCGATCTCGACATTATCGCCAATCTCGACAGTGCCGAGCGAATGAATTCGCTCCCATGACTGCTTCCTGATTTCCGCGCGTTTTCCAACGGTTCTGCGAATTTCCTCGACGCCTGATTCCTCCGGCGTCACGAAAGAGAACCCGTCCGAGCCGATGATCGCGCCCGGCTGGATCACCACATCGTCGCCGATGGTGATGCCGTGCTGGATCCGGGCGCCTTGCAGGATCAGCGCGCGGGCGCCGATCTGCGTGCCTCTTGCGATGGAGACATGGCTCGCGATGCGCGCTTCCGGCCCGATGCGCACATCGGCGCCGATCACGACGAAGGGACCGATCGCCGCGCCCTCGGCGATCTCGGCGCCAGGGTCGATCACCGCGCTGTCATGAATGCCGGGCGCAATGTCGGGGCCGGGATCGAAGCTGCGCGTCAGACCGGCCATCACAAGGCGCGGGCGCGGTGCAAAAATCGCGGCGGCGAGACCGTAATCCTCCGGGTTCATCCCCTGGGCGAGGATCGCCGCCGAACCGGGCTTCAGCGCTTCTGCGTATTTCGGCGCCATGGCAAGCGCGATCTGGCCGGGGCCGCATTGGGCAGGCTCTGCCGCGCCATGCACGCGCATCGCCCCATCGCCCCAGAGCTGCGCATCAAGCGCGCGGGCGAGATCGCTGATCGTGACCTCATGCATCGCGGTCTCCTTTCGCGGAGAGATCTAGACATCCGCGCCCCGCAACGCCAGCCCCCGCCGATCGAATCGCCGGTCAAATAACCATGACAGCACGCAGTTGCGGCCTAGCTTCCGGCCTCGGCAGCCTTCCGCATCGCCTGCCACAGCGTCGCATCGCGCCCATACACGTCACGATAGGTCCGCAGCCCGCCATCCGGGCCCGGAAGCGCGGTGAAATAGACCAGATGCACCGGAAGCGGCTCTTTCAGCTTGATCCAGCGCTCCTCGCCCTGATCCAGCACCCGCTGGAAATAACCGCGCGGATCGTCGCTGTTGCTCCGCAAGAGCTGATAGGCCAGATCGAAGGGATCGGCGAGCCGCACGCAGCCATGCGACGCGGCACGGCTGGAATTGCTGAACAGCCCTTTGGCCGGGGTGTCGTGCAGATAAATATTGTACTTGTTCGGGAACATGAACTTCACCCGGCCAAGCGCATTATCCGCCGACGGCTTCTGGCGCAGATAATAGGGGAAGTTGCTGCCGGTATATTTCCCGAAATCGATATTCTCGCGTGAGACCTTGCGCCCCTTGCGGTCAACCACCTCGAGATGGGAAACGGCATTCCGGTCCGCCTTGAGTTTCGGCAGATAGGATTCCGCCGTGATCGAGCGCGGCACATTCCAATAGGGGTTGGGAACGACGAACTCCATCGTGTCGCTGAATTCTGGCGTCTCCCAATCGGGATCGGGCTGGCCGACCACGCTGCGGGTCTGGAATACGGTGTCGCCGCCCTCGCGGATCTCGACGATATAGCTCGGGATATTCACCCAGATCATGCGGGCATTGAGGTCGTGCCCGTTGAGCCAGCGCATCCGCTCCATCGCGATCATCAGCCGCCGGGTTTGCGGCCCGGTCGTTGTGCCGTTCAGCTGCGCCAGGGTTTTCGGCCCGGCCACCCCGTCGACCGGCAGCCCCGCCGCATCCTGATAGCGGGACACGGCATCGGCGAGCGAGTCGTCGAAAAGCTGCTCATCCCCCGCAGCTTCGCTGGTAAAACCGATCGCCGCCAGCCGGGCGCGCAGATTTGCCACGTCGGGCCCGCTCACACCGCGCTTGTAAAGCCCCTCGGCCACTTCGGGCGTGCCGGCGGGCGCCACGAGACGCGCCTGATCGGACAGCATGTCCTTGAGGCGGAGATAGGTCGGGTCCTGCGGCGGCAGTGTGTCGAGCGCGCGCGCCGGATCGCCACGGGTGAACTGATCGAGCAGCGCGGCCATATCCACAGGCACGACCTGGCGCTTGTTCATGGAATCGGTGCGGCTCGGCTCGACAAGCCCGTTCGAGACATCGTCGGCCCATCGCGACAATGCCCGCGCGAAAAGCAGCTCGGTCGCGACATCCTCGGCCTGTCCGGCGCGGGACAGCCCCACCGCGTCATAGCGCGCGGGCGGCAATCCGTGCTCGGGTGCAGTGGCTATGGCGTCGATCAGCGCCGCGCGCCGCGGCGCGGCCTCGGCGCCGACGAAGACGGGCTTGAGCTGATGCGCGCCATAGAAGGCCGATAGCCCCGGATCGGGCGCGACCTCCTGTGCGAGACGCATCTCGAATTCAGAGAAATCCAGCTTGGGCGCGGGCATGGCGGCCGCGGCCAGCGGCACAACGGAGGCGAGAAGACCGATACAGCCTGCTCGCCAAAGGCGATTCGTTGACTCGTTCACGTTTTGACCTCTGCTCGGGTTTTTTCTTTTCTTGTGGCAGTGCTGAACAATTAGGTCCAGTCAACCCGTCGTGGGGTCGCAATTTGGAATGATTTGCTGGCTGAACCGTGTTCATCACATCACACATCGGCGGATTTTCGCTTATCATAGCGCATTTCTGCCGGAACCGGAACGAAATGGTTTCGAGCCGCGACGGTCTGGTGACATAGTGTTAACCAGTCCCGGTTAGAAGGGACACAGCCACCGCATCGTGGTGAGTTAAGAAAAGCAGGACAGGCGATCTGAAATGACATTTGACATCACCCGCCGCGGCATCATGGGTATTTTTGCCGCAACCACAGTCGCAGCCGCGCCCGTGGCCAGCAACGCTTTCGGCATATTGCGCCGCTCTGGCGATTACCGCCGGATCAGCATGTATTCGCCGCGCACCGGCGAAAGCATCGACACCGTCTACTGGATCGACGGGAAATATATCCGCGACGCGCTGAACGAGATCAATTACTTCATGCGCGACTGGCGGAGCGGTCAGGCCATCGGCATCGACCCCCGCACCATAGACATCGCGACCGCCTCGCAGCGTCTGCTGCGCACCAACGAACCCTATATGATGCTGTCGGGCTATCGCTCGCCCAAGACCAACGCCATGCTGCGTTCGCGCTCTTCGGGCGTGGCGCGCAACTCGCTCCACATGAAGGGCCAGGCGGCGGATCTGCGGCTGAAATCGCGCTCGGTCAATCAGATGTACAAGGCCGCGCTCGCCTGCAAGGCTGGCGGTGTCGGCAAATATTCCCGCTCGAATTTCGTGCATATGGATTGCGGCCCGATCCGCAGCTGGGGCGCCTGATCGTCACAGCCCGTCTTGCGAAACGGCCCGCCCCGATGGCGGGCCTTTTGCTTTGCAATGGTGGCTGACGGGAAAGCCTGCCAATCTCGGCACAGCTTGATCTCAGTGGAGCAAGGCACCGTCCTGCCCCGCCAACTCGTCGATGACCTGACGCCAGAGATCCGCCGGCTGCGCGCCGGACACGACATGGCGATTGTCGAGGATGAAGGTCGGAACCGCCCGGACCCCGCGATCTCGCGCATGGGCTTCGCGGGTCAGCACCTCTTCACGATCGGCGTCGCTTCCCAGGAGCCGCGCGATCAGCTGACCGTCCATCCCTGCCGCGGCCCCGATTCGGGCCAGTTCCCCATGATCCGAGATGTCGCGCCCTTCGCGCCAATGCGCCTGCATCAGCCCGCTCATCACCGAGTCCTGCGCCGACTCGATACCCGCCCAATGCAGCAGCCTCAGAGAATCGAGCACCGGCGGCACGCGCGAGATCGCCGCCATGTTGATCCATAGACCAAGCCGCTCTGCAGCTTCGAGCACCGGCTTGTTCGCAGCAATGATCCCGGCCTCGTCGCCGAACTTCGCTTTCATATAATCGACGTGATCCATCCCGCCCGGCGGCAGATCCGGGTTCAGCCGGAACGGATGCCACGTCACCACGACGGAATGATCCGGGCGCGACGCAAGCGCCTGATCCAGCTCGGCCTTGCCGATCAGGCACCAGGGGCAAGTCGGGTCGGCGAAAATATCGAGACTGGCCATGACGGATCTCCGCTTGAGGGAAGGCCGCCTCTAGCGCATTCAGGCGCGAATTGACAGAGTGCAAGACAGACGCAGCCGCGCGAACTTCGCGCCAGCAGAGATATCATGTCTTGAAAAAGCGCCGCAGATGCGCGGCGGACACACGGGAAGCAGGTCGGATGCCCGCTTCCCGCGCAGCTCTCAGAGCAGTTTCAGATCCGAGGCGGATTCGCGCCCGTCGCGGCCCGCCTGAAGCTCATAGCTGATTTTCTGGTTGTCTTGCAGCCCGGTCAGCCCGGCGCGTTCCACGGCGGAAATATGCACAAACACATCTTTCCCGCCGGTGTCGGGTGCGATAAAGCCGTAGCCTTTGGTGGTGTTGAACCATTTAACGGTGCCAGTGGCCATTCCGTCTCTCCTTCAAGTTTCCCGGTCCGCGGGCTTGCGACCGGGCCGTGCAGCCCTTTCGAAATTCCGGCTGCCCCGTGAAGGGAGCGGTAGAAAGTCATGCTCACGCCTCATCACCTTGCCCGCGCCTGATTAAAACGCAAGAAGTAAACATCGTTCAAAATTACGTGCTGGCTAACGTTTGATGACATCGGCATGATTCAGCCGAGATCGGGCGGAATTGCCTCTTTCGACAGGCTGAGAATCGCGGTTTCGGTGTCCATCGGTTCGCTTCCCTGCCTGTCGAGCCGCCGTAGCGAAACTGTGCCGTTCTCGACCTCTTTCATCCCGATTGCAATTATCGCGGGAACCTTGGCAACGCTATGCTCGCGGACCTTGTAATTGATCTTTTCGTTGCGCGTATCTGCCTCGGCCCTGACACCGGCAGCGCGCAGCCGGTCCACCACCTCGTGCACGTAATCATCCGCGTCCGACACGATCGAGGCGACGACCACCTGACGCGGGGCCAGCCAGAAGGGCAGCTTGCCGGCGAAGTTCTCGATCAGGATGCCGATGAAGCGCTCGAAACTGCCGAGCGTGGCGCGATGCAGCATCACCGGCCGCTGCTTCGAACCATCCGCGGCGACATATTCCGCATCCAACCGTTCGGGCAGGACGAAATCCACCTGATGGGTGCCGCATTGCCAGTCGCGCCCGATCGCGTCGGTCAGCACGAATTCCAGCTTGGGGCCGTAGAACGCGCCTTCGCCCGGATTGATTTCGGGTTCGATCCCCGAAGCGCGGGTTGCCGCCAGAAGCGCGTTCTCGGCCTTGTCCCAGATCTCGTCGGATCCGGCGCGGGTCTCGGGCCGGGTGGCGAATTTCACGCGGAATTCCTCAAAGCCCAGATCCCGGTAAATATTGGTGAGGAATTCGATATAGCGGACAGTCTCGCTCTCGATCTGATCCTCGGTGCAGAAGATATGGGCGTCGTCCTGCGTGAAGCCTCGCACCCGCATGATCCCATGCAGCGCGCCCGAGGGTTCGTAGCGGTTGCAAGAACCGAATTCGGCCATGCGCAAAGGCAGGTCGCGATAGCTCTTGAGACCGGTGTTGAAGATCTGCACATGGCAGGGGCAGTTCATCGGCTTCAGCGCGTTCACGCTTTTGGTGCGGGCATGTTCTTCATCGACTTCGACGATGAACATATGGTCCTGGTAATTCTCCCAATGGCCGGATTCCTCCCACAGACGGCGGGAAACGACCTGCGGCGTGTTCACCTCGACATAGCCGCCCTCGCGCTGGCGGCGGCGCATGTAATCCTGAAGCGTGGTGTAGATGGTCCAGCCATTCGGATGCCAGAATATCTGGCCCGGGGCCTCTTCCTGCATGTGGAACAGCTCCATCTCGCGGCCCAGCTTGCGGTGGTCGCGCCTGGCGGCTTCTTCCAGCATGTGCAGATGCGCCTTGAGATCGTCCTTGTTGCGGAAGGCCACACCATAGATGCGCTGCAACATCGGCCGCGAGCTGTCGCCCAGCCAATAGGCCCCGGCCACATGGGTCAGCTTGAACGCATCCGCCGGGATCTGGCCGGTATGCTGCAAATGCGGGCCGCGGCAGAGATCCTGCCAGTCGCCATGCCAGTACATCCGCACATCCTCGCCCTCGGGGATGCGGTCGATCAGCTCGAGTTTGAAGGGTTCGTTCTGGTCCTTGTAATGCGCGATGGCGCGGTCGCGATCCCAGATTTCGGTGCGGATCGGGTCGCGCGCGGCGATGATCTGTTTCATCTTCGTCTCGATCTGGCCGAGATCCTCCGGCGTGAACGGCTCTTCGCGGTCGAAATCATAGAACCAGCCGTAATCGCGCACCGGGCCGATGGTGACCTTCACGTCAGGCCAGATTTCCTGCACCGCGCGGGCCATGACATGGGCGAGATCGTGGCGGATCAGCTCCAGCGCCGGGTCGCTGTCCTTCATCGTGTTGATGGCGATGGCGCCGCTGTCATGGATCGGCCAAGCCAGATCGATATGCCGCCCGTCGAGGCTGGCCGAGATCGCCTTCTTGGCGAGGCTCGGCGCGATCGAGGCAGCGACCTCGGCGGCGGTGACCCCGGCGGGGAAGTCGCGCGAATTGCCGTCGGGAAATGTCAGGGAAATCTGGCTCATGGCCTTCTCCTCGTCGGTTTGGCGCCCACGGAACGCCCGGTTGCGGGTTATGTCGCAAGGCGGGATGCGCGGAAAACGGCGCGAAGTCAACCGCCCTGTCCACCGCCCTTCGGCTCGGCTTCGGGCAGCGCGGCGATCCTGCCTGCGTAGCGATGCTCGGCCTCGTGCTGCGCCTGTGCCACGCCCGGCAGCTGCAGAAGCCGCGCCATCTCGTCGCGCAGCGCCGCGCCGTAGCGCGACTCGAAGCGCCGGTCCTCGATCCGGGCGCGGGCGAATTTGCGCCAATAACCGTCATCCCAGCGCGGCGCGCCCGGCCTGCCCGCGGGCTCTGCCCCGTTGCCGCGCAACGCGCGAAGGCGGAAACTGTCCGGCGTCTTGATGGGATAGTGCTGATACCAGCCTAACCCGTGCGCGATCCGCTTTGGCCGGAAATGCCGCAGATGTTCCCAAAGCCGCGCATTGGGAACTTTCATCAGGCTGCCATCGCCGCGCATCGCCGTGATCGTCTCGCCGCCGCGATAGCCGACCGGGTGATGGTTCTGGATGCCGCGCCAGCGCCCCCCGCCCCGGCTGAGGCTCTTGACCGGACCGTTTTGCGGGCTGTCCGCCGCCACCCGTTGCGTAAAGCGCGCGGTGACGCGGCCGGGATGCCAATGCGGGTCGTCGGGGTCAGTCCCGAAGCTGAGCGCGCTCAGGCAGATGACATCCACCTCTGGTCCGGCTTGCGCGGTCAGGTCGGCGACGCGCCCGGCGCCGGTCGTGACATAAAGAAACTCGTCCACATCGAGCGCCATGATCCAGTCGGCCCGGTCCAGCCCGAATGCCTCGCGCATCGTGTCATAGGCCTTGCGCTGCGGACGTTCCCCCGGCGCGACGCGGTTGTGGGTGTGGGTGATCGCCCCGGCAGAGGCGAGCGCCTCCAGCAAAGCATCGGTTCCGTCGCTGCAATCATTGCTGGCGACATGGATCTCGTCGAACCCGATGGCGCGGTGATGGGCAATGAATTCGAGCGCGAAGGGCCCCTCATCCTTCATCGCGCTCATCAGCACATGGCGTTGCGGCATGGTGTCTCCCGGCGGGCGGCTTGCCGAGGATAACTGCATCCGCCGCGCGCCCTGCGCAAGCCCGACATGCTGACGGCGCGCTTGCCCAAAGACGCGCCGGGGTATATGCGCCTTCATGTTCCAAAGGTGAAACCCATGCAGGTCCCCGACCCGATCTCTGCCGTCTCTGCCGATGAGCCGCGCAAACTGCCCCTGCCTGAATTCGTCGCCATGCTGGCGGTGCTGTTTGCCACGGTGGCGTTTTCCATTGACGCGATGCTTCCGGCCCTGTCGAACATCGCCGCCGAGCTGTCGCCCGAAAACCAGAACCGCGCCCAGCTTGTGCTGATCTCGTTCATGGCGGGGATGGGGGTCGGCACGGCCTGCGCCGGGCCGCTTTCGGATGCGATCGGCCGCAAGCGGGCAATCATGATCGGCTCGACCATCTATATCCTGTCGGCGGCGGGCGCGATCTTTGCCGAAAGCCTGACCCCGCTGCTCGTGCTTCGTTTCTTTCAGGGCATGGGCGCATCCGGGCCGCGCATCGCGGGCACGGCGCTGATCCGCGATCTGTATTCCGGGCGCGAGATGGCCCGTATCACCAGCTTCGTGATGATGATCTTCATCATGATCCCGGCACTCGCCCCCGCGCTCGGAGAGGTCATCATCGAACTGACCGGCAGCTGGCGCGGCGTCTTTGGCGCCTTCATCGCCTTCGGCCTGATCGGCGTGACATGGGTCGGGCTGCGCCAGCCCGAGACGCTGCCACCCGAGCGGCGCATCCCCCTGAGCGCAAGGCGGCTCGTTGCCTCGACCCGCGAAGTGCTGTCGAACCGTCAGGTCATGCTGTGCACGCTCACCCTGACCTTCGGCTTCGCGCAGATGTTCTCGCTTCTGTCCAGCTCCGAGCAGCTTTTCGGAGAGACCTTTGGCCGCGCAGACAGCTTCACGCGCTGGTTCGCGGTGATGGCGCTGCTGTCGGGCCTTGGGACGATCATCAATGCGCGCTATGTCATGCGCTTCGGGATGCGGCGGATTGCGCGGGCGGCCTATGCGATGCAGGTCGTATCGGCCTCGCTGGCGCTTTTGCTGGTCGGAACGGGCGCGTTGCAGGGCGACGCGGCGTTTTATGCCTTCTTCCTGTGGGCGGTCAGCCTGTTCTTCATGGCCGGCGTGACATTCGGCAATCTCAACGCGCTCGCGCTACAGCATATGCCGCATCTGGCGGGCATGACGGCGAGCATCGTGGCGGCGCTGTCGGCGCTCGGCGCGGTGGCGCTCGCCACGCCGGTGGGGCTGGCCTATGACGGCACCACCGTCCCGGTGATGTCGGCGGCGCTGATCTGTTCCGCGCTCGCATGGGTGCTGATGCACTGGCTGCGCGACTGATCCGCCTCAGCCGAAGCGGTCGGGCCGCGCATAGATCTCGGCCCGCTCCGAGGACCGCGCCCGCGCCGCCAGCCCGATCCCCGCGCCCTGTGCCGCGCTGACCGCCGCAGAGGTCGGCGCCGCGAGCGCGATCAGCACCGGCGCGCCGAGTATCGCTGTCTTCTGCACCAGATCGACCGAGATCCGGCTGGTCATCACCACCGCCCCATCGCCGATGCGCGGCCCATAACCGGCACGCAGCAGTGCCCCGGCGAGCTTGTCCAACGCGTTGTGACGACCGACATCCTCGCGGAGCGCCACCAGCCCCTCGCCGGGAAGGAAGAACCCCGCGCCATGGGTGGCGCCGGTCGCATCGCGCAGCGCCTGCCCCTCATCCATCGCGGCCACCGCCGTGTCGAGCGCATCCGCCGATATCCGACACGCGCCGCTGACCTGCGGCAGGGCGCGCATGGCGGCGGCAAGCGTCTCGACCCCGCAAAGCCCGCAGCCCACCGGGCCGACCGTGCGCCGCCGCCGACCCAGATAGCGCTGCCCCGCCTCAGGTTTCAGCCAGACCCGGAGGTCGATCCCGTTCTCCACCTGCTCGGGGGCCACGGCGTCGATCTCATCGGGGGTGGCAATCCCCTCGGTCAGCGAGAAGCCATAGGCGAAATCCTCCAGATCGGCGGGAGAGCCCATCAGCACCGCCTGGGTGGTGCCGTCATAGGTGATGGCGATGGCGGTTTCCTCGGCCAGATCGACCGCGATATCGGCACCGTCCGACAGCCGGTTCGCCCTGACACCGATCACGCTCATATCCTGCCCCTGCCTGTCATGCCGGGACTGAACCGCGCCGCGCCGCAACGGTCAACCCCGCGATTTCGCTTGCTGCGCCGCGCCCGTCGCGCCTAGCATGTCGGGAACCACCATCCCCGGCATGCGTTTTGCCGCTGATGCCCAGCCCGACGCAAGGCCAGAAAAGGAAACGTCATGCGCAAATCCCTGCTGCCGCTTCTCGTCGCAACCGTCGCGCTGCCCGTCTGGGCCGATGCCTCTCCCGAGCCGATCCCGGACGCGCCCGCCGCGCAGAGCTATGCCGGGCAAGAGCTTGGCACCGCCGCGGTGCCTGCGGCAGAGAGCCCGGCGCTCTCTGATACGGTGCGCCCCCTCAGCGAAGATGGCGCGCCAGGGGATGGCGCAACAGATGCCACGACCGCCGCCGCCACCCCTGCTGAAGCGACGACCGGTGCCACGCAAGCGCAGGCCGATACGACTCAGGCGGTGACGATCATCGAAGACGATGAAACATCGCCGGACGCGTCCGAGGACGCAGACCCAGCATCTGACGAGGCCGCAACCGCAGACAGCGACGCGGCAGAGAGCAGTTCCGAGATCGCAGGTCCCGATGGCGTACCCGAGGAAGAGGCCACCGCCGAAGCGGAGAGCGAGGCCGACCCCGCGCCGGAAAGCGCCGCTGCCGATACCGGCGAGCAGGCGCAGGCCGATCAGCCCGCCGAGGCCACGCAGGAGGGCACCCAGGAAGAGGTCGGCTCAACCGGTGCAGTCGCCACGCCGGAAACACAGCCCGCGCCGGGCGAGGACGCCACCGCGCCCGAGAATGCCGGCAATACCGGCTGGACCGGCGGCACGGGCGGCGCTCAGATCGGCACCACCGCTGCGGGCGCGGTGCCGCAATCGAAGACATGGCAGCCGCCCGTTGCATCGGGGCTTTCGCTGAAAGGCGAGCCGCGCAGCTAGGCTGATCGCCGCCCCGGCATCACACAGACAGGCTGTCTCCCGACAGAGCATTGGCGACGGCCATGACGACCCGGAACTGGGTTTCCTGGGCGATGCGGAAATCCTCGCCCTGAATGGTTTCGTCGGGTGCCTCGGTGATCAGCGTGACCGGGAAAAGCTCGTCCTCGCGCATCTGCACGTCGCAGGGGATCGCATCCGCCGCAATCTCGAAATCCGGCTCGGGAAAGATGCTGCGATACCGGGCCAACATCTCGCGGTTGACCCGCATCTGCGCATCATGCCCGGCCACGGCCCCGATCGCGGCGTCGAGAACCCGCCGCCCGAGATCCTCATATCCCGGATGATGCCGCAAGATCAGGAAGAAGCCTTTCGGGATCGCCCACCGTGCGAAGCCGCGCGGCGCATAGCCGGTCAGCGGGCGCGTCCATTCATGCGAGGGATAGCCGTGCAGATTGACATGCACATCGGCGCGGCTGAGGGCGCGGGATTGTTGCAGCGCGTCGTTCTCGAACCCCTCGCCGAAGGTCAGATCGTTGCCCCCCGCCGTATAGCGCGCGGCGTGATGCATGTGACCGGGATGGATCGCGCAGAGTTCGCGAAACAGCGCATATCCATCGGGGTTCAGCAGCGGGCAGAAGGTAAAGCCGACCCCCTGCCCCGCCAGCGCCTGCGCCGCGCGCATCGCACCGACCATCGGCGAGGTCTCGTTCGGGTGCTGCCCCGCGCTGAGCGCGAGCCGCATCGGGGCCGCCTCGTTCACCACCCGCCCCCAGACCGGCCTGCCCTGCCGCGAGCTCGCCTCGAAGGCCGTGCCGCCGAGCCGGTCGAGATGTGCCTTGATCGTCGCGGCCCCGATCCAGTGGCCTGCACGCTCCAGCGAGGCGGCATCGCCGAACTCTGGATCTTCGCCCGGATCGGGACGGGTCGTTCGGATGTTCAGCCGCGGCGTTTCTCCGAAGCGGATGAAGGGCGCGACCTGCCCCGGAAGCAAGCTGCGCGAAAGCTCGGGCAGGCCGAGCCGATGCTGGAAAATCTCAAGCGCGGTGAAATACAAATCCTCATGCAGCGCCTCGGCCAGCGAGATATGTTCGTCACCGACCGGCAGCGGCACATCCTCGAACGGCGCTTCTACCCGGATCTCCAGCCGGTCGAAGAAAGGCGGGCTGCCCGAGATGTCGATCTGCCCGAGATGGCTACAGACCGCCTCGAAGATCGCCTCATATTCGGTTGGCAGATGGCTTCCCGGCCGGTCATTGCTGCGTTGCCAGCCGCAGGCCGAGAGCAGCCGCACCCCGGCCACCTCGCGCCAGCGGACCGGCACCGGCACCTCGTGGGTTATCCCGTCATCGCGCAGGATGTGATAGCACGGCAACCCGTCCCCGAGATGGGGCACCATCTCATAGCGGATGCGGGTGGCGACCAGATCGCTCAGCGGATAACATTCGAGCCGGAAGCGGTCGGGATCGTCCCCCTCAACCACAGGGCAGCGGATCGAGGCGCTTTCGGCCCCGCGCAGCAATCCGCGCTCCAGCACCTCATGCAGCAGCGTCTTATAGGCAGAGCGCAGCTTGATCCCCAATCGCCTCTCGGCGCTTTGCCGGGCAGCGGGGCTTTCGAACAGCCATGCCTCCTGCGCGTCGGCGGGCAGATGATCCAGCGTTCGCGGAAATTCCGTCCAGCTCATTTGGTGTGGCCCAGCGGATCCAGCCGGTCGCGCAGCCAGTCGCCCAGCAGGTTCAGCCCAAGCACCGTCAGCATGATGGCCAGGCCGGGAAAGATGGTGAGCCAGGGCGCGGTCTGCACATAGTTCCGCGCACTCGCCAGCATGCCGCCCCAGCTTGGTGTCAGCGGGTCGATGCCGAAGCCGAGGAAGGTCAGGCTGCTTTCCAGCAGGATGTTATTGGCGACGTTCAGCGTGGCGAGGATGACCAGCGGACCCATGGCGTTTGGCAGGATATGCCCGAAGATGATGCGCATATTGCCCAGCCCATAGGCGCGCGCCGCCTGCACATATTCCGCGTCGCGCAGCGTCAGCGTGGCACCGCGGATCAGCCGCGCATACTGCACCCATTGCGCCACGATCATCAGGATCACGATCCGGTCCAGACCCGGCCCGATGATCGCAATCACCGTCATCGCCAGCAGGATGAAGGGCAGCGCCAACTGCACATCGGCGAAGCGCATCAGGAACATGTCGGCAAAGCCCCGGTAATACCCGGCCATCAGCCCGATCACCGTGCCGATCACCACCGCGCCCGCTGCCGATAAAAGCCCGACGAGAAAGCTGACCCGCCCGCCATGGGCGATGCGCGCCAGCAGGTCGCGCCCCTGCGTGTCGGTGCCCAGAGGATGCGCAGGGTCCTGGAACGCCGGCATCAGCCGCGCCGTCAGATCCATCTTCGATCCGCCATCGGGGAACAGCAGCGGCGCGAACAGGACGATGCCGCCGATGATGATGATCAGCCCGGCGCCGAGATACAGTTCGAGATTCCGAAATGCCTTCATCGCCTCACTCCAGCCGGATGCGCGGGTCGAGCGCGACATAGGCAAGATCGACCAGCAGGTTCACCAGCACGATCATGATCGCGAGAATCGAGATCACCGCCTGAAGCACCGGATAGTCGCGCTGGCTGATCGCTTGCAAGGCGAGCGAGCCCATGCCGGGCCAGTTGAACACCATCTCGACCACCACGACGCCGCCCATCAGCGCGCCGAATTGCAGGCCCAGATAGGTGACGAGCGCGATCGAGGAGTTTCGCAGCGCGTGCTTATAGACCACCTGCCGCTCGGCCAGCCCCTTGGCGCGGGCGACCATGATATATTGCGCCGAAAGCACGTCGAGCATGGTCGTGCGCACGATGCGCAGATTGGTCGCGGTCAGGATCACCCCCATCGTCGCGGCCGGCATGATCAGCGATTGCAGACCGTCAAAGCCCGATGCGGGCAGCCATTGCAGTTTGACCGAGAACAGCAGGATCAGCATGATGGCCAGCCAGAAATTCGGGAAGGACAGCCCGACCAGAGAAAAGATCCGGATCGCCTGATCCGCGATCGAGCCGCGATGCGTCGCCGCATAGACGCCAAGCGGGATCGACAGCAGGATCGAGATCAGGATAGAGCTCAACGCCAGAAGCAGCGTCGCCGGCAGCGCCTGCGCGATCAGCCCCGCGACCGAGCCTCGGAAGAAACTGTTGCCCAGGTCGCCGGTGAACAGCCCGCCCATGAAGCCAAGATACTGCTCGATGAAGGGCCGGTTCAGATCAAGCGCCTCGCGGATACGTTCCAGATCCGCCTCGGTGACGCTGGCGCTGTTGCCGGTCATCATCACCGCCGGATCGCCGGTCAGCCGGATCGCGTAGGAGACGAACAGCGTCACCACCACGATCACGAAGACCGCCTGGAAGAGACGCTTGAGGATATAGCTTAGAAAAGGCATCGCTTCCCTGTCTGGCGATCAGGCGGCCCCCGAAGCGAGGGCCGCCCGGTTCCGGGATTATTCGGTCACGCTGACTTCGGTATAGCGCACCCGCTGATCGGGCGCCGGCACGAAACCCTCGACCCGGTCCGAGACGGCGTAGATCTGGTTCTCGTTATAGACCGGCAGGTGATAAGCCTCGTCCTTGGCCATCTCGGCGATCTCGCGCAGGATGCGCAGCCGCTCATCGGGGTCGGCCACCTCGCGCTGTTCTTCCAGCAACGCGTTCATCTCGGGCGTGGTGCCGAAGGGGTTCCAGACCTCGCCGTCGTGATAAATCAGATAGGCGGTGTTGTCGTAATCGAAGGTCCATCCGCCCCAGGCGAATTCGAACAGCTCGTTCACCTGACCCTGCGGCACCAGCTCGTTCAGGAACACAGCATCCTCGACCGGGTTCACGCTGGCATTGATGCCGACCTCGGCAAAGAAGCCGGTCATCGCCTGCACCACCTCGCCGAAATCGGCGTGAGAGGCACGGTAATCTATGGTGATCTCTGCCCCCTGCTCGACGCCCGCTTCTTCCAGAAGCTGCTTCGCCTGCTCCGGGTCATAGGGATAGGGCTCCAGCGCTTCGTCATATCCGAATGACAGCGGCCCCTGCATCTCGGCGATGATCTGGCCGTTGCCGCCCAGAAATGCGTCGATCAGCGCCTGCCGGTCGGTCGCCATGATCAGCGCGCGGCGCACATTCGCATCCGTCGTGATGCCTTCCTTGGTGTTGAAGCGCAGCCCATAGACGGTCGGGCCGGGCACCGAGATCACCTCGATCCCGTCCGTGCCTTCCAGCACCGGCAGGTTGGCGAAGACCGGGTTATGGTCGATGTCGATACCGCCCGATTGCAGCTCGGCCAGACGGGTCGAGGCCTCGGGGATAAAGCGATAAATCAGCTTGTCCAGCTCGGGCGCGCCGTCGAAGTAATCGGGGTTGGCCTCAAGCTCGAGCCGTGCGCTCGGTTCGTAAGAGACGAATTTGAACGGGCCGGTGCCGACCGGGTTCAGGTCGAAATGTTCTTCGCCGTTTTCCTCGATATATTGCGGCGGCACGATCATCGCGCCATAGCCCGAAAGCTTGGTCAGCATCACCGGATCGGGCTTGTTCATGACAAATTCGACGGTGCTGTCATCCACGATCTCGACGCTTTCGATCGAGGTATAGTTGGAACGCTGAGGCCCCGCCGCCCCTTCATCGCCCAATAGCCGGTCGAAAGTGTATTTCACTGCCTCGGCGTTGAAAGGCTCGCCATTGTGGAAGCTGACGCCCTCGCGAAGCTTGAAGCGCAGCCGCATCCCGTCTTCCAGAACTTCCCATTCAGTGGCGAGGCCGGGTTGCAGTTCAAGATTTTCGTCGCGCCGGATCAGCCCGTCGAAGATGCTTCCCCCGGGCGAAGACCAGGCGACCAGAAACGTGTCGATCGGATCCCAGTTATTCGCATCCTGCCGCTGAGCGACGGTCAGCGTGCCCTCGGCCATGGCCGGCATGCCGATCAGCGCGGCAAGCGCGGCGGAGACGAGTGTTGTCCTGAAATTTGTCATGCTGCTTTTCCTTCCTGTTGTTCGAATTCTTCGTGATTTTCGGCCAGCAAATGCCCATCGCCAAGATCGATCAGTCGATGCAGCGGCGGCGGATCATCCACCGGGCGGATCGGGCTCGGAATGTCGCCGGTCATCTCGCGTCGCGGCGGGGCGCGGCCGGGATCCATCACCGGCACCGCCTCAAGCAACCGGCGCGTATAGGGGTGGCGCGGATCTTCGAAGATCTGTTGCCGGGTGCCCAGCTCGACGATCTGTCCCAGATACATCACCGCGACGCGATGGCTGACCCGTTCGACCACCGCCATGTCATGGCTGATGAACAGATAGGCCAGCCCACGTTCGGCCTGAAGATCCATCAGCAGGTTGATGACCTGCGCCTGCACCGACACGTCGAGCGCCGAGACGGCCTCATCGGCGATGATGAGCGAGGGCTGGCAGGCAAGCGCGCGGGCAATGCAGATCCGCTGCCGCTGCCCGCCCGAGAATTCATGCGGATAGCGCCCGGCCAGATCGGGTGAGAGATTGACGGATTCCAGCAAGCCGGCCACCTGCCGGTCGGGATCGGTCACCAGCCCATGCACCTGCATCGGCTCGAGCAGGCTGCGCCGGATCGTGCGCCGCGGGTTCAGCGAACCATAGGGGTCCTGAAACACATACTGGATCTCGCGCTTGAAGCGCATCCGCTCGGCCGCCGACAGCGCCAGCACATCGACGCCACGAAACAGGATCCGGCCCTCGCTCGGGCTGACGAGCTGCTGCAGCGTCTTGCCGACCGTCGATTTCCCCGAGCCGGATTCCCCGACAAGCGCCAGCGTCTCACCGGCGCGAATGTCGAAATTGATGTTCTCGGCGGCATGGACGCGCCGCGTGACCCGCCCGAGCAGCCCCGAGCTGAGATCATAGCGCGTCGACAGATCCTCGACCCGCAAAAGCGGCATGTCGCCCTGCTCTTTTGCCGGGTCGGGGTGATCGCCCGTCTGCGGTGGCTGTCCGGGAAGATCGAACTTGGCCGGGCGGATCCGGCCCTGCATCGCCCCGATCTTCGGCACCGCGGCCATCAGCGCGCGGGTATAATCGGCCTCCGGATTGCGGATGACCCGCTCGGCCGGGCCCTCCTCGACCTTTTCGCCATGCCGCATCACCAGAATGCGGTCGGCCATTTCCGAAACCACGCCCATATCGTGACTGATGAACATCACCGCGGTGCCCAGTTCGCGCTGCATGTCGCGGATGATCTGGAGCACCTGCGCCTGAATGGTCACGTCGAGCGCCGTGGTCGGTTCGTCTGCGATCAGGAGGTCGGGATTGCAGCTCAGCGCCATGGCGATCATCACCCGCTGCCGCATCCCGCCCGAAAGCTGATGCGGATAGCGCTTCAGCTGATCGCGCGCATTGGGAAGCCGCACCATGTCGAGAAGCCGCGCCGCCTCGGTCCGCGCTGCCGATCCGGTCATGCCACGATGCAGCCGAAGCGCCTCTCCGATCTGGTCGCCAACGGTAAAGACCGGGTCGAGCGATGTCATCGGCTCCTGAAAGATCATCGCCATGCGATTGCCGCGCAGCTTGCGCAACGCCTGTTGCGGGGCCTGGGTCAGATCGGCGCCGTCGAATTCGATCCGGCCCGATACACGCCGCCCGCCGACATGCGGCAAAAGACCCATCACAGCCAGCGAGCTGACTGACTTGCCCGAACCCGATTCGCCGACAATCGCCAGGGTCTCGTTGCGCGCCACCGCGAAAGAGAGGTCGCGAACCACCGGATCGGCCCCGCCGAAGGCAATCGACAGATCGTCCACGCGCAGCAGCGCCCGGTCATCCCTCTCGGACATCTCTCCTCCCGCAGCGATGAAAATTTACTCTGCCGAACCCTAATGCCGGAATTTTGGGCTATCAAGGCGTTGGACCGGATAAAGTTCTTCCGGTTAACGGAACTGCCCGCAGATCGAGCTGGCGCATCGCAGTTCAGAACAGCTCGGCGCGATGCGGGTTCACACGGCGCAGATCACCGCGCCGCAGGGTCAGCCCCACGCGATCGAAGAAATCGAGGATCTGGATCGCCACCTTGCGCCCGTTCCGGGTGCGGTCTCGGAAGGCAGGGGCGGTGAACCAGCCACCGTCAGCATCGTCCGACAGCGCTCGCACCATCTCGGCCATCTCGGCAGTGGTCTCGCGCAGGAAGAAATGATCCTGCGCGATCTGGTCCACCCGGCCGAGCCGGGCGGCGAATTTCATCATCCGCCGGATCTCTCGCTCGTCCACGCCGGTCTCGGCGGCGAGATCGCGCACGCGCGGCGGACGGAACCGCGTCTCGCCCCCGAGCGCCGGAGCGATGCGCGAATACAGCGTCTCGTCCTCGGCGCTCATCTGCGGTGCATGGCTCGGCAGCCGGGCAAATCCGCCATCGAGCGCGACCTGCCCGGCAGCCGCGGCCTCGCGCAGCAATGCGGCGAAACCGGGTTTGGGCAGGCGCGGGCGCAGCGCCAGCCGAAGCGCCTCGCGCGCCATGCCCTGAAGGTCGGGATTGGCGGCGTGAAACTCCGCAAGCCGCTCGGATAGCTGCGCCATCAGCGCCGCGTGCTGCTCGGCCGACAGAAGATAGCGCGGGGACGCGCCAAGGATCGCCGCGCCCGGAACGACCGCCCCATCATCGGCCAGCGCGCGGTCGCGCAGAAAACCGTCGAGATCGACAAGATGCGGCGAGGTGTCGAGCAGCTTTTGCAGCGCGGCCTCCGGGTCGGGTTCCGCCATCGCCGCCAAGGTCGCGCGGCGCTCTTCGGTTGCACGGCGGCGCGCGGGCGGGCGCAGATCCAGCAATCGGCCGCCGCCCAATGTGCGCGTCGCCGAGAGATCGCGCAGCAGAAAAGCCTCGTCCCAGCCAAGTGCAAGCGGGCGGTCGAGCACGAGTTGCACCAGCCTCCCGCCATCTGCACCAAGCCTGCCGCCCAGCGAAACCACACGCACCTCGGCATCGGCTGCACCGACATGCAGCCGCGCGCGCAGCCCGCTGGTGAACGCCCTGGCATCGACCCAATGCAGCACCGCATCGACCCGCGCGCTCGGCGCTTGAAGCGATGGTGCCAGCAGAACATCGCCGCGATGGATCCCCTCCTTGGCAATGCCGCTCAGATTGACGGCGACCCGTTCGCCCGCCCCGGCTCGGAGGGTCTTGCGGTTCTGGGCGCGCAGGCCGCGAACGCGCGCCTCATGCCCGGCCGGAGAGATGATCAGATCGTCACCCGGCGCGATTGTTCCCGACACGACCATCCCGGTCACCACCGTGCCGACCCCGTCCAGCGTGAAAGCACGGTCAGCGATCATGCGAAAGCGCCCCGCCCGGCTTCGCTCGGCGGTCTCGGCGGCCATGCCGGCCAGATGGTCGCGCAGATCGGCAATGCCCCGACCGGATCTTGCCGAGACGGCGATCACCTCTGCCCCGGCCATGGGCGTCGCGGCAAGCGTCGCGCCGATATCGCGGCGCAGCTTTTCGATTCGCTCATCGCCGGCCAGGTCGGCCTTGCTGATCGCGACCACAGCGCGACGCAGCCCAAGCAGCGACAGAATTTCCAGATGCTCGCGGGTCTGGGGCATGATCCCGTCATCGGCAGCGATCACGATCAGCGCCGCGTCGATGCCGCCCGCCCCGGCGATCATGTTGTGGATAAGCCGCTCATGGCCCGGCATGTCGACGAAACCCGTGATCGAGCCATCGCCCAGATCCGCATAGGCAAAGCCAAGATCAACGGTGATGCCGCGCGCCTTTTCCTCGGCCAGCCGATCCGCATCCACCCCGGTCAGGGCCTGCACCAGCGCCGTCTTGCCGTGGTCTATATGGCCAGCCGTGCCGAGAATCACGGCGCGGCATCCTCCAAAGCGGCGAGAAGCTGGGCGTCGTCGCGCAGCGTGCGCAGATCGAGGATCACCGCCCCCTCGGAAATGCGCGCGATTACCGGCATGGGCAAGCCGCGAAGCCGTTCGGCGAGGCGCTCTGGGTCTCGGCCGCCGGGGCCGCCAGCGGCGACAAGACGCAGCCCGCTGCTCGGCAGCGTGTCCGTCGGCAGTGCGCCCGATCCGACCTGACTGTCGCAATCGCAAAGGCTCACCTCGACCCCGAGCGGTGCGAGAAGAACCCCCACCGGCGCGCGCAGCCGCTCGGCCTGGGCGGCGATGTCGGTCTTCGGACGGCTGAGCATCCGCAGCGTCGGCACCCGCGCCATCACAGTGTCGGGATCGCGATATAGCCGCAGCACCGCGGCCAGGGCGGCGATACGGATCTTGTCGAGCCGCATCGCTCGCTTCATCGGATTGGCATTGATCCGCGCAATCAGATCAGCCCGACCGACGATGAAACCCGCCTGAGGTCCGCCAAGCAGCTTGTCGCCGGAAAACGTTACCAGATCCGCCCCGGCCTCGACCGCCTCGGCCACGGTCGGCTCGCGCCGCAGCCCATAGCGCGACATATCGATCAGCGAACCCGAGCCGAGATCATTCATCAAGGGCACTCCGGCCTCGGCCGCGATGGGCTTCAGATCGGGCGCTTCGACCTCACGGGTGAAGCCTTCGATGCGGTAATTCGAGCAATGCACCTTCATCACAAGCCCGGTTTCGGGACCAAGCGCGGCGCGGTAATCCTTCGGATGGGTGCGGTTGGTGGTGCCGACCTCGACCAGCCTTGCACCGGCTCGCGCCATGATGTCCGGGATGCGGAATGCGCCGCCGATCTCGATCAGCTCCCCGCGCGAGACCACCGCCTCGCGCCCCGCTGCAAGCGTATTCAGCGCCAGCAGAACGGCGGCGGCATTGTTGTTGACGACGGTCGCGTCCTCGGCCCCGGTCAATTCGCAAAGCAGTCCACGCAGATGATCGTCGCGCTCGCCGCGCCCGCCGGTTTCAAGGCTGAACTCCAGCGCCACCGCCGTTCGCATCGCCTCTGTCGCGGCGGTAATCGCGTCTTCGGGCAGCAACGCCCGGCCGAGATTGGTGTGCAGCACCGTGCCTGTCAGGTTCAGGCAGGGGCGCAGCGGATCGGGACGGCTCAGCGACGCCTCGGCCGCCGCCAGCACCGAAGCTCCGGGATCGGAGGGCATGGCCTCGCCGCCCAGAACCGTCTTGCGCAGGCTGGCCACGGCCTCGCGGATCGCCTCGGTCGCTCGCAGACGGCCATGCGCCGCGGTCAGCGCCGCGCCCGCATCGCTTCCCAACAGCCTGTCGACCGAGGGGAGATGCCGAAGCGCCTCGGTCAATAGCCGATCAGGAACGGGTTGAAGCCGCCCCTGTCCCATTCCGTCTCGCGCATCAGCGCATCCAGCCCGAGACTGGCGACGTCATCGGCGAACGGCTCCAGCGTGGTATCGACATTCTGATACAGGATCTTCACCCAGCTTTTGCATTCCTTGCAGATCTCGGCCTTGATGGGCTGATCGCTCGCCGCGCCGTCATCGACCGCGCGATAGCCGATCCCCTTGGTCGAGCCGCAGCATGTGCATTTCACCCGCACCTCGTTCCACTGGGTCGCGCAGGTCGCGCAGCAGCAATAGCGCGCGCCTTCGGTATGCAGCGTGGCCGTCACCATCGAGACCGAGGGGCGTCCGCCGCAGGATGGGCAGATACCCACGCGAATCGGCACAAGCTGTTCCGCATCAAGCCCCGCCGCCATCCGTACAGCGAGCAGCTGCAAGGCCGCAGCGAGAAATGCCGCAGGCGCGGCAAACCCTTCAGGCACGCGGTCCGAAGCGATGTCCGACAGCAATGCCCGGCGATCCTGCTCGGGCGCGTCGCGCAGCGCCCGCAGCGCGGCGCGGGCCTGATCGGGCATCTCGATCTTGCTGGCACGTTCGAGTAACGCGCCCACCGTTTCGGACAGGGCCGCCGATCCGACCAGCTCAGCGCGATCCAGCGGTGGCATCCGGTAAGAGCGGTTGCGCGCCACCGTATCGGCATCGACCGGCGGCGGGGCGGGCAAATCGGTCACCAGCTGCGCCTGTATTTCGCAGAGATCCGCCAGAAAGTTCAGATATGGTGCCAGCCGCGCCCCTTCAGCCAGCTTGCGCAGCCGCGCTGCGCGGGTGGCGAAAAGCCGATGCGGATCGGGCAGCCGGGCGAAATCCGGCGTCGAGATATTGCTGATGACGGACGGATCGGGACGAAGGCTCATGACCACCTGCCGGCTGGGAAAAAAAGCGGCCCGCGACCGGGCCGCCTCTTATTCTGCCGGAGGTGTATCCTGACGTCTAGCAACTTCCCGCAGCCATTTGCGGTGATGCTTCCAGGCCCAGCCACCGGTGACCCGCCCGCTGGTCATGGCGCGCAGCGTGCCCCGCGTCCAGAAGGCCGCGTAGATATGCACGATGATGATCAGCACCGACAGCACGGCCGACACGGAATGCACCACCACCGCCCAACGCCGCGTCTCGATCGAGACGAGGTTCGGGAAGAATTGCTGCCAGATCATGACGCCCGAGACGACCATCGCCAGCAGCAGCCAGAACATCCCCCAGAACACCACTTTCTGGCCGAAATTATACTTGCCCAGCTCGGGCAGTTTTTCTTCGTTACCGGCAAGGAGTTCGTTGATGTTCTTGGCCCAGGTCAGATCCTCGCGCCGCATCAGGTTCAGCCGCCAGAGCTGGATGAACAGCAGCAGGAAGCTGATACAGGCGACCACGCCGAAAATCGGGTGGATATAGCGCGCCGCCTGCCCGCCCCCGAACAGCGCTGTCAGGAAGAACAGCGAGGGGTGGAACAGGGCAAAGCCCGACAGGATCAGCAGAATGATGAGAATCGCGGTGAACCAGTGATTGATCCGTGTATGCGTGGCATAGCGGCGGATCTCGACCGGTTCGGTCGCCACGATCTTGTCGGTCGATTCCGAATATTCCCGCCGTGCCATCAGATCTGCTCCCTGTCCTGCGGTCCGGGGTCGATCTCGCCATTGGCCATCTCGGCATCGACGAGTTCCGCGGCCTCTTCCTGATCCTCGGCGCTCACCGTGTTGGCCTTGCCGAAGATGGAATGCAGGATCGAGCCCGCCGCGGCCAGACCGATCGCCGCGAGCCCGACCGTCTTGGCCGGCCCCTTCCAGCCCTCGACCAGCGTCGATATCTGCGGATCGGCCGGCAGGTCGGAATAGAGTTCGGGCTTGTCGCCGATGGGCAGCACATAGAAGACATGGGTGCCACCGACGCCCTGCGGATCGTAGATCGAGGCGGTGTCATAGCCGCGCGACTTCAGATCCTCGACGCGGGTCTCGGCATGGGCGATCATGTCGTCCTTGGTGCCGAAGACGATGGCCTGGGTCGGGCAGGCCTTGGCGCAGGCCGGACCCTGCCCCACCGCCACGCGATCCGAACAGAGCGTGCATTTATAGGTCACGTTCTTGGTCGGAGACATGCGCGGGATGTCGAAGGGACAGCCCTGGATGCAATACCCGCAGCCGATGCATTTATCGTGGATGAAGTCAACGATGCCATTGGTGTATTGCACGATCGCACCCGGCGCCGGGCAGGCCTTCAGGCAGCCCGGGTCCTCGCAATGCATGCAGCCATCCTTGCGGATCAGCCATTCCAGGTTGCCGGTGTCGGGGTCCTCCCATTCGTTGAACCGCATAAGCGTGAACATTTCGGAGGTCAGGTCATGCGGGTTGTCATAGGTCCCGTTGCATGTCCCGATCTCGGGATCGGTTTCGTTCCATTCCACGCAGGCCGACTGGCACGCCTTGCAGCCGATGCATTTGGAAATGTCGATCAGCTTGGCGACCTTTTCCATCTGCTGGGTCGGCTCTGGCAGATTTGGCGTGGCCGAGGCCCGCATCACCGCGCCATCGCCGAAATTCGGCGATAGCGGCTCAACGGAGGGGTTCGATACGGCCGTAGTCGGGGCCGGTGCTGTATTGCTCATGCCACGGGCTCCTCTGCGGGTTCGATATTGACCAGGAAGGCCTTGGATTCCGGCGTTTCGATATTCGCGTCACCGATGAACACGGTCAGCGAGTTCGGCCCGAAGCCCTTCTTCGCCACGCCGGTAAAGCCCCAATGCAGCGGAATGCCGACGACATGAACGGGTTTGCCGTCACAGATCAGCGGCTTGATCCGCTTGGTCACCACCGCGACCGCCGTGATCGAGCCGCGCTTGTTCCAGACCCGGACCCGACCGCCCTTGGCGATGCCCTTCTCCTCGGCGAGCTGTTCCGAGATCTCGACGAAGAATTCGGGCTGTAGCGCCGAGTTCACCTTGTTGTGCTTCGTCCAGTAGTGGAAATGCTCGGTCAGCCGGTAAGAGGTGCCGACAAAGGGGAACTCGTCCGATGTGCCCAGATCGGCCACATCGGATTCGAAGACCCGCGCGACGGGGTTCCCGCGCATCTCTGCGTTGAACACATTGGCCATCGGGCTTTCGAAGGGCTCCATATGGGTCGGGAACGGCCCGTCCCGCATCATGCCGCGCGCAAAGAGCCGCGACGTGCCTTCGGGATTCATGATGAACGGACCGACCTCTTCGGGGCGCGATGTCACGCCGATATCGGGCACATCGTTGCCGACCCAGCGTTCTCCGTTCCACTCGATGAGCATCCGCTCCGGATCGTAGGGGCGGCCCTCGATATCGCAAGACGCGCGGTTATAGAGGATCCGCCGGTTTACCGGCCAGGACCAGGTCCAGTTCTGATAGACGCCAAGCCCCGACGGGTCGGAATTGTCCCGCCGCGCCATGTTGTTGCCGTCCTCGTTCCAGCAACCGGAATAGATCCAGCAACCGCACATGGTCGAGCCGTCATCCTTGAGCTGGGTGAAGTTCGTCACCTGTTGCCCCGCGCTCAGCAGCACCTCGGAGGAGTTCTCACCGTCGCTGACATCGCTGAGCGCACGGCCATTGACCTCCATCGCGAGTTCCTGCGCCGAGGGCTCGCCCTCATCCTCGTATTCCCAGCTGAGATTGAGGATCGGGTCGGGGAAAGCACCGCCTTCCTGCCGATAAAGCTCGCGCACCCGCACAAAGATCTGCGCCATGATCCAGGTGTCCAGCTTCGCATCGCCCGGAGGCGTGCAGCCCGGCCAGTGCCATTGCAGCCAGCGCCCGGAATTGGTCAGCGAGCCCTCATCCTCGGCAAAGCAGGTCGAGGGAAGCTGAATCACCTCGGTCTGGATCGAGGCCGGGTCCACGTCGTTATATTCGCCGTGATTTTCCCAGAACCGCGCGGTCTCCGTCTCCAGCGGGTCGATGGTGACCAGCAGTTTCAGCTTGGACAGCGCCGCCGTCAGCTTGCCCCGGTTGGGGAAGGCCAGAAGCGGATTGAAGCCCTGGCAGAAATACAGGTTCACCTGTCCTTCATTCATCAGCTCGAACATGCGCAGCACGTCGTAATTCGGCACATCGAGCTTCGCCAGATAGTGATAGGCCCAGTCGTTCTCGGGCTGCGCGGCATCGCCGAACATCGCCTTCATGAACGAGACCATGAACTTGGAATAGTTCGACCAGTAGCTGGTCTGGTTGGGTCTGAGCGGCTTGAATTCGCGCGTGGACATATAGGTGGCATAGTCCACCTCGGCCTCGGTCGGCATCGACAGATAGCCGGTCAGCAGGTTCGACATCAGCCCCATATCGGTGAGGCCCTGGATGTTCGAATGCCCGCGCAGCGCGTTCATCCCGCCGCCCATCACCCCGATATTGCCGAGGATCAGCTGCAACATCGCCATGCCGCGAATATTCTGGCTGCCCTTGGAATGCTGTGTCCAACCCAGCGCATACATCGAGGTCATGGTCTTGTCGGGCGCCGCCGTCTCGCCGATCATCTCGGCGATATGGAGAAACTTGTCCGCCGGCGTGCCGGTGATCCGTTCGACCATCTCGGGCGTATAGGCATCGACATGGGCGCGCAGAAGCTGCCAGACGCAGCGCGGGTTTTCCAGTGTCGGATCGGTCTGGGCATAGCCATCCTCGCCGATCACGTAATCCCAGCTCGACCGGTCATAGTCGCGCGTCGCCGGGTCATAGCCGGTAAACAGTCCGTCTTCCCAGCCGAATTCATCCTTCACGATGAAGCCCGCATTGGTGAAGTTGCGGACATATTCCCAATGGACCTTATCGTTCTCGATCATCCAGCGGATCATGCCCATCAGCCAGGCAATATCGGTGCCGGGCCGGATCGGGGCATAGTAATCGCTGACCGCCGCCGTGCGGGTAAAGCGGGGATCGACCACGATCAGCTTGGCGCCGCGATGCGCCTTGGCTTCCGTGACCCATTTGAAACCGCAGGGGTGGGCTTCTGCGGCATTCCCGCCCATCACGATCACCAGATCGGTGTTCTTGATGTCGGTCCAGGAGTTGGTCATCGCACCGCGACCGAAGCTTGGGGCCAAACTGGCCACCGTCGGTCCGTGTCAGACGCGCGCCTGGTTATCGAATCCCGCGATCCCCATCGCCTTGATGACCTTGAAGGTCGCCCAGGCGGTTTCGTTCGTCGTGGCGGAGGCTGCCAGGACCCCGGCGGTGGTCCAGCGATTGACGGGCACCCCGTCCTCGTTGAACTGCACGAGGTTTTCGTCGCGGTCGTCCTTCATGGCCCGCGCGATGCGGTCGAGCGCCTCGTCCCAGCTGATCGGCTCGAACTCGGCGCTGCCGGGGCGGCGGATCCTGGGCTCGGTCAGGCGCGTGTCGGATTTCACGAAATCCTTCAGCGCCGCGCCCTTCGGGCAGAGCGTGCCGCGATTCGTCGGATGGTCCACATCGCCTTCGATATGGATCAGCTCAGCCTGGCCCTCACGGGCGTCGCCCTCGGAATACATGATGATGCCGCAGGCAACCGAGCAATACGGGCAGGTGTTGCGGGTCTCGGTCAGCGTCGCCAGGCGGAACGGCTTGATATGCGCAAGTTCCTGAGCCTCAGCCTCGCCGAAGCCCATAGACCCCAGCGACGTCGCCACCACACCCGCGCCTGCCAGTTTCAGAAAACTGCGCCGCGAGAGGTCGATATTCATGGTCACCTCCCATTTGCCTACCCGAAGTTTGGTAAAGACAGGTTCCGACGCGCCCGGTAAAATGTCAATGGAGATGACATCTGTCCGTCCCCCGCGCGACGCCGGATGCGGCATCCGGTCGCGCCGCATGGCAGGCGATGCAGGGCTGGCGGTGGGGCGCGCGGTTTGTGCTGTGGCCGCTTCGCCACGCTGCGGCGCTGTATCGGCGCGCGCGGAACCTTTTCGCTGCTGCTCAGATCCCCGAAACCAGGGCCGTCATGGCATGATAGATGTCGGGCTTGCCGGGGAACAGCGTCTCGACCGGCGCGCTGTTGCCGTCGATCTCGGCGAAGAAACCGCCGCGCTCGTGGTCGAGATGATGGCGGTCGAGATGCTGCCAGAAACGATGCGCATCGGTCTGGTAGCGTTGCTCGCCCGTCAGCTGGTGCAGCGTATTGGCCGCCGCCACCGCCTCGGCCACGGGCCACCACAGGCGGCGCCGGTTGTCGATGCCGTCCTGCCAGTCGAGCGTATAGGCAAAGCCGCCCTCGGGCAGCCACGCCGTACGCAGGGCGCGGTCATACAGCGCCCGCGCCGCCCCGACCGTCCAGTCATCCCGCGCCGCCGCGCTGCCAGCCTCGCGCAGTTCTAGGATCAGCCGCGCCCATTCAATCGCATGGCCCGGCGTTGTGCCGGGCGGGCGGAACATCGGGTCGCCGGCGAAATTCCGGTCGATCCTCCAATCCGGGGTGAAATGCTCGGGCACGACCCAGCCTTGGGCGCGCGCGTGACGGTCGATCATGAAGCCGGAAATCGACCGCGCCATCTCCAGATCCGCCGTGTCACCCCAGGCCCGATAGGCCGCGATGAGCGCCTCGGTGAGATGCATATTGGCGTTGCCGCCGCGATAATCCGGCGCGCCGGTCCAGTCCTCTTCGAACATGTCCGACACCGCGCCGGGAGGGTCCTCCCAGAACCGGCCACGCAGCACCGTCATCACCGTTTCGCGCAGTCGCGACGTATCGGGATGGCCGCTCTGCGCCGCCGAAGCCGCGGCCAGCAAAACGAAAGCGTGACCATAAGCCTGCTTGCGGCGATCAACCGGACCGGCATCATCGACGCTCCACCAGAACCCGCCATGCACCAGATCGAGATGACCCTCGAAAAGAAATCGGATCCCGTGATCCATGATCCGCTCTGCCCCGGCAAAACCGAGCCGCGCACCCTGCGCATAGGCGTGGATCATCCGCGTCGTCTCGTGCAGCTCGCGGGTGGTGTCGGGCAAGGGCGTGCCATCCGTTGCCAGCTTGTAGAAACCGCCTGCCGGGTTCAGCGCAGGGGCATGAAATTCCAGCAGGCGCATCGCCTGTGCGCGGCACCATTCGGTTCCGTATCCGGTCATACGCGCCTCCAGCATCGTTGTTGTCCGATGGGTTGCCTGTCTGTCACGAACAGTCAATATGTGCGGCGGATCATCAGGGGGCTCCGCTCATGAGATTGCTTGCCGCGCTTGCGACGCTGCTTGTCGCTGCGGTCCCGGCGGCGGCGGCGCAGATCACCGTATTTGCAGCCGCGTCGCTGAAGGACGCGCTCGATGAGGTCGCCGTGGCCTATGAGACCGAGACCGGCGATGAGATCGCGATTTCCTATGCCGGGTCCGGGCTTCTGGCCCGACAGATCGTCGCGGGCGCGCCGGCCGAGATCTTCATCTCGGCCCATCCTGGCTGGATGGATGCCGTCGAAGGGGCCGGGCTGAGCACGGCCGGGAGGCGACGCGATGTGCTGGGCAACCGGCTGGCGCTGATCGCCCATGACCGAGTGGCGCCGGTCGAGATCGGCGCGGATCTGGATCTCGCCGCCCTTATCGGCGCCGAAAAGCTGGCGATGGGTCTGCTGGAGGCGGTTCCGGCGGGCCAGTACGGCAAGGCGGCGCTCGACCGTCTCGGGCTGTGGGATACGGTCGCACCGCAGGTGGTGCAGGCCGATAATGTGCGCGCCGCACTCGCGCTCGTGGCCCGGGGCGAGGCCGGTTTCGGGATCGTCTATGCCAGCGACGCCAAGGCCGAAGCGGGCGTTCATCTGGCCGGGACATTCCCCGAGGACAGCCACCCGCCGATCACCTATCCCGCCGCGCTGCTCGACGGCGCTTCGGATGCAGCGGCAGGGTTCTTCGCGGCGCTTTCGGAAGATGAAGCGGACGCGATCTTTGCCGCGCACGGGTTCGCGCCGCTTGACTGAGCGCGGGGCATAATGGCGGGCTGGCTCGCCCCTGAGGAATGGCAGGCGGTGGCGCTCTCGCTGCGGGTGGCCTTCTGGGCGGTGACGCTCAGCCTGCCGCTGGGGATCCTCGTCGCCTATGCGCTGTCGCGCTGGCGCTTTCCGGGTCGGCAGGTGCTGAACATGGCGGTGCATCTGCCGCTGATCCTGCCACCGGTCGTCACCGGCTATCTGCTGCTGATCGCCTTCGGGCGGCAGGGCGTCCTGGGCGCTCCGCTGGCCGAGTGGTTCGGCGTCAGCTTCGCCTTTCGCTGGACCGGGGCGGCTCTGGCGGCAGCGGTGATGGCCTTTCCGCTGATGGTGCGCACGATCCGCCTGTCCATCGACGCGGTGGACCCGAAGCTGGAACAGGCCGCCGCCACTCTGGGCGCGCGCGCGCTGCCCGTCTTTGCCACCGTCACCCTGCCCCTGATCCTGCCCGGCATCCTTGCAGGCAGCATCGTCGCCTTCGCCAAGGCCATCGGCGAGTTCGGCGCGACGATCACCTTTGTGTCGAACATTCCCGGCCAGACCCAGACGCTGCCTACCGCGATCTATGCGCAATTGCAGGTTCCGGGCGGAGAGGCGCAGGCGGTCCGGCTGGTGCTGGTGTCGCTGTCCATCGCGCTGTTGGCGCTGATCGCTGCGGAATGGGCCGGGCGCGCCGTGGCAAGACGGATTTCGGGCCGATGAATCTCTCGGTCGATATCCGCCACCGCTTCGACGGTCTGACGCTGGAGGCAGCGTTTCAGGCACGATCGGGCGTCACGGCGCTGTTCGGCCGTTCCGGCGCGGGCAAGACGACGCTGGTCAACGCGGTGGCCGGGCTGATGCGCCCGGATGCCGGAGTTATCCGTCTTGGCACCGATATATTGACCGATACGGCGCGCGGGATCTTCGTGCCGCCGGCGATGCGCCGGATTGGCTATGTGTTTCAGGATTCCCGGCTGTTCCCGCATCTGAGCGTCCGCGGCAATCTCGGTTATGGCCGCCGCTTCGCCCCGCGCGCGGACCGCCCCGATGACCGGCGCGTCACAGAGATCGTCGATCTGCTGGGGATCGGCGCATTTCTGGACCGGCGTCCCGGCGCGCTGTCGGGCGGAGAGCGGCAGCGCGTGGCGCTTGGCCGCGCGATCCTGTCCGGTCCGCGGCTGCTGCTGATGGACGAACCGCTCGCCGCGCTCGACGAGGCGCGCAAGGCCGAAATCCTGCCCTATCTCGAAGCGCTGCGCGACTTGGGACTTCCGATCCTTTATGTCAGCCACAATGTCGCCGAGATTTCCCGTCTCGCCGACCGGGTCGTGATGCTGGATCAGGGTCGCGTCACCGCCGATGGCACGGTGGCCGAACTGCTGTCGGACCCGGCGAGCGGCGCCGCATTGGGGCGCGAGACCGGGGCGCTGATCCCGGCGCGGGTCGCCGCGCAAGAGCCGGACGGGCTGGCTCGGCTGGAAGGCCCGGCGGGGCCGATATGGGTGGCGCGACCTGATCTGAAGCCGGGCGCCCCGGTCCGGGTCCGGGTTCTGGCGCAAGAGGTGATGCTCGCGACCGAAAAGCCGCATCGGATCTCGGCGCTGAACCTGTTCGAGGGCCATGTGGCGCGGATCGAAACCGATGGGCCCGGCGGTGTTCTGGTTCAGGTCCGGCTGGCCGAGAACACCGCGATCCTGTCGCGGATCACGCCGCGCTCGCTGCGCGCGCTCGGGCTGGAACCGGGCTGCCGCGTCTATGCGATCCTCAAGACCGTATCCATTGCCGAGGTGGCGCGCGGCTGAATGCGCCGCCGCGCCGATCAGGCGTTGAAGAGGAAATGCAGGACGTCGCCGTCCTTGACCTCGTAGCCCTTGCCTTCGACCCGCAGCTTGCCCGCCTCGCGCGCGCCCGCTTCGCCATTGCCGGCGACATAGTCGTCATAGGCGATGGTCTCGGCCCGGATGAAACCGCGCTCGAAATCGCCGTGGATCACCCCCGCCGCTGCCGGGGCAAGCGTGCCCTGCCGGATTGTCCAGGCGCGGGCTTCCTTGGGGCCGACGGTGAAATATGTCTGCAGCCCAAGCAGCTCGTATCCGGCGCGGATCAGCCGGTCCAGCCCGGCCTCTTCCAGCCCCATCTCGCCAAGGAACATCTCGGCTTCCTCGGCGTCGAGCTGGCTGATCTCTTCCTCGATCCTGGCCGAGATCACGACATGGCCCGCGCCCTGCTCTTCGGCCATCTTCGCGACCTGTGCCGAATAGTCATTGCCGGTCGCAGCCTCGTCCTCAGCCACGTTGCAGACATAGAGCACCGGCTTCGCGGTCAGCAATTGCAGCATGGTCCACGCCTTGCGGTCATCCTCGGCGATCTCGACCGTGCGTGCCGGTCGGCCTGCCTCCAGCGCCTCTTTCGCCGCGTTCATCAGCCGCGCATCTTCCTTGGCCTGCTTGTCGCCCGCATTGATTTTCCGCGCGAGATTGGCCAGCCGCTTTTCGAGGCTTTCCAGATCGGCGATCATCAACTCGGTCTCGATGGTCTCGGCGTCGGCGAGCGGGTCCACGCGGCCCTCGACATGGGTGACGTCACCGTCCTCGAAGCAGCGCAGCACATGGGCGATGGCGTCCACCTCGCGGATATTGGCAAGAAACTGGTTGCCCAGACCCTCGCCCTTGCTGGCCCCTTTCACGAGGCCCGCAATATCGACGAACGTGATCCGGGTCGGGATGGTCTGCTTGGATTTGGCAATGCCTGCCAACCTGTCGAGCCGCTGATCCGGCACCGCCACCTCGCCCACATTGGGTTCGATGGTGCAGAAAGGAAAATTTGCCGCCTGCGCGGCTGCGGTGCGCGTGAGCGCGTTGAACAGCGTGGACTTGCCGACATTCGGCAGCCCGACGATCCCCATGCGAAAACCCATGTCTCGATCCCGTGCGGTGGTTTCGGTCTGGCCGGGTCTTTACGCGCCGCGAGGGCCGAGGTCCAGCCACCGGCTGCGCGCAGCGTTCAGGGCCGGACCGCCGCCGCCACCCGCACCGGGATCGACTTCGCCGCAGGAGTCCCGGTCATGCGGTCATGATGCTCGAACGGCATTAACGGGTTCAGCTCGGGGAAATATCCGGCGACCGAGCCGCGCGGCAGCGGATAGGCAATGGCGCTCAGCCCTGCGACGCGCCGAGACCGGTTGTCGGCGCTGATCGTCTCGACCGCCACAGAGGCGCCCTTGGCGATGCCCCGCTCTGCCATGTCCTCGGCATTCATGAACAGCACCATTCGGTCGCCCCGGACCCCGCGATACCTGTCGTTATGGCTGTAGATGGTCGTATTGAACTGGTCATGCGAGCGCAGAGTCGCCAGCCTCAGCATGCCTTCTTCGGCGACCGGCTCATCGGTATCGAGCCCGGCAAAGACAAGAAAATTCGCCCGCCCTGTCTCGGTGTTCCATTCCCGGCGGCGCGGCGGCACATCCAGATGAAACCCTTCCGGCGCCCTGATCCGGCTGCGGAAATCCTTGAAGAGTCCCGGATAGACATCCGCGATCCGGTCGCGGATCAGGTCGTAATCCTCGATGAACTCGGCCCAGGGCAGCTTGCTGTCGGGCAGCGTCGCCATGGCCATGCGGCAAACGATCTCGACCTCGGGCAGCAGATCCGGGGCCGCCGGTTCCAGCGGGCCGCGCGAGGCCGTGACATTGCACATCGCATCCTCGATCGTGACGAATTGCTCACCCTTGACGGTGCGGATGATTTCGGATCGCGGCACCACCGGCAGGATCAGCGCGTCGGAGCCATGCACGAGATGCCCGCGATTCAGCTTGGTGGCAATGCCAACGGTCAGATCCATGCCGCGCATCGCCGCTTCGGCGCGGGGCGTGTCGGGCACCGCGCGGATGAAGTTGCCGCCCATGCCGATGAAGACCCGTGCCTCGCCGGATTCCATCGCATAGAGGCATTCAAGCACGTTGTGGCCATGCGCGCGCGGCGGCGAAAAGCCGAACACCTGCTCGACCCGATCCAGATAGGTCTCGGTCGGCTTCTCGTCGATTCCGACGGTGCGATCGCCCTGCACGTTGGAGTGACCGCGAATGGGCACGATCCCCGCACCCCGCTTGCCGAAATTGCCGCGCAGCAGCAGCAGATTGGCCAGTTGTTGCAACAGCTCGGCACTGTTCTGATGCTGGGTCAGCCCCATGCCGTAGCAGAACATCGAGGCTTCCGAGGCGGCATAGATCCGGGCCAGCGCGCGGATCTGATCTTCCGCGATGCCCGAAGCGGCGACGATCTTGGCCCAGTCCTGCGCCAGAATGTCGTCCCTCAGCGCCTCGATCCCGTGGGTGTGCGCGGTGATGAAATCGTGATCCAGCACCGCCTCGCCCGCCGCATCGGCTTCGAACAGCGCCCGCATGATGCCCTTCAGCAGGGCCAGATCGCCGCCGACCTTCACATGAACGAACTCCGTCGCGATGTCGGTCGCCTGAAACGTCGCCATATGTGCGGGGTTCTGCGGATCGGCGAACCGCATCAACGCGCGTTCCGGCAGCGGATTGACCGCCACCACCGGCACACCCCTTTTGCGCGCCTCGACCAGATTGGCCATCATGCGGGGCGAGTTGGTCCCGGTATTCTGCCCGAAGATAAAGATCGCCTTCGTGTGATCGAAATCTTCCATCACCACCGTGCCCTTGCCGATCCCGATCGAGGCGGGCAGGCCCCGGCTGGTCGGCTCGTGGCACATATTGGCGCAGTCGGGGAAGTTATTGGTCCCGAATTCGCGCACGAAGATCGAGAACAGGAATGCCGCCTCGTTCGGGGTCCGGCCCGACGTATAGAACTCTGCCCGGTTCGGATCGTCGAGCGCGTTCAGATGACGGGCGATCAACGCAAAGGCGTCATCCCATGACACCGGCACATAATGATCGCTCGCCTTGTCATAGCGCATCGGCTCGGTCAGCCGCCCCTGCATCTCCAGCCAGTAATCGCTCTGCGCGGAGAGTTCGGAGACGCTGTGCTGCGCGAAAAAGTCGCGGGTGATGCGATGCCGCGTCGCCTCGTGAGCCAGCGCCTTGACGCCGTTCTCGCAGAATTCCAGCTTCTTGCGATGCGCCGGGTCGGGAAAAGCGCAGCTCGGACATTTGAACCCGCCGGGCTGGTTCATCTCCAGAAGGGCGCGCGAACCTTTTCTGACAACGCTCTGTTCAATCAGCACTTTCGCCGTTGCGGCGGCGGCGCCCCAGCCACCGGCGGGGCTTTTATAGGGCTTGTGCGGTGTGTCGTCTTGCATGGCGCGCGGCTTTCATCGGTTTGAACCAGCTAAGCATATGTGGCGTTGTCTGACCAGCACCGCAGCGCCACGTGGCAAGGAGCACGGCATGAGCTGGAATCCCACCCTGACACCCGGCAATCCCGACGAAATCGGGCTCGACGCCATCGAGACGGTGATCGTGCCCCGTGCCCGCGATCTTGGCGGCTTCGAGGTCAAGCGCGCCCTGCCCGCTCCGCAGCGGCAGATGGTGGGGCCGTTCATCTTCTTCGATCAGGCCGGCCCGGCAGAGTTCCTGACCGGCGAAGGCATCGACGTGCGCCCGCATCCGCATATCGGGCTGGGGACTGTGACCTATCTTTATCAGGGCGATTTCCACCATCGTGACAGTATCGGCACCGATCAGGTGATCCTGCCGGGCGCGGTGAACTGGATGGTCGCGGGTAAGGGTGTGACCCATTCCGAACGCACCTCTGCCCAGGCGCGGCGCGGGCCGCATAGCCTGTTCGGCATTCAGACCTGGATCGCCCTGCCAGAAGAGCGCGAAGAGATGGAGCCGATCTTCGAACATCACGGCAAGACCGAACTGCCGCATTTCGAGGCTGAGGGGATCGAGGCGCGGCTGATCCTCGGCCACGCCTACGGCGCGCAAGCCCCGGCGACGTTATATTCGGACACATTCTATCTCGATGTGACGCTCGCCCCCGGGGCGCGCTTCCCCCTGCCGGACGATCACGAGGATCGCGGCATCTATGTCACGCAAGGCTCGATCACGGTTGCGGGGGACGAATTCGAGGCGGGAAGGATGATGATTTTCCGCCCCGGCGACCGCATCACCGTCGCCGCCGGCCCGCAAGGCGCGCGGCTGATGGCGCTTGGCGGGGCGACGATGAACGGCCCGCGCTATATCTGGTGGAATTTCGTCGCCTCGAGCCGCGACAAGATCCGCCACGCCCGCGAGGAATGGCGCGCAGCGAATTGGGGCGAAGGCCAGTTCGATCTGCCGGTGGACGACAAGCAGGAATATGTCCCCGCGCCAGAGGTGATACGCGGCAGTGGCGCGGCCCAGAAACGAGACTGAGCGCCGCGCGAAATTTTTTTGGCTTAACCCCTTAATTTGAAAGGAAACGCCCGGAAAAAATCCGGGCGCATCGCTTCGTTCAGCTCAGCGCCAGCCGAGCGCAGGCGCGACATGGCGCAGGATACTGTCGAGCACATGCACGTTATATTCGACGCCCAGCATGTTCGGCACCGTCAAAAGCAGCGTGTCGGCCTCTGCGATGCCCTCATCCGCAAGTAGCTGCTCGATCAGCTTGTCAGGCTCGTCGGCATAGCCGCGCCCGAAGATCGAGCGGGTCCGGTCGATGATCCCGACCTGATCCTGCTCTTTCCCGCCGCGTCCGAAATACATCCGGTCTTCGGGCGTCATCAGCGCAAAGATCGACCGGCTCACCGAAACGCGCGGCTCGCGCTCATGCCCCGCCGCCTTCCACGCCTCGCGATAGGCGCGGATCTGATTGGCTTGCTGAATATGGAACGGCTCGCCCGTCTCGTCGGTTTTGAGCGTCGAGCTTTGCAGGTTCATCCCCATCTCAGCGGCCCAACGTGCCGTGGCGTCCGAGGCCGCGCCCCACCAGATCCGCTCGCGGAGACCCGGCGCATGCGGTTCCAGGCGCAGCAATCCGGGCGGGTTCGGGAACATCGGCTGCGGGTTGGGCTGTGCGAAGCCTTCGCCTTCGAGCTGTTTCAGGAACACCGCCGCATGACGGCGGGCCATCGCGGCGTGATCTTCATCTTCGCGCGGCTGATAGCCGAAATAGCGCCAGCCATCGATCACCTGCTCTGGCGAGCCCCGGCTGATCCCCAGCTGCAACCGCCCGCCCGAGATCAGATCCGCCGCGCCGGCATCCTCGACCATATAGAGCGGATTTTCATAGCGCATGTCGATCACGCCCGTGCCGATCTCGATCGACGAGGTCCGCGCCCCGACCGCCGCCAGAAGCGGGAATGGCGAGGCGAGCTGACGGGCAAAATGATGGACGCGGTAATAGGCCCCGTCGATGCCAAGCTTCTCGGCCTCGACGGCCAGCTCGATCGACTGGGTGAGCACGTCCGAGGCGGTCTTGACCTGAGAGCCGCGCTCTGGCGACCAGTGGCCAAAGGACAGAAAACCAATCTTCTTCATAAGCTTGCTCCGAATATCTGACCGACCTGTTCCGGCCCTGTTGCGCAGGATGTAGTCACTGCGCCCCTCTCGCTTCAAGCCGCGCATGGCAGGGCTGCGCCCGCGCCAGGGCGGTTGCCGTCGATGATGCGGATCAAGGGATGGTCGGGGCGATAGGATTCGAACCTACGACCTACGGTACCCAAAACCGTCGCGCTACCAGGCTGCGCCACGCCCCGACGCAAGAGGTTCTAGCGCCAGATGCGGCGGGGGGAAAGCCCTATTGGCACGGCGCGGCGGCAAGATCCGGATCGAGCCGCGGATGCGCCATCGCCATACCGATTTTCAGCCCCAGACGCGCGGCATCGCCGCCATCCACCTCCAGCACCATCAGCCGCTCGGGGTCGGGGTCGTCGGGCGTGGCGCCGGGAATCGGGGTCAGATCACGCGGCTGCGCGTTTTCGTGGATATGCCGGATCGTGCCGGTCTCATCCATGAAGATCATATCCAGCGGTATCAGCGTGTTCTTCATCCAGAACGACGCCTCACGCGGGGATTCATAGATGAACAACATGCCCGAGTCGGGGGCCAGCTCTTCTCGGTTCATCAGGCCCTGCGCACGCTCGCCAGGGTCATCGGCGATCTCGACCGCGACGCTCACATCGGCGTCGGGAAAGATGGCCTGCCCCGGATCGCATTGCGGCGCCGCCCAAAGCGGCAGCGGCAACACCGCCAGCATAAGCGACGCGAGCTGGCGGGCATTCATGGCCATCAGCCTTTGTCTTCCATCTCTGCCTCGTCTTCGGCGGCGCTGCTGCCCTTCTCCCAGGGTGCGATCTGCGCCGCCATCAAGCCGCGCCTTCCGTCGACGACCCGCAAGGCGACGGCCTCGCCCACGCCGAGATCGGAAAGACCCGAGTGCCGCAGCACCTCGCAATGCAGAAAGACATCGCCCGACTGACCGAAGATATTGGCGAAACCGAAGCCCTTCGATTTGTCAAACCATTTGACCCGAGCCGGAAGGAAAGGCAGCTCGGCGAGCTTTTCGGGCGGTGTATCGGCCAGGTCGCTGATCGGCGGCCCGCCATCGCCTTCCGGCGGCTCGATTGACACAATCTTCACTGCCTGCAGCCCGCGCGCGGTGTGCTGGACAAGCGCGGTGATCCGCGCCCTGTCAGCCACCGAACCCTGTCCGAAATTCCGCAGGACATTGGTGTGCAGCAGAATGTCCGGCCCGACCTCATCGCTGATGATGAAGCCGAATCCGCGTGCAGGATCGAACCACTTTATCGACCCGCTGACCTCGGTAACCAAACTGTCGTCTGCTATCGTCATACCACTGCTTTAAGTTTGCCCCGACGCGAACCCCGGCGGCACACCCAGAGTCACTCTACCACCGAAATTGTCACATAACTAATCCGCGTAGTCCCCATTAACATAGATTACTTGACGCTACGTAAAGACGCTTTCAGCCCATACATTTCAATCATATACGCTTTTACATCTTTCTACGGAGACAATCGCTCCACTTTCCAAGTGGTTTGCCCAGCCTTAGGCGAGTCGGCTGAGGATGCCGTTTTGGTCCAACGGAAGCGATCATGCAAGCGAAACGCGCCGTCACCCCAGAACTCGATTTCTAGAGGCGAGATCCGGAACCCTCCCCAGAATTGCGGTCGCGCTGGGTTGGTGCCTTGGCGGGTCTCCTGGGCCCGAACCTCACGCAGCAGCGCGTCCCGCGATTCGATTGGCTGGCTCTGCCGTGATGCCCAGGCCCCGATGCGGCTCTCAAGCGCCCGGCTCGCAAAGTAGTCATCAGCTTGTTCACCCTCTTCACGGGTCACCGTGCCACGCACCCGGATCTGGCGGCGCAGCGATTTCCAGTGCATCACGAAGGCAGCCTTCCCGGTCGCCGCGATCTGGCGCGATTTGCTGCTGCCGTAATTCGTATAAAACAGGAAAGCGCCGTCGCCATTGCCATGCGACTCGATTTCCTTCAGCAGCACCATGCGGGCATCTGGCATCCCGTTTTCATCCACCGTCGCCAGCGCGATGGCGCTCGGATCGTTGGGTTCCGAGGCCTCGGCCTCGCTCAGCCATTGCCGTGCGATCCCGAACGGATCGTCGCCGGCGAATATCCCCTCGCGCGCGCTCATGCTTGATGCCCCTCACTCTTTGGCCTAATCCTGCCAAAAAGGTAAGACGGAGAGGGGCATGTCAAGCAGCGAAGGCCAAGGGCTGATGTCGGGGCGGCGCGGACTCATCATGGGTCTGGCCAACGACAAGTCGATTGCCTGGGGAATCGCCAAGGCGCTCTCCGATCAGGGGGCAGAGATCGCGCTCTCGTATCAGGGCGAGGCGATGAAGAAGCGGGCCGAGCCGCTGGCCCGCGAATTGGGCAGCACTCAGCTTTTCGATTGCGATGTCACCGACGAGGAAACGGTCGCCCGGATGTTCGAGGCGCTGGCGCAGGAATGGGGCAAGCTCGACTTTCTCGTCCACGCCATCGGCTATTCGGACAAGAGCCAGCTTCGCGGACGCTACGCCGAAACAACGCGCGACAACTTCCTGAAAACGATGGATGTTTCTGTCTATTCCTTCACCATGGCCGCACGTCACGCGGCAGCGCTGATGGAGGCAGGCGGGAGCATGGTCACATTGACTTATTATGGCGCCGAACGTGTCATGCCGCATTACAATGTCATGGGCGTTGCCAAGTCCGCGCTCGAGGCATCGGTCCGTTATCTCGCCGAGGATTTCGGCAAGGACGGCATCCGCGTCAACGCGATCAGTGCCGGGCCGATCAAGACGCTCGCCGCATCCGGGATCGGGGATTTCCGCTATATCCTGAAATGGAACGAGTTGAACTCGCCGTTGCGGCGGAATGTCACACAGGACGAGGTCGGCGGCTCCGCGCTGTATCTGCTGTCCGATCTGGGCAGCGGCGTCACCGGCGAGACGCATCACGTCGATGCAGGCTATCATCTGGTCGGCATGAAAGCCGTCGATGCGCCGGATATCGACGTGGTGTCGGGGCGCAAGGACGGCTGATCTGGACGGGCTGCAACCCTATCTGGCGCTGATCGGGCTGATAACGGTCGCATTGCTGTCGCCGGGACCGGCCATCGTCGCCGCGATCCAGACCTCTTTTTCGCGCGGGCGGGATATCGCCCTGCCCTTCGGGCTGGGGCTTGCGCTCGGCGCCTCGCTCTGGTGCCTCTTTGCGCTGGCCGGGCTGGCGCTGATCTTCGAGACGCATCCGCAGATCTATCACGGCGTGAAGATCCTCGGCGGCATCTATATCGGCTGGATCGCCTTCCAGCTTTGGCGCAGCGCGCCCGATCCGCTGCCGGAGGCCGCCGAGAAGCGCTTCGGGCGCGGATTCATGGGCGGGGTGCTGCTGAATCTCGCCAATCCCAAGCCGGCGCTGTTCTATGCCACGCTCATCCTGCAACTTTTCCCCGGTGAACTGACCCTGCCCCGCCAGGCCTCGATTTACGCAACGGCACTCTCGACCGAGCTGTTCTGGTACGCGGTGGTGACGATTGGCATGTCGACAGCGGGGCCGCGGCGGCGCTATTTTGGCGCGAAATTCTGGATCGACCGGACTGCGGCGCTGACGCTGTTCGTGCTGGCCGCGCTGCTGATCTTCAAGAACTGAGAGGGACCATGACCGATAAAGACCGCCTCCCGCATGAAAAGGGATTCCATGTCAGCTGGGATCAGCTGCACCGAGACGCCCGCGCACTTGCCTGGCGGCTTGACGGCACGGACTGGCGCGCAGTGGTGGCGGTGACACGCGGCGGCATGGTCCCGGCGATGATTGTCGCGCGTGAGCTGGATATCCGCACCATCGACACGATCTCTGTCAAATCCTATCGCGGTGTGGCGGCCTCGGCGGGTCAGGGCGATCTACAGGTGCTGAAGGAACCGGATGCCGGGCTGATGAAGGATGGCGAGGACATTCTCGTCGTCGACGATCTGGTGGATTCGGGCCGCACGCTCGAACTGATCCGCGATATGTATCCCAAGGCGCATTTCGCCACCGTCTATGCCAAGCCCAAGGGCAAGCCGATGGTGCAGAGCTATGTGACCGAAGTCAGTCAGGACACATGGATCTTTTTCCCGTGGGACATGGCGCTGCAATATGTGCGGCCCTATCGCGGCGACGACTGAGCATTCGGCTGAACGGGCGTCAAACCTGGATGGCTTCGGCGGAAATCCGCCGCTCAATAATTTGTCAAGCCCGGAACCAAAACTGCCCGGTGCGGATTGTCTGCGTGATGCGGGCGCCGGCTCGGTGCTCGTCAAAACGCTTGAGGAGATAATCACATGCGTAAGATTCTTTTGACCACTGCTCTGGTGCTGCCGCTGTCCGGTTTCGCCATCGCTCAGGAAGCCGATAATGCTGCTGAAGAGGCGGTCGAAAACACGGCGCAGGCGACGGAAAACGCCGCTGAAGCCACCGCCGACGCTGCCGGTGACGCTGCCGACGCGGCCAGCGACGCTGCCGGTAACGCTGCTGATGCGGCCAGCGATGCTGCGGGTGATGCGGCTGACGCGGCAGGCGACGCGGCTGATGCGGCGGGTGAAGCTGCTGACGACGCCGCCGACGCGACCGAAAACGCCGCCGAAGACGCGGCTGCATCGGCCGATAATGCGGCGGATGAGGCCGCCGACGCCGCGGACGCAGCCGGCGACGAGGCTGCCGACGCTATGGACGCCGAGACGACCGAGGCCGATGCCGCTGAAACGGAAACCATGGAAGCTGAAACCATGGAAGCCGACACCATGGAGGCCGACGCCGAAGCCGTTGACGCGGAAGCTGCTGCCGAAGACGCTGAAGAGGCCGCTCTGGAAGCCGAAATGGCGAATAGCGACAAGATCGCTCGCGAGCAGTCGATGAACGAGCTGCGCGTTGACTGGATCACCGGCGCTTCGGTGACGTCGCCCGATGGCGACAGCATCGGCGATGTGAACGACCTGATCCTCGACACCGAAAATGGCTCCATGATCGCTGCGATCATCGGCGTTGGCGGTTTCCTCGGGATCGGTGAAAAGCAGATTGCCGTGCCGTGGGATCAGCTGACCGTCAATTATGACGCGGAAGAGATCACCACCGAGCTGACGCAGGAAGAGGCCGAAGCCGCGCCGGAATACGTGTTCCGCGAGCGTGAGGCGGCCCCTGCCCCGGCACCGGCCGCAGGTGACGCTGGTATGGAAGGCGACGCCGCCATGGAGACCGCACCGGAAGCCGATGCGGCCATGGAAGCCGAGACGGAAACCGAAGCGGAAACCACCCAGTAACCGCTGCGATGATCCGAATGCGAAAGGGCGGCCCCTGGGCCGCCCTTTTTGCGTTGCGTCTTGGTTGCCGTGCGGCTCAGAACTCCAGGCGCTGCCCGTCATAGGATTCGAAACAGCCCGTATCCGACAGACTCAGCGCGTCGAAACGCTGCACCAGACCCGCCACAGATTCCGAGACCGAGATATCCGCCGCCTGGCTGCCCATCTCGGTGCGGACCCAGCCGGGGTGATAAATCCCGACCGCGATGCCGCAGCCTTCCAGTTCGCGCGCCAGGTTTCGCCCCAGATTCAGCGCCGCTGCCTTCGAGGCCCGATAGGCAAGGCTCCCACCTGGCGCCCGCGAATCCGAAGCCATCATCGAGGACAGGATCGCGATCCGTCCCTTGGCCGCGCGCAAGGCGGGCAGCAGCGCCTCGATGGTCAGGAACACGCCGGTCGCATTCACCGCAAAGCTCTGCTGGAAGATCTGGGCATCATAGCCGCCTTCCAGCGGTGCGCCCTTGTCCAGATAGACCCCCGAATTGCAGATAAGCAGGTCGAGACCGTCAGCCCCGACAGCGTCGCGAAGCGCGGCGACCGATTCCGGCTGGGTCACATCGCAGCGCAACAACCCGTCCCCGCCGCCCCTGCTGGTGCCGATCACCTCATCGCCCCGTTTCTCGAAGGCCGCTTTCAGACCCGCGCCAATGCCGCGATTGGCACCCGTGATGAGAATGCGCATCCCCTGCCTCCTTCCGTGATTTCGGTCATGGCCAGGCCATCCCGCGCAGGGTTACAGACTGCGGAAGAAACGCAGCGCCTGCAATCCGTGATGCGGGACTACCGGGGGCGTGCCGTCAGCCATTGCCACGCACGAAGCGCGCGGCCTCTTCGGCGGCACGTTGCAGCGCGCGGGCCTTGTTGACGGTTTCCTGAAATTCGGCCTCGGGATCGCTGTCATAGACGACGCCGCCGCCCGACTGGATGTAAAGCTGCCGGTCCTTGATGACGCCGGTGCGCAGCGCGATGCACATATCCATCTCGCCATTCGCGGCGAAATACCCGACCGCGCCCCCATAGACGCCGCGCTTTTCAGGCTCCAGCTCGTCGATGATCTGCATGGCACGGACCTTTGGCGCGCCGGAAACCGTCCCCGCGGGCAATCCGGCCAGCAATGCCGACAGCGCATCCTCGCCCTCGCGCAGCTCTCCGACGACGTTCGAGACGATATGCATGACATGGCTATAGCGCTCGATCACGAATTTCTCGGTCGGGCGCACCGTGCCGATCTTGGCCACGCGCCCGACATCGTTGCGGCCCAGATCGAGCAGCATCAGATGTTCTGCCAGCTCTTTCTGGTCCCCCAGCAGATCGGCCTCGAGCGCGCGGTCCTCGGCCTCGTTCCCGCCGCGCGGACGGGTGCCCGCGATGGGCCGGATGGTGACCTCGCCGTCGCGCAGCCGCACGAGGATCTCGGGGCTGGCACCGACGATCTGGAAGCCGCCTTCTTCGGGTTCGAGATTGAGGAAGAACATGAAGGGCGACGGGTTCGTGCGCCGCAGGCTGCGATACAGCGAAAACGGCGGCAGCGGGAACTCCATCGCCCAACGCTGCGCCGGCACGACCTGGAAGATGTCGCCGGCGCGGATATAGTCCTTTGCCTTTTCGACCGCCTGCTTGTAGCCCTCATGGGTGAAATTCGAACGCGGCGCGCCGATGTCGTGGCTGCGGCCCATCTCGCGAGGCTCATGCGGCATCCGGTCAAGGCTGCGCAGCGCCTCGGCCAGCCGTTCTGCCGCCTGGGCATAGGCGGCGCGGGCATTGATCGCGCTGTCGTGCCAGACCGGCGCGCAAAGAGTGACCTCGCCCTTCACCCCGTCCAGCACCGCCACGACCGAAGGCCGCAAAAGCATCGCATCCGGCACGTTGAGCGGGTCCGGGTTCACATCCGGCAGATGTTCGACCAGCCGGATCATGTCATAGCCGAGATAGCCGAACAGCCCCGCCGCCGCGGCAGGCACATCATCCGGCATCTCGATCCGGCTTTCCGCGATCAGCGCGCGCAGGCTATCCAGAGCGGGGCGATCGTCATCGGCAAACCTATCGGAATAGCGTGCCTCGCGATTGATCCGGGCCTGTCCGGCGCGGCATTCCCAGATCAGATCGGGCCGCATCCCGACGATGGAATAGCGTCCCCGGACCTCGCCGCCGGTCACGCTTTCCAGCACGAAACTGTTCGGCGCCGCCTCGGCGAGTTTCAGCATCAGGCTGACAGGCGTGTCCAGATCAGCGGCGAGCCGCATCGTCAGAAGCTGGTTGCGGCCCTCGTCCCAGCCCGGGCGAAACGCCTCGAAATCCGGAGAAATGCGCATCGCTCACATCTGCGATTCGACGGCGGCCACCGCCGACTGGTTGATCGAGATCCCGTTCTCGGCCTGTATGGCGCGGGCGTAATAATCGAAAATATCGGTTTGCAACGACCCGTTCATACGCTGCTGCAACCTGGCCGTGGCATCGGCCGCGACCTGCCCCTCCAGATCGGCGGGGATGATCCGGTCCACGCGGATCAGCGCCACGCGGTTGCCATCCTCGAGGATCTCGGTCTCACCCTCATCGAGCGCGAAGGCTTCGGGGACCAGCGAGGCCGGCGCGTTTTCGACATAGCCGTCGCGATAAAGACCTTTCTCGGTGATCCAGTTTTGCGGCGCCGCGATGGTCTCGGATGCAGCGGCAGGCTCCGCCGCGCCGCCCGAGGCGGCTTGACCGGACTGTGATCCTTCGCCCTCCGCCGGGCTGGCCGTCGCGCTTTCCCCGGCTGCATCCGCATCCCCGTCGCGCACCGTCACCGCATCGGGCTGAGGGATGGTTTCGGCCACGGCCTGCACCTCCATCTCCTCGGCGATCGAGACAAGCTGACGGCGTGCCTCGGCCTGTGCCCAGTCCTCGGCGACGCGGTCGCGCACCTCTTCGAAGGGGATCAGCGTCGGCGGCACGATCTCATCCAGCCGAAGCGCGAAGATCCCGCCATCATCCAGCTCGAACAGCTCGGGATAATCCTCCTGCGTGACCGCCGCGGCCTGCTGGCGGAACGCGGTGTAACCGCCGATCTCACCCGGCACCGGCTCGTTCTCATCGGTCCAGTCGATCTGACCGAACGCCATCTCGGTTTCCTCGGCAAGCTGTTCCAGCGTCGTGCCGCCGGCCAGCAGATCCTCGATGCCGGGCCCCTGATCGGCGATGACCCGGCGGGCGCGGTCGGCGGCGGCTTCGGCACGCAGATCGGGCAGCGCCTCCTCGAAGCTGATGCTCACCGGATCGAGGATCGCATTGACCGAGAACAGCGCCGGGCCCAGATCGGTCTCGACCGGCCCGACAACGCCGTTATCCTCGGCCGCAAAGACCGGGCCGCCCGCAGCGCCCAGCCCGGCCTCGGTGACCTCGCCCAGATCGGTATCGGCAAGGCTCAGCCCGCGCTCCCCGGCAATGGTCTCGAAATTCGCCTCGCCCGCATCAATGCGATCCCGCGCCGCCTGCGCCGCCTCTTCGCTTTCGAACACGAGCCGCCCGACCAGACGCCGCGCCGGCTGATCGTATTCATCGGCCCGCGACGCGTAGAGATCGCGCAGCGCGTCCTGATCCAGCTCGACCGAGCCGGCCAGCATCTCTGGCGTCAGCCAGGCATAGCTGATCTTGCGGATCTCTGGCGCGGTGAAGCGGTCCTCATTGGCCTGATGCCATGCACGCAGCGTGTCCTCATCCGGTTCGCTGACCGGCGCGGTCAGATCCGCCTCGGTAAGCTCGATCCATGACACGTCGCGCTGCTCGAGCGTCCATTCGACCAGACGCTCGACCTGCGCCGGAGACGCCTCGACGCCGGACACGACGGCATCCTGAAGGATCAGCTTGGACTGGTCGGCGCGGACATCGTCCTCGAACTCGCCCTCGGACAGGCCCTCGCGGCGCAGCACCTCGGCGTAAGCGGCGCGGTCGAACCCGCCCGGCCCCTGAAACGCACCCGCGCCGGTGATCGCTTCGGCCACGTTGCGATCGCCGACCGAGACGCCCGCCTGACGCGCCTCTTCCTCAAGCGCCGCCGAGGTGAAAAGCTGCGCCTGCACCGAGCGGGTCACGCCCATGCTGCGCGCTTCATCCATGCTCATCCGCTGGCCAGTCTGCCGGGCCAGGTCGGTCAGCTGGTTGTCGAGCACGCGGGCATAGCTCTGCGCGTCGATCTCGGTCGCGCCGACCGAACCGATCTCGGTTGAACCGCCCGAGAAATTGGTGACCCCGAACCCGCCCAGACCAAGCAGCAGCAGCCCCATCAAGATCCAGACAATGGTCGATTTGCCCTTGGTGCGCAGGCTGCTCATGCGTCATATCCTTCTAAGCGTTCGGCAGCGGTTGTAGGGGCGCGCGACGCGCGCTTCAAGTGCGCGCGTTAGCGGCCCCGTTGCGGCTGAACCCGGCCAGCCGCGCGGTCAGCGTGGCGATGCCCTGTCGGTCGATATTGGCGAAGGCGATGCGCATCGCCTGCCGACCCTCGCCATCGGGCATGAACATCGTTCCCGGCAGCATCAGCACGCCGGCCTCGCGGACCAGATGGCGCGCGATCACCTCCGCCCCCTGATCGAACGGATGCTCGACCCAGGCGAAATAGGCCCCGGCCGAGAGCAGCTTCCAGCCGGGCAGATCCCGCGTCGCCTCCCGCATCGCATCGGCCCGCCCGAGGATTTCTTGCCGTTCACTGGCCACCCAGCCGGTCAGATTGCGCAAGCCCCACTCCGCCGCGATCTGACCGAGCTGCCCGGTAGAGATCGCCACCGTATCGAGAAATTTCTCGATCTCTGCGAGCCTCTGCGGTCCGGTGATCAGCGCACCGACGCGATGCCCGGTCAGTCGGAACACCTTGGAAAAGCTGTAAAGCTGGATCAGCGTCTCCTCCGCACCGTGCTGGCGCAGCAGGTCATGGGGCGGGCCGTCACGGCTGTCGAAATCGCGATAGGTCTCGTCAACGATCAGCGCCAGACCATGCGCGCGGGCCAATTCATAGAATTCGCGCAGCGTATCTGCCGGGTATTCGGCGCCTGTCGGGTTGTTCGGCGTGACCAGCACGATGGCGCGGCTGCGCGGTCCGATCAGCGCCGCCGCATCCCCGGCACGCGGGACCATGTCCGGCCCGCAGCAAAGCGGCACGGCGCGGATCTGCTGCATGTCAAGCCACATCTTGTGATTGAAATACCACGGCACCGGGATGATGACCTCATCCCCCGCACCGGCCAAAGAGGCAATGGCCGCACAGAAGGCCTGATTGCATCCCTGCGTGATCGCAACCCGGTCCGGGGCGACGGGGTGATCGTAAAAGCGCGACCAGCTGGCGGAAAGCGTCTCGCGCAGATCGTCATTGCCGAGGACCGGACCGTAGAGATGCGCCTCGTTGCGCATCATCGCCGCCTCGGCAATGACCCGGCGCAGCGGCTCGGGCGGCGGCTCGACCGGGGCGGCCTGGCTGACATTCAGCAGCGGACGGTCGGGTGGAAACTCGGCGCCGGCGAGCCAGCGCCGCGCTTCCATCACCGGAGGCGCGAAGGTCGTGGCAAGGGCGGGGTTTGTCGGCGTCATGGCAGCCTCAGAAGGAAATGCTTGGAATGCCGAGATCGGGCGCAGACAGCGAGGGGCGTTCGGCTGCGGAATCCGATGTGGGGGTGCCGGGGTCAGCCGCGTCCGTGTCGGCGGAGGCGGCATCTCTGGCCGGCGCGCTGGCGGGTGCTTCGGCAGCGTCGCCCTCGGCGTCGTCGGTCTCGGCTGGCGTTGCCGCGCCGGTCGCGGGCAACAGCGTCACCGCCGGGGTTGTGTCGGGCTGAACAGGCTCTGTCGGCATGGCCGCTGCTGCGCTGTCTGGCTCCTCTGCATCTGCCGCCTCGGGTTCGGCATCAATGCTGTCGGCCGCATCCGCCCCGGCAGGCTGGGGCGCTTCTGGCACGGTTTCGCGCGTCGAGTCGGGCGTCACGAGGCTCGGCGGCGAACCCCGCGTGGCTTGCGCCGCGGTTCCCGAGCCTTCGGTCGCCGCATCGCCTGTCTCCTCAGCGACCGGGTCGGGCTGCGGAGCTTCGGGAGCCTCGCGCGATTCCGCATCTAGCCCGGCATCCGGTCCCGGCTCAGCCACGCGCTCGGGCAGCGACGCCGCAGCCGGACGCGCGGTCTCGGCATCCGGCGCGGCAGGCGCCGTCTGAGCGCTGTCGGCGGCAGCTTCGGGAATATCGGTCCGGTCCAGAGTTTCAGGGCGATCCGCCGGCAAAGTGGCCAGCTCTGGCGCGGTTTCGGCGGCGGGGGCGGCGACGACGGGCGCTTCGGCAAGATCGGGCGTGTCCGGTGCCGCGCCCACCCCCGGCACCGTCGGCGGCAGATCCTCGGCGCGGGCGAATTCCGATCCGGCGGGCGGCGCCATCTCGGTCGCGGGAGCCGCATTGCTAGCCTGTCCGGCATCGCTGTCTTCGCTCGCGCTGTCTGGCGCGGGCGTCACTGTATTCTCCGGAGCATCGGGCGTTGCATCGGCGGCGGCGTCCGTCCCGATGGCGGGGATGTCTTCCGGCGCTATATCCTGCGCGCTGCCTGTGTCACCGGCGTCAGAGGTGTCGGGTGCAGCGACCGTCTCCTCGGGCGGATCGAGCGCAGGCAGCGCGTCGCGCCCATCGCCGCGCGGCACCGGCAGGGCCAGCGACAACCCTGCCAGAGCGGCGATGCCGATCAGCCCGCCATGCAGAATACCGCGCCCGAATCCGTCAGATCTCGCCATCCCTGCTCCATTTCCTGCGCCCGGCGGCTTGCCCCGCCGGACCATTTCGCACATCTATAAGACGTGATCCCGCCGGGTTCACCCCCTATCGCCACGGACTGACATGATCCTGCTTATCGACAATTACGACAGCTTCACCTGGAATCTCGTGCATTATCTGGGCGAGGAAGGCGCCGAGGTCGAGGTGCGGCGCAATGATGCGCTCTCGGTGGCCGATGCGCTCGCCATGCAGCCTGACGGCATCGTGATCTCTCCCGGCCCCTGCGACCCGGCACGGGCGGGGATATGCCTCGATCTGATCCGGGCGGTGGCCGAACGCAAAGACCTGCCGCTTTTCGGGGTCTGCCTGGGCCATCAGGCGATCGGCGAGGCGTTTGGCGGTCGCGTGGTCCGCGCCGACCGGATCATGCATGGCAAGGTGGACGCGATCAGCCATGACGCGACCGGGGTTTTCTCAGGGCTGCCCTCGCCCCTGCAAGCGACGCGATATCACTCGCTGAACGTCGCGCCCGACAGCCTGCCCAATGCGCTGCGCGTGACCGCGCGGACGGATGACGGCGCGATCATGGGGCTTATCCATCACGCGCTGCCCATCGAAGGCGTCCAGTTTCATCCCGAATCCATCGCCTCGGAACATGGTCACGCCATGATCCGCAACTTTCTGCAACGCTGCTCAACGCCGGAACCTGCATGACGACCGATATCCGCCCGCTGATCGGGCTTGCCGCCGAACGCCCCCTGACACAGGGAGAGGCCGACGCCGCCTTTGCCGCGCTGTTCGAAGGGGCTGCGACGCCCGCGCAGATCGGCGGCCTGCTGATGGCGATGCGGGTGCGCGGCGAGACGGTCGACGAAATGGCCGCCGCCACCGGCGCGATGCGGGCGCGGATGAACCGGATCACCGCACCGGAAGGCGCGATGGACATTGTCGGCACCGGCGGAGACGGGCGCAAGACGCTGAACATCTCGACCGCTGCGGCGCTTGTGGTTGCCGGCGCCGGAGTGCCAGTCGCCAAGCATGGCAACAAGGCGCTCTCGTCGAGATCCGGCGCGGCCGATGCGCTGACCGAGCTTGGCATCAACATCATGGCCACCCCGGCGCAGTCGCAGGCGGCGCTGAAGGAAGCCGGGCTTTGCTTCATGATGGCGCCGGTCCATCACCCGGCGATGCGCCATGTCGGCCCGCCCCGCGCCGAGCTGGGGACGCGCACGATTTTCAACCTGCTCGGCCCGATGACCAATCCCGCCGGGGTCAAGCGCCAGCTGACCGGCACATTCGACGCGAAATGGTGCCGCCCGATGGCGGCAACGCTGCGCGAGATGGGGTCGGACCATGTCTGGCTGCTGCACGGCTCGGACGGAACCGATGAGCTTGCGATCTCTGGCGACAGTTTTGTGGTCGAACTGAAAGACGGCGAGATCACCGAGTTCACCGTCACCCCGGAGGATGCCGGGCTGCCGCGTCATGATTTCTCCGAGATCGTGGGCGGCGACGCCGCGCATAATGCCGCAGCGGTCCGAGCGCTGCTCGACGGCGAAAAAAGCGGCTACCGCGATGCGGTCTTGCTGAATGCCGCTGCGGCTCTGTTGGTTGCGGGGCGCGCGGGCGATCTGCGCGAAGGGGCCGCGATGGCCGCGGAGAGTATCGATTCGGGCGCGGCGGGCACCAAGCTTGCCGCCCTCGCCCGCGCGGTGCCGGTGTGACCCCACCCGAAGAATGGGCGCATCTGCCGTTCTTTCGCGACCGCTGGCCCGAGCTCGAATCGCGTTTGGCGGGGCTGGACTTCCTGCCGGGACCGAAGGCGATCTTTCGCGCGCTGGAGCTGACCCCGCCCGATGCCACGCGTGTCGTGATCCTTGGGCAAGACCCTTATCCGACACCTGGCCATGCCGATGGGCTGGCCTTCTCGGTGACGGAAACCACGCCTCTGCCACGCAGCCTCGGCAATATTTTCAAAGAGATGCGCGACGATCTTGAGGCTTGCCCGCCCTCGGGAGATCTCTCGCATTGGGCGCGGCAGGGCGTGCTTTTGCTGAACAGCTCGCTCTCGGTCATGCCGGGTGCGGCTGGCATTCATTCGAAATGGGGCTGGGACCGGCTCGCCCGCGAGGCCGTGTCCGAGGCGCAGCGCCATCGCCGCCAGGCCTTCATTCTCTGGGGCAACCACGCGCAGAAGGCGCTTTCCGACCTGCCGCGCCCCGAGGATCTGGTGATCGCAACGGCACATCCCTCCCCGCTTTCGGCGCGGCGCGGATTCTTCGGCTCGCGCCCCTTCTCGCGGGTGAATGCGTGGCTGCGCGCGTGCGGCGAGCCGCCAATCGACTGGATCGGAAATACACAGCGCTAGGATGCGGGCCCGATCAAGCGCAGCAGATCATCTACGGCGCTCTGGCTCCGCGCCGCAATCTCGGAGCGGCTCGGCGCCTCCATGTCGCCGATCACCCGGCGGATCTGCCAGTCTCCGATGAGAAGCGACAGAAACCACCGCACCGCCTGCGCCGGATCGAAGCCCTGCCCCGCGCAAAGCGGCGCCAGAAGCCGTTCCAGCCGTGGCATCACCTCGCCGCGACCGCCCGCCGAGATCGCCGCGCCCAGACGTCCCGACGCATCCGCCGCTGCCGCCCGGTTCAGCAGAACCGAGCGCGTGCCGACCAGCATCCCGAGCAGCACCGGCGCCACCTCGCGCAACGCCGGAACCGGGTCGGCGCCACTGCCCAGAGCCGCGTCGAGAAGCCCGCGCGTCTCGGCAGCATTATCGGCGATCATCTGCGCGAACAGCCCGTCCTTGTCGCCATACCAGCGATACAGCGTCTCGTTCGAAGCCCGCGCCGCCTTCGCCACCCTCAGCATGGACGCACCCCCATAGCCATGTGCGGCAAGCGCTTCATAGGCGGCCGCGGCAATCGCCTCGTGCCGCTCTCGTCGTTTTTCGTCGCGCATAGCTGCTCCGTTCCGCATTGACATAAAGCGTATACATTAATACGCCAAACTGTAACCGTATCAGTTTATACGCTTACGGAGGCGCAAATGAAACCTGTCATCCTCTCTCTGACCATGACCGCGCTGATGCTGAACGCAGCGGTGTTCGGCTTCTTTTACGCCTGGATCTGCTCGACCATGTGGGGTCTGGACGCAGCCGATCCGCGCAACGCCCTTGCGGCGATGCAGGCGATGAACGCCTCGGTCCGCAATGCCGTTTTCTTCCCGTCCTTCTTCCTGACCCCGGTGGCGCTTGGCGCCGTCGCCGCGCTGCTCTTGCCCACGCAACGCGCGCCGGCCATGTGTTTCGGCGCCGCGGCGGTAATCTATCTCTGCGGCGGGCTGGTGCTGACCATGACCGTCAATGTGCCGATGAACGAGGCGCTGGCCCGGATCGCCGTCCCCGACAGCATCGAGGAAGCAGGGCGGATCTGGAACGCCTATTCCGCGCCTTGGCAGAGATGGAATATCGTCCGGACCGTGGCGTCAGGCTTGGCGTTATTGATCGCGCTATGGGGCACGCTGCTGATGGATCGAAACGCGCTTTGACCCCGCCGCGCAGTCTCCGGGGCTTTCCCTGACGACACAGCGCGATTAAGGTCGCGCGCATGGATATTCTCGACCGGATCAAGAGCTATAAGCTCGACGAAATCGCCACCGCCAAGGCGACCCGTTCGCTGGCAGAGATCGAAGAGAACGCGCGCCAAGCCGAGCCTCCGCGCGGCTTCGCCCATGCGCTGCGTGAAAAGGCCAGGACCGGCTATGCGCTGATCGCCGAGATCAAGAAGGCCAGCCCCTCGCGCGGGCTGATCCGCGAAGACTTCAACCCGCCTGCCCTTGCCGCTGCCTATCGCGATGGCGGCGCGGCGTGTCTTTCGGTTCTGACCGATACACCATCCTTCCAGGGCGCTCCGGAATTCCTTTCGGCGGCCCGCGCTGCCGTCGATCTGCCGGCGCTGCGCAAGGATTTTCTTTATGACCCCTATCAGGTCGCCGAAGCGCGAAGCTGGGGCGCCGATGCGATTCTCATCATCATGGCCACGGTGGACGACAATCTGGCCGCCGAGTTGGAGGATGCGGCGCTGCATTGGGGCATGGACGCGCTGATCGAGGTGCATGACCGGGCTGAGCTGGATCGCGCGCTGCGGCTGAAATCCGAGCTGATCGGAATAAACAACCGCAATCTCAAGACCTTCGAGCTGGATCTTGCGACGACGGAAAGCCTCGCGGCCCATCTGCCCGACGACCGTGAACTGGTCTGCGAAAGCGGCTTGTTCGAGCGCGCCGATCTCGATCGGATGGCGCGCTCCGGGGCGCGGCGCTTCCTGATCGGGGAAAGCCTGATGCGTCAGCCTGATGTCACCGCCGCCACGCGCGACCTTCTGGGGGCGGCATGAGCCTCACGCATTTTGATAAGCGAGGTCAGGCACATATGGTCGATGTCTCGACCAAGCCGGAGACCGCGCGCGAGGCCGTGGCCGAGGGCTGCGTCATCATGACGACTGAAACGCTCGACCTGGCGCAGGGCGGCGCGGCAAAGGGAGATGTGCTGGGGGTGGCGCGGCTTGCGGGGATCATGGGGGCCAAGCGGACGGCCGATCTGATCCCTCTCTGTCACCCGCTTCCGCTCTCGAAAGTGGCGCTTGACCTTGTGCCCGACCCGTCACTTCCCGGCATCCGCGTGACTGCCACCGTGCGAACGACCGGCCGGACCGGTGTCGAGATGGAGGCACTGACCGCAGTCACGACCGCCTGCCTGACGATATATGACATGCTGAAGGCTGCGGAAAAGGGAATGCGCATCGAGCAGATCCGCCTGATCCAAAAAACCGGCGGAAAATCAGGGTATTATAGCGCAAAATGATCTCTGTCAGCGATGCAGTTTCGCGGGTTCTTTCCCTGGCCAGACCGCTGCCTTCAGAAAGCATTCCGCTGTCCGAAGGCTTGGGTCGGGTGCTCGCCGCGCCGGTGCAGGCAGAGCTGACACAGCCACCTTTTCATTCGGCGGCGATGGATGGCTACGCGCTCCGCCGTACAGATCTTGATGGCCCTTTGAGGGTCATCGGCGAAGCCGCGGCGGGCCGGCCCTGGACAGGAGAAGCCGCTGCGGGAACGGCCGTTCGGATCTTCACCGGCGCACCCGTCCCAGAGGGTTACGATCTCGTCGTCATGCAGGAGGATGTGAAACGCGAGACGGACCATATCCGCGTGATCGAAGCGCAGAAACGCGACAATATTCGGTCTCAAGGTATTGATTTTCATAAAGGAACCCATTTCGACCCTCGGCGCCCCCTCAGCGCGCGGGATCTCGGCCTGATTGCGGCGATGAACATTGCCGAACTTCGGGTCGTTCGCCGCCCGCGCGTCGCCATTATCGCCGGAGGAGATGAGCTGGTCCCGCCCGGCAGCACTCCCTCGCCCGATCAGATCATCTGCTCGAACGACATCGCCGTCGCGGCGGTGGCGCGTCTCGCCGGGGCCGAGGCAGAGTGCCTCCCGATTGCCGCGGACAGCATTGACAGCCTTCGGGACCGCTTCAGCCGTGCTGCCGGTGCGGATCTGATCGTCACGATCGGAGGTGCTTCGGTCGGCGATCACGACCTGATCGCTGCGGTCACCGAAGGGCTGGGAATGCAGCGTGAATTCTATAAGGTTGCAATGCGTCCGGGCAAGCCGCTGATTGCCGGCAAGATCAAGGGGTCTGCAATGCTTGGACTTCCTGGAAATCCTGTTTCGTCAATCGTTTGCGCAGAAATTTTCATGCGACCCCTGCTCCGCGAAATGGTGGGGCTGCCCCGTGAAGAGCGCCTGCGGCGGGGCCGTCTGGGCAGTGATCTGAGCGCGGAAGGTAACCGGATGCATTTCCTGCGCGCGGCGCTGGAGAACGTCAATTGCGAAGAGGTGGTCACCCCGTTTCCCGACCAGGACTCTGCCAGGCTCGGTCTGCTGGCAGAGGCCGACGCGTTGCTGGTGCGCCCGCCAAATGACCCGGCGCGTAAAAAGGGGACGTTCGTCGAGTTCATGCGGCTCGATTAACCGGATATTTACCGAAACACGCACAGAGTGTTGACCTGTAGATTCATCCATGCCAGAACATTTATCGAACGACCGCGCAACGGGGCCGGAACATGCTGACAAAGAAACAGATCGAACTGCTCGAATTCATTCAAAAGCGCATGGCGCAGGATGGTATACCGCCATCTTTCGATGAAATGAAAATCGCACTCGACCTGCGATCGAAATCCGGCATTCACCGGCTTGTCACCGCGCTCGAGGAACGGGGCTTCATCCGACGGCTTCCGCACCGTGCGCGGGCACTCGAAATTCTGCGCCTTCCCGAATCGCTGGCGCAATCTGCACAGGGCTTCCGGCCTCAGGTCATTGACGGGGATCGTCGCGATTTGTCCGCCCCGCCCTCTGGGGGCATGCCCGTCAGTTCAAATGCGGTCGACCTTCCGGTGATGGGTCGCATCGCGGCAGGTGTCCCGATCGAGGCGATCTCAGAAATCTCGCATCATGTCGCCGTGCCCGGCACGATGCTGTCTGGCCGCCAAACCCATTTCGCGCTTGAAGTGAAGGGTGACTCGATGATCGAGGCCGGGATTAATGACGGCGATCTCGTCGTAATCCGTGAACAAAGCGCGGCGCATAATGGCGACATCGTCGTCGCCCTGGTCGAGGAGCATGAGGCGACCCTCAAATATTTTCGCCGCAAGGGCGCGATGATCGCTTTGGAAGCCGCCAACCCTGCCTATGAAACGCGCGTCCTGCCTGAGGACAAGGTTCGGGTGCAAGGTCGCCTTGTGGGGTTGATCCGAAGCTATTGATCGTTGCTGGCTCCGCCGCCGCGGCGAGGGCTGAAGACGTTGTCTTCGGCTGCGGTCGTGCAGAAACCCGAGGTAGAAATCCGGAATGCATGCGGCGATGTGCCTCACATGCCACGCAGCCGCCAGATTTCAAACGCCGGAAAGCCGTCCACCCGTCCAGCCTATCGGTTCAACACAGCGCCCTCACTCAGGAAAGGCAGCCGTGAGCGGTGAGCGGTGAGCGGTGAGCGGTGAGCGGTGAGCGGTGAGCGGTGAGCGGTGAGTACACCCATCGATCGCACGCCGCCGCAAGAGCCACGTCACGCAATCAGCCTTCGCTGGCAGCCTTTCCGTGCTGACCATCGGCTTGCGCAGATGTCGAAGATACCTGCCCCGTGGCCTGAGAAGGCAGGCGCAGACGTACGCGCTTGATCCGCCGGGGATCGGCATCGACCACCTCGAATTCGGCACCGGATTCATGCGGAATCACCTCGCCGCGCACCGGCACCCGCCCGGTCAGCATGAAGATCAGCCCGCCGAGCGTATCGATATCATCTTCTTCCTCGGACGGGACGAGACGCAGCCCCGTCTCCTGCTCGAGCTCATCCAAAGGCGCGCGCGCCTGCACCAGCCAGTGCCCGGGTTTTTCGGCCAGCCAGAGCCCGCCTTCGGCCTCGTCATGCTCGTCCTCGATCTCGCCGATCACCTGCTCGATCAGATCTTCGATGGTGACCAGCCCGTCCACCCCGCCATATTCGTCGATCACCAGCGCCATGTGGATGCGGTCTTTCTGCATCTGCTGCAGCAACACGCCGATCGGCATCGACGGCGGCACGTAAATCAGCGGGCGCAGCATCGGCCGCAGCGAGAACTTGCCGCTCGGTTTCGCGCCAAAGCCGTGTTTCAACGCCAGATCTTTCAGATGCACGAGGCCAAGCGGGCTGTCCAGCGTGCCGCGAAACACCGGCACGCGCGAAAAACCATGCTCGCGGAACATCTCGACCAGCTCTTCAAGCTTGGAAGTGACCGGCGCGGCCACGATTTCGACTTTCGGGATCGCGACGTCATCCACTCGCATCCGGCGCAGATTGACCATGCCCGGCGCGACCGGCTGCGGCGCGCGATGCGCATCCGGGATCTCATCATCCTCCTCGCCGCCACCAAAGGCCCCCAGCAACCGCCCGAAAAAACTGCCTCGTGAGGTCGGCAAGTCCCGGCCCTCACCGCCGACGCCATCCGCCCAGCCGGCGGGATCATCGGCCGGAGCGGCATGGGTTTCCGGACTTCGGGACGCGTCGCTGTTCATGAATTCCTCTCCTGATAGGGGTCGTCAATGCCGAGCGGTTCGAGAATGGAACGCTCGGCAGCCTCCATGGTTTCGGCATCCGCATCGTTCAGATGATCGTAGCCGGCGAGATGCAGCACCGCGTGGACCAGAAGATGGGTCACATGCGCATCAAACGCCTTGCCCTGCGTCTCAGCCTCGCGCGCGCAGCTATCGAAGGAGATCGCGATATCGCCAAGCTCATCCGTGTCGGGTCGCGGCGGGTTGGCTCCGGCCGGGTGATCGACATGCTCGACCGCAGGCCATGACAGCACATTGGTCGGCGCGGGTTTGTCACGGAAATCGCCGTTCAGCGCGGCGATGCGGCTGTCGTCGCAGCCCATCACGCAGAGATCGGCATCCATGTTCAGCCAGTCGAGCGCCGCCTGCCCCGCACGCCGCGCCAACTCGTCGAGCCGGGCCGCTTCCCATCGGTCATCCTCGATGACCACGTCGATCTCAGCCATCGCTGCGACCCTGCCCCGAGGATCCGGGCGTGCGGCGGGGCGCATAGCTGCCGCGCGGCGTCTCCTGGCCCCGCGCGAGCGCCTCGGCATCGGCGGCGTCATAGGCTTCGATGATGCGGGCGACGAGAGGATGGCGCACCACGTCCTTGGCGGTGAAATAGTTGAAGCTGACGCCCTTGACGCCGCGCAGAATCTTTTCGGCATCGACCAGCCCCGATTGGGTCCCGCGCGGCAGGTCGATCTGGCTGCGATCGCCGGTGATGACCATGCGCGAGCCCTCGCCGAGGCGGGTCAGGAACATCTTCATCTGCATGGTCGAGGCATTCTGCGCCTCATCCAGCACCACGAAGGCATTGGCCAGGGTGCGGCCCCGCATAAACGCCAGCGGCGCGATCTCGATCCGCTTTTCCTCCATCAGCTTGGCGAGCTGTTTCGACGGCAGGAAATCGTTCAGCGCGTCATAGAGCGGCTGCATATAGGGATCGACCTTCTCCTTCATATCGCCGGGGAGAAAGCCCAGACGCTCGCCCGCCTCGACCGCCGGGCGCGACAGGATGATGCGGTCGACATGGCCGCCGATCAGCATGGTGACACCCGCCGCCACCGCGAGATAGGTCTTGCCCGTCCCTGCCGGGCCAATGCCGAAGGCCAACTCATTCGCGAAGAGATTGCGCACATAATCCTTCTGTGCATCGGTGCGCGGCTCGACGGTCTTCTTGCGGGTGCGCAGCTCGATCGGACCCTTGCCGAACATCTCCAGCTGCTCATCCGGCGAGAGCGAGGCGGGTTCCGCATCCGGGCCCATGCGCAAGGCGGCGTCGATCTCTGCCGATGTCACGGGGCGGCCCTGTTCCAGCCGGGCGTAGAGCGCTCGCAGCAGCTGCGCGGTTTCGGATTGGGCCTGAGCCTCGCCGACCACGGCCAGCAGATTGCCGCGGCGCAGGATATGCACGCCGAGCGCGGCCTCGATCTGTGAGAGGTTCTTGTCAGCCGGGCCGCAGAGTTCGATCAACAGCCGGTTGTCGGGAAATTCGAGAAGCGTCTCGCCCTGGGTGGTGGCGTCTTGCGCGGCGGTATCGGGTGCGGTCGGGGTCAGGCCCAATGAGGTCTCCGGTCTGGTTTCCCCCTCATGGTGGGGTGCGATGCGGGTTTTCACAAGTGTTTCGATCAAATTCGGCTGTGCTGTCACGCAAACTTCACGTCATTCCGGATGCCAGTCGCGCCGCGCTCAGAGGAATTGCCGCTCATAGCGGCCCCCGAGCGAGGTCAGCACCTCGTAACCGATGGTGCCGATTGCGTCGGCCACCGCGTCGATACCCTGCCGGGGCCCGAGCAGGTCAAGCGCGGGCGGCACATCCGGCAGCGCCGAGACATCCGCCGTGATCAGATCCATCGACACGCGCCCGATCACCGGGCAGGCCTTATCCCCAGCCCAGAGCGCGATACGCGGCGCATCTCCGTCCGACGAAAGCGCACGGTGAATGCCATCCGCATAGCCCGCAGCGACCGTGGCCACGCGGGTCCGCGACTTTGCGGTCCAGCTGTTGCCATAGCCGACCGTCTCGCCCTCCAGCACCTCGCGGGTCTGGATCACGGGAAGCGACAGGCGGACCACCGGCTGCGCCTCGGCGAAGGGCTGCCCGCCATAAAGCCCGATCCCGGGCCTTGTCACGTCAAAGTGATACTCCGGACCAAGCAATATCCCTCCGGTGGCCGCAAGGCTGCGCGGCGCCGTGACACCGTCGGTCATCTCGCGAAAGCATCGCAGCTGCTGTGCATTCATCGGGTGGTCCGGCTCGTCGGCACAGGCCAGATGCGACATGATCAGCGCCGGTCCCTGGCCGAGCGCCTCGTCCCGGATCGCGGCCCATTCGCCCGGCTCCATCCCCAGCCGGTTCATGCCGCTGTCAAGCTGGATGCCGAAGGGCTGGCCGGGGCGCATGGCGCGGTCGCGGAAGAACTGTTCGGCGCTGTTCAGCATCGGGATCGCCGATCCGGGATCGCAATCTTCCATATGCCCGGCAAACACATAGACCCGCGCCGCATCGCCCACCGCCGCGCGCACCGGGGCCACTTCGGAAGCGAGCGCGACAAAGAAATCCTCTGCCCCCGCCTCGGCAAGGATCCGCGCCACAGCGCCCGCGCCAAGCCCGTACCCGCCAGCCTTGACCACCGCACCGGCGCGCGCCTGGCCGGAACGTGTCGCAAGAGCGTGATAATTCGCCCTGAGGGCGGAGCTGTCTATTTTCAGAACCATGATTTTCTCTTGCGCGGCACGGCTGACAAGGTCAAGCGCTCTGCCTCAGCGGTTCGTGGTCTTGCGGCGCTGCAACAGTTTACCATTTTGCGGTTGTTCTCTTGTCTGCCGCGCCGAAAGCTGGCATCGAGCAGGCATCGGGACGGCCATGTTGAACGAGTATCATCAGTCATTGCAATCGTCTCCGGCGGGTTTGCCGGGTGTCTGCGCGATTGCGCCCTTCCGCCCCGCCCCGGATACCGGCAGCGCGGGGGCGGCATGAATCCCCTCATCGCTGCCATTTCCCTTGCCCTGATCGGCCTGCCGGCGCTGGCCGAGGAAACGGCGCCGCTGCCCGTTCCCTCGGGCCAGAAGATCTATTTTCAGGATCTGATCGAAGGCCGCGAAGGTCCGAACGGGCTGACCCATCGTTTTCGCTTCGTGGCGCCGGGCCTCGCCTATCTTATCCCCCCCGCCGAGCCCGAGCCGATGGAGCGGCTGACCGATGAGGATATGGCGGCGCTCGAGGATCTTGCCGCCTCCGAACGCGACCCCGCGGCGGAAATTCTGGCCGACGCGCTACAGGACGGGTTGATCTCGGCCGAAGAACTCGAGCAACTGCCGCTTGTCGCCTTCAACGGTATCGCTGCGGCGACGCGGGCGCTGGCCGAGGATAACGGGGGCAGCGGCGCCGACCCCGCGACGGCCGTGCCGCGCGCCCCCGATCTGCTGGTCCGTGACCCGATGCATGATGACATCGTCTGGCTGTGCGAGCATTTCGTCCTGCCCCGGCTGGCCGAGACCGATCCGCCCCCGACCGAGATCGTGATCTCGCTGGCCGATCGCGAGCTTGACGAGACCGGGCTTGCCGTCGGCGCGGTGCAGCTTTTCGAGGCGTTCAGCCTCCCCGAAGGACGTGACGCCTGTATCTGGGAACCGTTCTGAGACCTGATGCAACGCTGCCACATCTCGGCGAAGACGCGCCGAGCCGGGCGAACCCGGCTATCGCGGGGCGGATTTCCCCCCTAGAATCAGCGCGTCCGCGCATCCGCGCGACAACCGACAAGAAAGGGGCGTTGAAGCCCCACCATACAGGAGCAGACCATGTCGAAAAAAATCGCGCTTGCCCTCGTTGCGATGGGCGTTCTGGCCGCATGCCAGCCGCGCCAGCCCGAAGTGACCATGCCGGTCGGGCAGCCCGTCACCCAAGAGCCGGTCTATACGGGCAAATACGGCGCCAACTGATCTTGGCGACCGACGCGCGGACGCCTCTGGCGCACCGCGCGTCACGTCACAGAGGACCACGCCATGCTGAAGCATCGCGGCTTTCCCTCCCGCCTGCCTTCGACTGATTTCCAGTTCACCATCCGCCGCGCCAATCCCAAGGGCGCGACCAAGCTGACTGCGCGAGAGCGCTATCGCGACCGCAGCCCCGCCGACCGGCGTGCCGATGCGGGGTTTCTGGCAGCGCTGATCGCGCATTTCGGCGAAGAGGAATTCGAACGCGGCAATCTGGACGCCGGACGTCTTTCCTGGCTTCTGGGGCGCGAAGTGGTGGCGGTCGGAAAGTTGGACCCGACCGATTACGACCAGCTTCTGCGAGTCGACATGTCAAAGGCACAGGCCGGATTTCCCGAAATTTTTGCCGATGACGATCAGTTCGGCGAAGATTGGGAGGACGGTCCGGCAGAGGATGACGACCCGGCATGAGCAAGCGGTTGCCGCTCGCAACCATGTCACGCGCTTGTCAGTTTTCCGAAGCCACACAATGTGGCAATGTGGTGTTCGCAAACAGAAATGCCCGCCAATGGGCGACCAAACATAGGCAGTGCAACATGCAGACCAAGACTTCTCTCCGCCTCGCCGGTGCCGTTCTCGCGATCGCCGGTCTTTCGGCTTGTGCCCAGGGGCCCTATGGCGGTGGCACCTATATGTCCGCGGATTCGCAGCGCGCCCTGGTGGGTGCCGGTGCCGGTGCCGTGGCCGCCAAGGCCTTTGACGAAGATGTCGGGACCGGCGCGGTGCTCGGCGCAGCCGCTGGCGCGCTTTGCGACGACGCGGGCGTCTGCGCGCAGTAACCTTCATCACGGCGACGCGGCTGCCGTCACGGCGGCCGCAGCCATCCCTCGCCCGGGACACTGACCGAATGGCAGATGCCGGGCCCAGAACAGAGAACTCCGATATGTCCAAATTCAAGTTTTCGGCTGCGGCCGCGCTTGTTGCGCTTGCCGTCGCCGGTTGCACCCAGAACATCAACCCCACCGATGTCGACCGCGCAGCGATCGGCGCGGCGGCGGGCGCCACCATCGCTCATGTCGCCGGCAAGGATGAAAGCGACGTCTATAAAGGCGCCGCCGCAGGTGCCGCAGCCGGTGCGCTGTGCAACGATGTTCGCTTCTGCCAGTAAGGCCGAGCGCGCTTTACAGCCCCAGGGCTGACGAAACGCCGCCCCGATTTTCCCCGCGGGCGGCGTTTTTGCATCGCGCGGCTCTGTCAGGTCGCTGCGCTGCTGACACGGCGCGGGGAATGGCCTATCCATGACGGACCCGCCACCGACGCAGGACGCCAAGCATGGCCGCACCGCTGGATCAATTCATCTCGCCTCAGGCGCAATCGGCGGTGATTGCCGGGTTCTTCATTGCCGCGGGCTGGTGGGTCGTCGCCTTCCAGAGCCGCCGGCGCGATGCGAAAAGCCGGGCCGAGCGAGTGCGCGACGTGCAGCGCGCCATCTTTGCCGAGATCCGCGCCCATGTGGCGGTGCTCGAACGCGATCAGGTGCAGGATTACGGCGCCGAGATCGCCGAGCGCATCATCGCCGAGCCGGGGTATTTCCCCGTCATCCCGACCGAGCATAACGACGCGATTTTTCGCGCGATCCTCAGCGAGTTGCACGTGTTGCCACGCGGGACGGTCGACCCGGTGGTTCTGTATTACAGCCAGTTGAATGCGATTGGCGCGATGATTGCCGATCTTCGCGTGCTCGACACGGCGAAAATCGGCCCCGAGCGGGCCGCGGCGATGTATCGCGATTATATCTCTATGAAACTCGGTGCGATCGAGTTGGGTGAGGCCGCGATGGCGGCGATCCGGTCCAATATGGACGGGACCGGACGGGTCAGTAGCCCGGACGCGGGCCGGTTCTCACGGTAATTGGCTTCGGCGTATAATTTGCGGACATGGCGCAAACTCCCTTCTGATGCCTCAAATATAGGCGCCAGGACGGGTTTGCGCAAGAATCAAGGTTTCAGCCCGACACGGCCGATCTCTTCGCGGCGCAGCGGGAACTTGTCGATTGCCCGCGAAATCGCACGCACGCTCCACGGTGAGGGCTTGCGCTGCTTCACCTGCCCGTCCTTATCCATGATAATCAGAGAAAATCCGCGTGGGTTCAGTCGTTTGCGCCAAAGACTTGACGCGCCTGGATCCGTGTCGGTGACAATCACCACATCGCGTTCGATCATCGGTTCAGGCCGGTCGCGCAATGCGTCGATCTGGGTCGTATAGGCCGGATCGGCGGCGGTGTCGGAAAACACCACAACGGGTCGCGCGGTCCAGAGAAAATCCTCGGGTGCGACCTCGGCGGCATCCAGAATGCGCAGCGTCCGGGGTTCGACCTCGGGGCGGGTCGGCCCACCGCTCGCCTGCGCCGCATCCACCTCGGCCGGAGAGGGTGGATTGATTCGCGACGGCGGCGCGGAGTCGCCGCCATCCCCCATCGCTGCCACCACAAAAGCGCCAATCGTGATCGCCAGAATATGCCGCATTCTCACCTCGTTTGATCTGAATATAGTCCCCGCGCCGGGCTGTGAAAGACGCTGCGCCAGAATGTCCGCCCTTAGCCGCGGGAATTTGATCGCTGCGCGGTGCAGACAAGCCCGCCAAGCTTGGATAGGTATCGGCCATGACCATGCATCGCGCCCCTGCCCGCCTGCCCGAGGACTTCGCCGCCGCCATCGGCCACGCCGTGTCGGGCTTCGGCTTTCTCGAGGAAGCGCTGAAACGCGCCATTTTCGCACTCTCTCGCGACGGGCTCGGCGAAGCGCCAAGCGACCGGGCGCTGAATTCCTGGCTGCAGCGGATGGAGGATGTGGCCGACGATTCGCTCGGCACGCTGATCGACCAGTTCATCAAGCAGATGCAGCGCGCCCGGGTAAAGGATCGCGACAGCCTGGCCGGTGCGCTGCGTCAGATCCGGCGCTCGCGCAACATGCTGTGCCACGCCTCGTGGAAGCCGGTGGCGGACAGCCCGCGCTGGCATCCCGCCTTTCTGAACACCAAGGGCGAAGCCTTTCCCGACGATCTCGGCATCAAGGATATTGAGCGCATTCAGGACCAGACGCTCGACGCCGCCGCGCGTATCGTCGCCATCATGCGCGCCACCGGGATCGAGGGCGAATGGGTCGGTCACGACGACGCCGATTGAGCGCCTGCGACCCGGCCGGTGCAAGGGTCCGCTGCGCAACGCGCTGAATTTTCGCCGCTCCTGACACGCTCAGCCGCGTTGCAACCGCGCGCGCGGCGCGCTAACAGGCGCAGCAAGCGAAACAACGAGGCTCTCATGACCGCCCCTCTTCGGCTTGGCATCGCCGGGCTCGGCACTGTCGGGATCGGTGTCGTCAAGATCATCCAGAAACATGCCGATCTGATCGCAGCGCGTTCGGGCCGTCCGGTTGCCATCACCGCGATCAGCGCGCGCGACCGCCTGAAGAACCGCGATGCCGATCTGTCGGGTTACGAATGGGTCGATGATGCCTGCGCGCTGGCCGCGCGCGAAGATGTCGATGTTTATGTCGAGCTGATCGGCGGGGATGACGGTGTCGCCCGCGAGTCGGTTCAGCGGGCGCTGACAAGCGGCAAGGATGTGATCACCGCGAACAAGGCGCTTCTGGCAATGCATGGTCACAGCCTGGCCGAGCTGGCCGAGGCCGAGGGCCGGGTCATCCGCTTCGAGGCGGCGGTGGCAGGCGGCATTCCGGTCATCAAGACGATGACGGAATCGCTGGCCGGCAACCGGCTCGAACGGGTGATGGGCGTCATGAACGGCACCTGCAACTATATCCTGACGCGGATGGAAAGCGCGGGCCTCCCCTATGAGGCCGTGTTCGAAGAGGCGCGGCAACTGGGTTATCTGGAAGCCGACCCGACGCTGGATGTGGGCGGGATCGACGCGAGTCACAAGCTGGCGATCCTGTCCTCGATCGCCTTCGGCACGCGGGTGAATTTCGACGCGGTCGAGATCGAGGGGATCGAGCGGGTGTCGATCGACGATATCCGACGCGCCGCCGATATGGGGTACCGGATCAAGCTGCTCGGGGTGGCGCAGATGACGGCGCGCGGGCTGGAGCAGCGCATGTCGCCCTGCCTTGTGCCCGCCGACAGCCCGATCGGACAGTTGCAGGGCGGCACGAATATGGTCGTGATCGAAGGCGATGCGGTCGGTCAGGTCGTGCTGCGCGGCGCCGGCGCGGGCGAGGGCCCGACGGCAAGCGCGGTGATGTCCGACATTGTCGAGCTGGCGCGCGGCGTTCGGGTGCCGGTCTTCGGTCAGCCCGCCTCGGGCCTGACCCTCGCGCAGCCCGCCCGCACCGCCGTGCCCGCCGCCTATTATCTGCGGCTGGCCCTGCTGGACAAGCCGGGCGCTCTGGCCAAGGTGGCGAGCGTTCTTGGCGATGCCGGGATCTCGATTCACCGGATGCGGCAATATGACCACGAGGACGGCCCGGCCCCGGTGCTGATCGTCACCCACAAGACAACGCCCGACGCCATCGACCACGCCATCGAGTTGCTGCCGAAAACCGGGGTCATCGCCGAGGATCCGGTCGAGCTGCGCATCGAGGAAGTCTGAAAACGCAGCCGCCGAACGGGGGCGCTGCCCCCGCGCCCAGGGCATTTCCGCAGCGCGCATGGCGTTTTCGTGCTATAAGATCGGGATATGAGCAGAGGCTGGGTCAATGATTTCTGCGCGGAGTTTCCCGGAGCGGTGCATTCCGATCCCTGGGGCGGCGGCCATGATTGCTGGAAACTCGGTGAGCGGATCTTCGCGTTGATCGGCACGCGCGAGGACCGGGTCTCGGTGAAATGCGACACGCGCGAGACCGCAACCATGCTGATCGAGGCGGGCGTCGCCTTTCGAGCGCCCTATATGCATCGCAGCTGGGTCGCCCTGCCTTGCAACGCGGCACGCGACGAGCTGGCGCATCGCATCATCCGCTCCTATTGCCTGATCCGCGAAAAGCTGCCCCGCACGATCCGCGACGGGCTGGCGCCGTTCGATCCCGCCGCTCTGCGCATGGAGTTCTGAGCGCGGCCAGATCCCGGCCGCGCCCTGCGTCTCAGCGGAACAGGATCATCGTCGACGGGGACCAGCCGACCGAGACCCGTGTGCCGACATCCGGAATATCCCGCCCGAAGACGTTGCGCATCGAGATGCGGACGGGTTCCGATGTGGTGCCGTCCTCTTCATCGAGCCGCACATCGTAATAGGTCATGTCGCCGTAATAGACGACCTCGTCGATGATCCCACCGCTCTGGCGCGGGGCGTTCTGTTGCTGTCCCTCGGGAAACACATTCACGGCCTCGGGGCGGAAGCCGATCATCGGCGCGTCATCCGCCTCGCCTTTCTCGGCGATCTGGGCGGCGGGAATGTCGATCTCGCCCAGACCCTCCACATCGACACGCAACCCATCCGCGGCATCGGAAAGGATCGTCGCAGGCAGGAAATTCATCACCCCGATGAAATCCGCCACCCTCCGGCTGGACGGGCGCGCATAAAGCGTCTCGGGTTCGTCAAGCTGCGCGATACCACCCTCGAACATCACCGCGATACGGTCGGACATGACCAGCGCTTCCTCCTGGTCATGGGTGACCAGAACGAAGGTGATGCCGACCTGGCGTTGCAGCTTGATCAGCTCGACCTGCATCTGCTCGCGCATCTTGCGGTCGAGCGCCGAAAGCGGTTCGTCCAGCAGAAGCACCTTCGGCTTGAGGATCAGCGCACGGGCCAGGGCGACGCGCTGCCGCTGCCCGCCGGACAGCGCATGGGCGGCACGCTGCCCATAGCCTGACAGACCGACCATGGCGAGCGCCTCGTCCACGGCGGCCGATTTCTCCGCCTTGGGCCGAGGATCGCGGCGCAGACCGAAGGCGACATTCTCGGCCACGCTCAGATGCGGAAAGATCGCATAGGACTGGAAAACCATGTTGGTCGGACGCTTGTTCGCCGGGACCTGAACCATGTCCTTGTCGTCGATCAGAACCACCCCCTGCGAGATATCCTCGAACCCCGCAATGGTCCTGAGCAGCGTGGTCTTGCCACAGCCCGACGGCCCGAGCAGCGAAAAGAACTCGCCGGCGCGAATGGTCAGGTCGATGCCGCGCAGGGCGTGATACTCGCCGTAATATTTATGCACGCCGCGACACTCGATCATCGGCCGCGCCGCCTGCAACTCGGCATAGCGTCCGGCGGATCTGGCCTGCCGGGCCTTGCCGTCGCGCGCCGTGTCCTGAGAAGAAATCTGGCTGTCCGTCACTCGGTCATCCTGCGTTATGTCTCGAAAGCTGCGTGACTGCCGCCGCTTTTGGCTCAAGCTGATAATCTTGCGCGCGCTGCGTCAAGCGCAATTCCCAACCTCAATCGCCAGAGCCAGCGGTCCCGCCCGTTTTTCCGTCGCCAGGCGGAACGGCTGCGGCGCGTATGACGGGATGTTCGAACAATCTCGATATGCTGAACTCACGGGCAAACTCGGCAAAATTACGAAAATGCGTTTCAGCATCGGCCGGATCGAACGGCGTCTCTATATCGGCATAATGCTTACCCTTTTCGAGTGGCGCCGCCAGCGGTTCCGACAGCACCGCCTTGCCGCTCAGATAGGCGCTGAGCATCCGCGGATATTCGGTGTAAATGCCTTCGCCGATATGAAGGTTCACCACCGCCGAGGCGGGCCTGACCAATGCCGCCAGCTCCTCGCCAAATGTCCCGCGCCGCACACGCTCGATCGTCGAGACGCGCGACAATTCGCGCAGCCTCTCCTTGCGGCGCCCGGTCGGCGTGCCGAAAAAGATCGGATTGCCCGCGCCGGGAACGAATTCGGGCTGGTGATCGGGAAAGATATAGGGGCCGAAAATGAGCTTCGCGCGGAGCTCGTCCGAAGCAGATGCGTAGAGCGGCGCGTTGGATGGCGAAAGATCGAGCACGTGATCGAAGCTGGAGAGCATATGCCCGACCCTGCGAACGGACAGGCGATTCCACAGCTTTTCGCCGGTTTCATCGAAGAACTGTTCGGTTTGAACCCCGACCGAGCGCCCTTCGAACTCCATTGGCGACAGCACATGTGCCCCGACATAGAGAACGAATTTCTCGGCGAGCGTCCCGGCGAAACCGGCCGCGATGTCCTCGCCCACCTGTGTCAATATCCTTCCCGGTGGCGTGACAACGGTCAGATCGCCGGAATGGAAAACGGAAATGGGCATTCAGCTGTCCTTCCGTGATTCGCGCATGCGCTTATGTTCCTGGCCGGCCATCGGCAAAAGCCCGAATTCCGCGCGGTCGACAAGATTATCCCCCATGATCGCGGCATCAATGAGGTCATCCAGCACACCGGCCTCTTTAAGCTGGCTGGGAAAGTTGTGATAGCCGTTGACGGTCAAGAGAACCTGCATCGATGGAAGGCGCATGAAACATTCCGCATGGCGACGGTCACGATTTGCCTCACCGCCAAACAGCGCGAAATATTTCGTGTCGCCCAGATCTTCTTCCATCACGGTGGGCCGTGCCTCCATATCGACATTGTGAAGAAAACGCTGCCAGCGCCGATCCCTGACCACACTCGGATCGACGCTGAATTGCGGGCTGAACGCAACTGCCGTGTCGGCGTCGAGCAGTTTGGCGAATTTCAATGCCGCATAGCCGCCCATGCTGAGCCCGAGCGTCGTCACGGATCGCGGCTCGATCATTCGACGAACGGTGAGGGCCAGCCCGACCCAGAGATCCCGCAGGGATTCATGTGAGAACCAGCTTCGAAGATTATCCTTGATGAAGAGAACATGACGGCTGCCCGCGCCAGAGACAGAGCCGATGAACTCGTTCCCGGTCGGCAGACCCCTGGAGATCTCTCGCCCCCGACCGATGGACGAGAACACACAGACCAGTTGATCGCCCCTGCCCGGCAGATAGCAAAGCTCCAGCGCTGCGGAAGAATAAAGTGTCCGCACGCGAGGCTGCGCACTGCCGGGGTCTTTTTCGTGGTCAGGTGTCAAGGAAGCGGGCCGTTAATCATGTTGGGCAAGTGTTATCCGAGGCCCCTTCGAGGCGCGATCTTCCGGCAGCGGCATCAGATGAATCCGCCCGTGTCTTTCTGCCCCGTCCGCGCGACTCCTCTGCGGCGGAAATATTCCGCGGTGGCGAGCAGCAGGATCGAGATGGCGACCAGAACCGTGCCAAGCGCCATGATGACCGGAACGGATTTCGGGAAGCGGAGCTGGCTGAAGATATAGGTCGGCAGGGTCGGCTCGTTCCCGGCCAGGAAGAAGGCGATGATGAACTCGTCCAGCGAGATGGTAAAGCTCATCAGTAATGCCGAGATGATGCCCGGCATGACCAGAGGCAGGATCACCAGCCGGAAGGCGCTCCACCGGGTTTCGCCCAGATCATAGGCGGCCTCTTCCAGCGATTGGTCGAGGCTGTTGAAGGCGGTGGACAGAATGGCGATGGCATAGGGCATGCAGAGCAGCGTGTGACCGACGATGACGGTAAGGATCGACAGCTCGATCCCGATGGCCAGAAGCACCACCAGCAGTGACATGGCGACGATGATCTCGGGCAGGACCAGCGGCACCATGATAAGCCCCATGATGCCGCCCTTGAACGGGAACTCGTATCGGGTCGATGCCCGCGCCGCGAAGATCCCCAGCGAGGTCGCCAGAAGCGCCGAGCTGACCGCGATGATCATCGAATTGGTGAAGGCGCGCCGCAGCGTCGCGTCGGCGACCATCTGGCTGAACCAGTCGGTGCTGAACCCTTTCAGCGGAAAGGCGATGATCGTGCCCGAGTTGAACGCGAAAAGCGGCAGCAGCAGGATCGGCGCATAGAGAAAGATCAGATAGGCGATGGCATAGATGCGCAATCCGCTGCCCTTCATGACGTCACCCTCAGGAATTTGCGGTTCAGGAAGACGAAGATCAGGCTCATCACGGCCACGATCAGCATCGCCGTCACCGCCAGCGCCGAGCCCATCGGCTTGTTGTCGATGGCCAGCATATTGGCCTGCACCATATTCGCGATCAGAGGCACCTTGCCGCCGCCGATCAGCTCAGGCGTCACGTAATCGCCGATGGTGGGGATAAAGACGATCAGCGTCGCGGCGATCACGCCCGGCATGGCCAGCGGCAATGTCACGCGCCAGAAGGTCATCAGGCGCGATTCGCCAAGATCCCGCCCGGCCTCGAGAAGCGAGCGGTCTATCTTTTCCAGCGCCACATAGATCGGCAGGATCGCGAAGGGCGCATAGGCATGGGCCAGCGTGATGACCATCGCCTCGACATTGAAGAGCATGTTGCTGATCGGCTCGGAAATGATGTGAAGCTGAAGCAGAATCGAATTGACCACCCCATTTTCGGCCAGCAGGGCTTTCCACAGGAAAACCCGGATCAGATAAGAGGTCCAGAACGGGATGGTGATGAGGAATATCCACATCGCCTTGCGCTCGGGCCGGACCATGAAGGACAGGAAATAGGCCACCGGAAAGGCCAGCAGCACGGTCGCCAGCGTCACCAGCACCGCCACCACAACCGACCGCAGCATCACCTTGTGAAACACCGGATCGGCCAGCACCATCCGGTAGTTCTCCAGGGTGAATTCGCGGATGATCTCCAGATAGCCGTCCTTGAAAAAGGAATAGGCCAGGATCGTCATGACCGGCGCGGCGAGGATCAGCACCGCATAGATCAGCGGTGGCGCAACCATGGCGAGACCCTGCCGGGCTTCGGCGTCGAAACGTGTTGCGGACATGCGGCCTCCCTTCGGGCGCGTTTCCCCGACAGTATAAACGGATCGGCGCGATGAAAAGCGGCTTCGCGCCGGCTGCCGCACCGGGTTTTCCATACGGACCCTCGCCGTCCGGCACACGCTGGTGCTGGCCCGTGTCACCGTCCGACCTGCATTTTTGATGGGGCGCGCGGCGTTTCGTCTCGACAGAAACCGCATCGCGTGCACAATATATTCCGCAAGCGGAGCCGGACGAGCTCCGCGCAGTGGAGGACATATGACCGATAAATCCAAAATCGACCGGCGCCGTTTTCTGACCCATGCGACGCTCGGCGGCGCATCGGCCGCCGCCGCAACCAGCCTCGCCGCGCCTGCCATCGCGCAAGAGATGCCGACGATCAACTGGCGGCTGACCTCGTCATTCCCGAAATCGCTCGACACGATCTATGGCGGCGCCGAGGTGCTGGCCCGGATGCTGAGCGAGGCGACCGACGGCAAGTTCACCATCCAGCCCTTCGCCGCCGGCGAGATCGTCGGCGGGCTGCAAGCCGCCGATGCGGTCAGCGAAGGCACGGTCGATTGCGCGCATACCGTGGCCTATTACTATTGGGGCAAGGACCCGACCTGGGCGCTCGGCGCAACGGTGCCCTTCTCGCTCTCGGCGCGGGCGATGAACGCCTGGCATTATCATGGCGGCGGGATCGACCTGTTCAACGAGTTCATGGGCACCCAGAACATCGTCGCCTATCCCGGCGGCAATACCGGCGTGCAGATGGGCGGCTGGTATCGCAAGGAAATCAACTCGGTCGACGATCTGAAGGGCCTCAAGGTCCGGCTCGGCGGGTTTGCCGGTGCGGTCTGCGAAAAGCTCGGCGTGGTGCCCCAGCAGCTGGCCGGCGGCGATGTCTATCCGGCGCTGGAAAAGGGCACCATCGACGGCGCCGAATGGGTCGGGCCGTATGACGACCAGAAGCTCGGCTTCGCGAAGGTCGCGCCCTATTATTACTATCCCGGCTGGTGGGAAGGCGGCCCGACCGTCCATTTCATGTTCAACAAGGAAAAATTTGACGAGCTGCCGCCGGCCTATCAGTCGCTGCTGCGCACCTGCTGCCAGGCCGCCGATGCCGACATGCTTCAGGAATATGACTGGAAGAACCCCACCGCGCTGAAAGAGCTCGTGGCCGGCGGTGCCGAGCTGCGTCCCTTCCCGCCCGAGGTTATGGAGGCATTCTATCAGGCCGCCAACGAGGTCTATGCAGAGCTCGACGCCAATAACGAAAGCTGGAACAAGATCTGGTCCTCGATCAAGGCGTTCCGTGCGGACTGGTATCTCTATAACCAGACGGCGGAATATACCTATGACACCTTCATGATGATCCAGCAGCGCAACGGCACGCTATAGGCGCGCGGTCCCTGATTGCCGAAAGGGCGCCCTGCGGGGCGCCCTTTCTCGTTCCGGGCGATCACATGCTGCTATAGGGCTCGGGCATGAAGGCGAGATCGGTCAGATCGTGCCGCGCCCCGGCGGCGGTCAGCATGGCGTGTATCTGGCCGCGGTGATGGGTCTGATGGTTGAAGAAATGCGTGACGAGCAGCCATTTCGGCTGCGAGCGATGCGTGGCCGTGGCACCCGAATACCAATCGAGATCGCCCTCCAGCCACACCTCCGGCAACTCGCGCGCCCATTGCAGGATGCGCCGATCGAACGCGCGGCGGTTCTCGGTGAAGCGCGTCCAGTCTGCGATGAGATCGCCCGATTCGCTGATATCCTGTTCGGGCTTCGGTTCGTCGGCGAAGCGGCTGAACCACATTCGGTCACCCCACCAGAGATGCGAGAAGCTCCGCTCGATCGAACCGAAAAACGCACCTCGCTCACGCTGACGCTCCGCCGCGCTCAATCCGCTCGCCGCCCCGAGCATTCCGTCATTCTGCCAGAGATTATATCTCGCCATCTGGGTGACATAAGCCCTGTCGATCATCGCGCCTCTCCGCCTGATCCGCTTCACGCCCATCTTAGACCGGCAAGCGCGTGTGAAACACCCGCCAATCCCGGCTTTCCCCCTTCCCATCCGCCCCGATCCCTGCTATGCGCCCGGCTTCGGCTTCACCCTTGGAGGAAGCCGCTCATGTTGAAAGGAAAATATCATGGCCAAAGAGATCCCGGATCTGGTGGCCGAGGCACGCGCGGGGACAGGCAAGGGGGCCGCCCGCAAAGCTCGCCGCGAAGGCAAGGTGCCCGGCATCGTATATGGCGACGGCAAGGACCCGCTCGCCATTCAGTTCGACTTCAACCAGCTTCTGACCAAGCTGCGCGCCGGTCGTTTCATGTCCACGCTGTGGAACATGAAGGTCGAGGGCGAGGACGATGTCCGCGTCATCTGCCGCGCCGTCCAGAAGGATGTCGTGAAGGATCTGCCGACCCATATCGACTTCATGCGACTGCGCCGCACCTCGAAGGTGAACCTGTTCATTCAGGTCGAATTCATCAACGAGGAACTCGCGCCCGGCCTCAAGCGCGGCGGCACTCTGGTCACCGTGCGCCCGGAAGTCGAGCTGCGCGTGACCGCCGGCGACATCCCGGAAAGCATCGTTGTCGATCTGGAAGGCAAGGAAATCGGCGATTCGATCCATATCGAGGACGTCAAACTGCCCTCGGGCGCAAAGCCGACCACGGACCGCAACTTCGTGATCGCCAATATCGCGGCGCCGTCGGCCCTTGTCTCCGAGGAATCGGAAGAGGATGCTGATGCCGCAGCCGCAGAGGGCGAAGGCGAGGCCACCGAGGCCGAAGGCGAAGAGACCGCCGAGGAAAACGCGGAAGAGTGATCTTCCCGACCTGCGGACACAGAAAAGGCGGCGCCCCATGCGCCGCCTTTTTCATGTGCTGGCAACCATCGCCACAACCGCCCGCGTCAGCCCGGGTCCGCCACCTCGTCCATCGCCGCGAGCGTCGCCTGCCAGCACAGCATGATCGAGGCGTGACGGTTGGGATAGTCGCGGGCCGGGATCAGCACCTCCAGCCCGTTCCAGGGGGCGTCAGGCACCGGGCCGTCCTCTTTCAGCATCGCGCGAAGCTGGTCCGCCCCGCGTGCGATGTCCTCGCGCGATGCGCCCATCACCGCCTGCCCCAGCACCCCGGCCGAGGCCTGTCCAAGCGCGCAGGCACGGACCTCCTGAGCGAATCCGGCGATGCGCCCGTCCTCCATCCGCACATGCGCCGTCACCGTCGACCCGCATTGCGGAGAGCGTTTCATTGCGCTGCCCTGCGCATCGGCCAGCTTGCCCAGATGCGGAATATCCGCGGCGAGCGCAAGGATCCGCTTGGAATAGAGCTGCATCATATCGGCGTCGGACATGGTTTCCCCCGCGAGTATTAACGCCTAGATAGGCACCGAAAGGCTGAAAGGAAACCCGATGTTCGACCCTGCCACGCTGCGTTTCGACGCCAACGGGCTGATCCCCGCCATTGCGCAGGACGCGGAAAGCGGTGACGTGCTGATGATGGCCTGGATGAACGAAGAGTCGGTGCGCCGCAGTCTGGACAGCGGGCGCGTCACCTATTGGTCACGCTCGCGGCAAAGCTTCTGGGTCAAGGGCGAAAGCTCGGGCCATGTTCAGAAACTGATCGAACTGCGCGTCGATTGCGACAGCGACTGTCTTCTGGTTCTTGTCGAGCAGCAGGGCCCCGCCTGCCACACGAACCGCCGAAGCTGCTTCTACACGGCGATCCGCGACGGGAAAGAGGTCGAGATCCTCTCTCCCATCGGCTGAGTTCGGGCGCGGCCTCAGAAATCGACCTCGATGGCGACGCCTTGCTGCACCGCCAGATCGACCACCGCCGACGCGACGGCCAGATCCTGAAGCCCCACCCCGGTGCCGTCGAACAACGTGATCTGCTCGTCCGAGACGCGGCCCGGATTGCTGCCATTGATGACCGCGCCCAGTTGCGAGATATCCGTCTCGGAGATCAGACCCTGCGCCACGGCATGCTGCGCCTCGCCGAGCGTCACCGATTGCGCGACCTCATCGGTGAACACATCCGCACGAACCAGAAGCTGCGGATCGACCTCCTGCTTGCCCTTGGTGTCGGTGCCCATGCAGGCAATATGCGTGCCCGGCGAAACCTGATCCGCCTTGAGGATCGCATCGAAGGACGAGGTGATCGAGATAATCACATCGGCCTCGGTCATGCCGTCCAACTCGACCGCCTCGAAGGGGATGCCGGCCTCATCGGCGACCTCTTGCAGGTTCGACAGCATCTCGGGATGGAGGTTCCAGCCGATCGCCTTCTGGAAATCGCGCTGCTCAAGCGCTGCGCGCATCTGGAATTTCGCCTGATGCCCGGCCCCGATCATGCCAAGAACCTTTGCATCCTGCCGCGCCAGATGCCGGATCGACACCGAAGATGCCGCAGCCGTGCGCAGCGCCGTCAGCAGATTGCCGCCCACCATCGCCGCAGCCTTGCCGGTATCGGGATCGAACAGGAACACGGTCGACTGGTGGTTGATCAGCCCGCGCTTTTCCAGATTGTTCGGCCAATACCCGCCCGCCTTCAGCCCAAGCGTCAGCCCGGCGCGGTCGAAGCCGCCCTTGAAGCCGTAAAGCGCGTCCTCATGCCCGATCGCCTCGCGGATGACGGGGAAGTTATAGGCATCCCCCGAAGCCATCGCGGCGAAGACCTTCTCGACCGCCTCGAAGGCCGCCTCGCGGGTCATCAGATCGGCAATTTCGCGTTCGGGGACAATCAGCATCAAAAAGCTCCGTATCAGTGTTCATGCGCCCCTGTGGAATGGCCGGATTGGCGGCCCGCACATGGGCAGAAACCGGCGCCGCGCAGGCGCCGGAGTTTGTCGTTCAGCCGGGGATCAGTAGGCCTTGCCGCGCGCCGATACCGGCCAGACGGATTCGACCTTGCCGCCGCGCACGCCCACATACCAGTCATGGACATTGGCGGTCGGGTCGCAATGGCCCGGCACAAGCTTCAGCTTCTCGCCCACTTTCAGAACCCCGTCCGGGTCCGCGATCACCCCGTGCTCATCCGAGCATTTCACATATTCCACATCGTCGCGGCCATAGATGAAGGGCAGCCCGCTATCGACCGACTGTGCCTTGAGCCCGGCATCGCAGATCGCCTTGTCCTCCTTGGCGTGGCTCATGACCTGGGTGAGGATGAAGAACGCGTTCTCCCATTCGCCCTGGTCGATCCGCTTGCCGTCCTTGTCGAGGATGCGGCCGTAATCGGCATCCATGAAAGCGTAAGAGCCGCATTGAAGCTCGTTGTAAACGCCCGAGTTGGATTCGAAGTAATAAGAGCCGGTGCCGCCGCCAGAGACCAGCTCGGGTTCAAGCCCGGCCTCCTTCAGCCCGTCCACCGCGTCCTTGACCATCGCAATCGCGGTGTCCAGCTTGGCCTTCCGGTCCTCATAGCTGTCGATATGCTGCATCGCGCCCTGATAGGCCTGGATGCCGGTGAATTTCAGACCCGGAGCGGCGTCGATGGCCTTGGCGATCTTGACCACATCCTCGGTGGTGGTGACGCCGCAGCGCCCGGCGCCGCAGTCGATTTCCACGAAGCATTCCAGCGTGGTGCCGTGTTTCTGCGCGGCTTCGGACAGCGCCGAGACATTGTCGATGTCGTCCACGCAGACGATGATCCGGCTGCCCAGCTTGGGCAGCTGCGCGAGGCGGTCGATCTTCTTGGGATCGCGAACCTGATTGCTGACCAGCACATCCTTGATGCCGCCGCGCACAAAGACTTCGGCCTCGCTGACCTTCTGGCAGCAGACCCCGACCGCGCCGCCCAGGCTTTCCTGAAGCTTCTGCACATCCACCGATTTATGCATCTTGCCGTGGCTGCGATGGCGCATCCCGTGCGCCTTGGCGTAATCGCCCATCTTCTTGATGTTGCGCTCGAGCGCGTCGAGATCCAGCACCAGGCAGGGCGTCTGGATATCCGCCTCGTCCATGCCCGGCTTGGCCGGAATGTCGAAGCCGACCTCGTAATCGTCGAATTTCGCGGGTGCGTTCATGACTCAGTCTCCTTTCATCCAGGGCAGCCGGTCGAGATCGACATTGCCCCCGGTCACGATAATGCCGACGCGCTTTCCGGCGAAGGCATCCTTGTTCTTCAGAATGGTGGCGAGCGGCACGGCGCTCGACGGCTCCATCACGATGCGCAGATATTTCCAGATCAGCTTCATCGCATCGACGATTTCCTCTTCCGAGGCTGTGTAGATCTCCGAGACATGGTTCGACACGAAATGCCAGGTCAGATCCTTCAGCGGCACCAGCAGACCGTCCGCTACCGATTTCGGCGCATCATCGGCGATGATCTTGCCGGCCTTGAAGCTGCGATAGGCATCGTCGGCGGTTTCCGGCTCTGCCGCGATGACCTTCGTCTCAGGGGCGAGCGTGGCCAGCGTCAGGCAGGTGCCCGAGATCATTCCGCCGCCGCCGATCGGGGCCACGACCATATCCAGCCCGCCGGTCTGTTCCATCAGCTCCTTCGAGCAGGTCCCCTGCCCGGCGATCACGCGGGGGTCGTTATAGGGATGAACGAAATCGCCCCCGGTTTCGGCCTGAACCTTGGCAAATGCCTCTTCGCGGGACGAGGTCGAGGGCTCGCATTCGGTGATCTTGCCCCCGAAGCGTCGCACCGTGTCCTTCTTGGCCTGAGGCGCAGTGCGCGGCATCACCACGTTGCAGGGAATGCCCCGCAGCATGGCGGCGTAGGACAGGCACGAGGCGTGGTTGCCCGAGGAATGGGTCGCAACCCCCTTCTTCGCCTGTTCGTCACCCAGCCCGAACACCGCATTCGCGGCGCCGCGCACCTTGAACGCGCCGGGCTCCTGAAAATTCTCGCATTTGAAGAACAGATCGGCGCCGGTCAGCTCGTTCAGGTAATCCGACTGGCGCACCGGGGTCAGGCGGATATGCGGGCGGATCAGCTCATGCGCCGCCAGCATATCCTCGTAGCTTGGGATCTTTACGGTCTCATCCAGCATCACGCGGCCTTTCGCATTTGAACAGGATTGCTGCGATAGTAATCCTGCGCGGCCGCGACGCCAGAGCCAAGTTTGATATCGAGGCCCAGATCGGCCATGCACATTTCGGCCGTGGCCAGCCCCGACAGCGTCATCACATCGGTGAGACTGCCCAGATGGCCGATGCGGAAGACCTTGCCGGCCACCTCGCCCAGCCCGACGCCGAAGGCCACGCCATAGGCTTGCGCCGCATGGGTGACGATCTCGGTGGCGTTGAAGCCTTCCGGCGTGCGCACGGCGCTGACCGTGTCGGAATAGACATCGGGCGAGACCGCGCAAAGCTCCAGCCCCCAGCCACGCACCGCGGCGCGGACGCCCTCGGCGATGCGGTGATGGCGGGCAAAGACATGCTCCAGCCCCTCGGCCAGCAACATCCCGCAGGCCTGGTTCAGCCCGTTCAGCAGCCCCACCGCGGGCGTATAGGGATACGCGTTGTTGGCATAGGCTTTTTCCATGTCGCGCACATCGAAGAAGGTGCGCGGCAGCGTCGCCGCCTCGGTCGCCGCCATCGCCTTTTCGCTGAACCCGATAATGGCCAGCCCCGGCGGCAGCATGAATCCTTTCTGCGAGCCGGTCACGGCGACATCGACGCCCCATTCGTCGAAGCGGAAATCCATCGAGGCGATCGAGGACACCCCGTCCACGAACAGCATCGCCGGATGCTCCGACGCATCGAGCGCGCGGCGCACTGCGGCAATGTCGGATTTCACCCCGGTCGCGGTCTCGTTATGCGTTGCCAGCACGACCTTGATCTCGTGGTTCTTATCCGCGCTGAGGATCTCTTCATAGCGATCCGCAGGAAGCCCGGCGCCCCAGGGCGTTTCGACGATCTCGACCTCCAGCCCGTGACGCTGGCACATGTCGATCCAGCGATGGCTGAACATGCCGTTGCGCGCCGCCAGAACCTTGTCGCCTGCCGAAAGCGTGTTGCTGAGCGCGGTTTCCCAGCCGCCAGTGCCGGTCGAGGGGAAGATGAAGATCTCGGCACTGTCGCTTTTCAGGATCTTGCGCACGCTCTCGCGCGCCGGATGCAGGATCTGCCCGAAGAGCGGCGAGCGATGGTCGATCGTCGGCATATCGCAGGCCTTGCGCAGGCTTTCCGGGATATTCGTGGGACCGGGAATGAAAACCGGGTTCTGAAAACTCATGGGCTCGCTCCTTCCGTGATGCCCTCCAGCCTAGGCCACAGGCCGGGATCGATATATTTTTTTGGATTCGCATCACCCGACGGCAACTCAGCGTAAAAATTATTTATTGTCAGTGCCTTATATTTTTCATATCATGAATAGTGTTTTCACTTAAAATGAAAGAGTTTTGATGGAATCTCAAGACAATGATGGGGACCCCCCGCGCCGACCTCGTGGCCGGCCTCGCGGATGGGAGGATAAGAGCGATCAGAACATCATCAAATCGCTCGACCGCGCGATGGAGGTGTTCGAGTTTCTCAGCGCCGCGCAGGGGCTGACCCTTGGCAGCATCGCCGAAGATATGGGCCAGTCCCCGGCGACGGTCTATCGCATTCTCGTGACGCTGGAACGGCGCGGCCTGGTGGAATTCGATGCCGAAGCGCAGCTTTGGCATATCGGACCCCGCGCCTTCGTCATCGGCGCCCGCTATCTGCGCCGCACCAGCCTTGTCGAGCGCGCCCGGCCGATCCTGCGGCAATTGATGGAAGACACCGGCGAAACCGCCAATCTCGGTGTCGAAACCGACGGCGCGGTGCTGTTCGTGAGCCAGGTCGAGACCCATGCCAGCATCCGGGCCTTTTTCCCGCCCGGCACGCTCTCGCCGATGCATGCCTCCGGGATCGGCAAGGCGCTGCTTGCCGGCATGGCAGAACCCCGCGCCGCGCGCATCATCGCCGCGCAGGGGCTCGAAGCCTTTACCGAACACAGCCTTATAACGCCCGAACGTCTGGCGCGCGACCTGTCGCTCAGCCGGGCGCGCGGTTACGCCGTGGATAACGAGGAAAAGACGCTCGGAATGCGCTGCATTGCCGCGCCGGTTTTCGACATGCATGGCGAGGCCGCGGCGGGGATCTCGGTCTCGGGGCCGACGAGCCGGATCGGACCGGACCAGATCGAGCCGCTCAGCCGTCCGGTGATCGCGGCGGCCCGCGCGCTGACCGCGGCGATTGGCGGCGTCGTCACACCCCGATCCGGCTGACCCGCGGCCCTGCCGAGCCAGGGTCTGCCCCGTCCTGCCTCATGGCCTTGACCGCTCGCCCGGCCACGAAATCGACCAGAAGACGCATCTTCGGATCCTGCAATCGCCGATGCGGGTAAAGACAGCCAAAGATCGAGGCGACGGGCGGCGTCTCCGGCAGGATCTCGACCAGCCGACCCGCAGCCAGATGCCCCGCCACATCAAAGCGCGGCTTGTTCACGATCCCGGCACCGGCAAGCGCCCAGCCGGTCAGCACATCGCTGTCATCGGCATCGAACCGGCCCCGCACCTCCAGCTTGCGCGGACCTTCGGGCGTGTCGAGCACCCAGAAATATTCCGGTGAACGCGGATAGCGCAGCAGCAGGCAGTTATGGCGGCTCATCAGGTCATCGGGGGTCTGCGGCGTGCCATGCTGCGCCAGATAGGACGGCGCGGCGCAAAGAACGCGCGGGCAATCGGCGAATTTGCGCAGCTTCAGGCTCGAATCGGGCGGCGTGCCCACGAAAAACGCCAGGTCGATCCCGTCGGCAAGAATATCCACCTTGCGATCCGACATCCTCATACGGATCTCGGTCTCCGCGTGGCGCTCGGCGAATTCCGGGATCAGCGGCGCGATGATCCGCCGGCCAAGACCCAGCGGCGCGGTCACCCGGATCACCCCGCGCGGCACGCCCGAGAACTGCGCCGCGACGGATTCGGCATGTTCCACCGCCGCCAGCACCCGGCGGGCCTCGTCATAGAAGCTCTTGCCCAGTTCGGTCGGGGTCAGCGATCGGGTGGTGCGGTTGAACAGCCGCGCGCCTAGATGCTGTTCCAGCTCCTTGATGCGCTTGCTGGCAACGGCAGGGGTCAGCCGCAGGTCGCGCCCGCCCGAGGTAATGCTGCCGAGTTCGACCACGCGGACAAAGACCCGCAGGCTTTCGAGATAGGACATGAGCGGCGTTCCTTCTGGGATCGGACCCACTCTATGACTTTCAACAGTCTGTTGAAAGTATTTCCCGACACACACCGTTTTTCGAGTCAGTCACCTTGGCTAGGCTTGTGTTAGATTTGATATTCAACGCCAGCACCGCCCGAGCCAGCACAGGATCGAGACATGCCGCATTCCTCCGATATCCGTTTTCTGCTCAATGACGAGGAGATCACGCTCTCTGAACTGCCCGCGACCCGGACCCTGCTGGACTATCTTCGCATCGAGCGCCGGCTGACCGGCACCAAGGAGGGCTGCGCCGAGGGAGATTGCGGGGCCTGCACGGTGCTGATCGGGCGGTTGCAGAACGGCGCGCTGCGCTATGAGACGGTGAATGCCTGCATCCGCTTCCTCGCCTCGCTGAACGGCTGCCACATCGTCACCGTCGAACATCTCTGCGGGCCCGACGGCCGCCTGCATCCGGTCCAGCAAGCCATGGTCGAGCATCATGGCAGCCAGTGCGGCTTCTGCACGCCGGGTTTCGTCATGTCGCTTTATGCATTGTGGATGGAGACACCGCAGCCCAGCGAAACGCAGATCGAGACCGCGCTTCAGGGCAATCTCTGCCGCTGCACCGGCTATGCGCCGATCATCCGGGCGGCGCTCGCCGTAAATGAATACGACACCCCCGCGAATGACTATCTCACCCGCGAGCGCGAGACGCTGACAGCCCGACTGGACGCCATGCGCCAGAACGGGCGGATCGAAACCGGACCCGAGGATGACCGCGCGATCCTGCCGGCGGATCTGGACGATCTGGGCAAGGTTCTGGGCGCGCATCCCAAGGCAACCATCGTCGCCGGCTCGACCGATGTCGGGCTGTGGGTGACGAAATTCCTGCGCCCGATCTCTCCGGTCGTGTTCATCACTCATCTGGAAGAGCTGAAATCGGTCGAGCTCACCGACGAGGCGCTGACCATCGGCGCGGGCGTCACCTATAGCGAGGCCGAGGCGGCGATGCGCGAGGCGTTCCCGCATCTCGGACCCTATTGGGAGCGCATCGCCGGCTGGCAGGTCCGCAACATGGGCACGATCGGCGGCAATATCGCCAATGGCTCGCCCATCGGGGACACGCCGCCGGTGCTGATCGCGCTCGGCGCGGAGGTCACGCTGCAAAAGGCCGAGGGGCGCCGCAGCCTGGCGCTGGAGGATTTCTTCATAGATTACGGCGAGCAGGATCGCGAGAGCGGCGATTTCGTCGCCAGCATTCGCATCCCGCGCCCGGCACCGGGGCAGATCGACGCGGCCTACAAGATCTCGAAGCGGCGCGACGAGGATATTTCCTCGGTCGCCGCCGGGTTCAGCCTCACCGTGCAGCAGGGGCGCATTTCTGCCGCGCGGCTGGCCTTTGGCGGCATGGCGGCCACACCGAAACGCGCCGCCGCAGCCGAGGCCGCGCTTGTCGGACAGGAGTGGAACGAAGCCGCCTTCGAGGCGGCGGCAGAGGCACTTTCGCAGGATTTCGAGCCGCTCTCCGACTGGCGCGCCAGCGCCGAATACCGGATGCTGGTCGCGCAGAACCTGCTGCGCCGCTTCTTTCTGGAACATGACGCCGACACCTCCGGCAAGCCCCGGCTGGAGGTCGCCTGATGGAAGATCATCGCATGAATGAACAGCGCCGCGCGCGAGGCACCGCGCATCAGAGCATCGAACATGACAGCGCCATCAAGCATGTCACCGGGCGGGCTGAATATACCGATGACATCACCGAACCGCAGGGCACGCTTCACGCCTATCTCGGCGTGGCGGATGTGGCGCATGGTCGGATCACGGCGATGGATCTGAGTGCGGTGCGCAAGGCACAGGGCGTCATCGCCGTGCTGACCGCCGCCGATATTCCCGGCGTCAACGATATCAGCCCCGGCGGGCGGCAGGACGAGCCGGTCTTCCCCGAAGAGCTGGTCGAATATCATGGCCAGCCGCTTTTCGCGGTGGTCGCCGAAACCCGCGATCTCGCCCGGCGCGCCGCCGAGAAGGCCGAGATCGGATACGACCCCCTGCCCCATGCGCTCGACCCGATCAGCGCGCGCGAGGCCGGTTACCCGACCGTGACCGAACCGCTGACCCTGCAACGCGGCGATATCGGCGCGGGACGGCAGGGCGCGGCGCATCGCATCAAGGGCCGCATCGCCGTGGGCGGTCAGGATCACATGTATCTGGAAGGGCAGATCGCCTTCGCCATTCCCGGCGAGGATGAGGATGTGATCGTGAATTGCTCGACCCAGCATCCCAGCGAGGCGCAGCATATGGTCGCCCATGTGCTCGGCGTGCCGTCGCATTCGGTCACCATCAATGTCCGCCGCATGGGTGGCGGGTTCGGCGGCAAGGAAAGCCAGATGAACATCTTCGCGGTCGTCGCCGCGATGGCCGCCAAAAAGCTGAACCGTCCGGTGAAGATCCGCCCCGACCGCGATCAGGACATGACCGCGACCGGCAAGCGCCATGATTTCGTGATCGACTATGACGTGGCCTTCGACGATGACGGCGTGATCCAGGCCGTCGAAAGCCATCTGGCAGCGCGCTGCGGATATTCCTCGGATCTCTCGGGGCCGGTGACCGACCGGGCGCTGTTCCATGCCGACAACGCCTATTTCTATCCGCATGTGCGGCTGACCTCCTGCCCGCAAAAGACCAACACCGTTTCGAACACGGCGTTTCGCGGCTTTGGCGGGCCGCAGGGCGTCATGGTCGCCGAACGCATGATCGAGGAAATCGCCTATGCGCTCGGCCGGGACACGCTGGAGATCCGCAAGGCCAATTTCTATGGCGGCGAGGGGCGCGACCTGACGCCCTATCACCAGAAGGTCGAGGACAATATCCTCGGCCAGATCGTCCGGGAGCTGGAGGAAAGCAGCGATTACCAGGCCCGCCGCGACGCGGTGCTGCGCCACAATGCCGAGGGCGGGATCATCCGGCGCGGGATCGCCATGACCCCGGTGAAATTCGGCATCTCTTTTACGGCGACGCATTTCAACCAGGCCGGATCGCTGCTGCATATCTACAGCGACGGCTCGATCTCCCTCAATCACGGCGGGACCGAGATGGGCCAGGGGCTGAACACCAAGGTCGCGCAGGTCGTGGCGGATGTGTTCCAGGTGGATTTCGACCGGATCAAGATCACCCGCACCACCACCGAGAAAGTGCCGAACACCTCGGCCACTGCGGCATCGAGCGGCTCGGATCTGAATGGCATGGCGGCGCTCGATGCGGCCGAGCAGATCAAGGCGCGACTCGTCGCCTTCGCCGCCGAACGCTGGCAGATCGCGCCGGATCGGATCCGATTCATCGACAATGCCGTTCATATCGGCGACGAGATCCTGCCCTTCGCCAAGCTCATCCACGAGGCTTATGTCGCACGGATCCACCTGTCCGCCGCGGGCTTCTATAAGACGCCGAAAATCCATTGGGACCGCGCCGCGGGCAAGGGCCGGCCCTTCTATTACTACGCCTATGGCGCGGCCTGTTCCGAGGTGTCCGTCGATACGCTGACCGGCGAGTACCGGATCGAACGCAGCGATATCCTGCATGATGTGGGCCGCTCGCTGAACCCGGCCATCGACAAGGGGCAGGTCGAGGGTGCCTTCGTGCAGGGTGTCGGCTGGCTGACCAGCGAAGAGCTGTGGTGGGACGACAAGGGCCGGCTGAGGACCCATGCGCCCTCTACCTACAAGATCCCGCTGGCCAGCGACCGGCCGCGTATCTTCAACGTCGCCCTCGCCGACTGGTCGGAGAATCGCGAGATGACGATCAAGCGGTCGAAAGCCGTGGGCGAGCCGCCCTTCATGCTGGGGATCTCGGTCTTCGAGGCGATCTCGATGGCGGTGGCGAGCGTGGCGGATTATCGCGAATGCCCGCGCCTCGATTCGCCTGCCACGCCCGAACGGGTGCTGTTGGCGGTGGATCGGCTGAAACGCCGGACCGGCGGAAGGAGCTGAGCGATGTATGCGCTGAACCGCCTCATCAGCTTTCTGAACGAAGCCGGCCCTGTCGCCCGGCTGCGGCTGACCCGTGTGCGCGGCTCGTCCCCGCGCGAAGCTGGGACCGAGATGTTCGTCAGCGCGACCGGGCTGTCGGGCACGATCGGCGGCGGACAGCTGGAACAGCGCGCCATCGACGCCGCCCGTGAAATGCTGGCGAAAGGCGACATCGCCTGCCATCTGGACCTGCCGCTCGGACCCGAGATCGGGCAATGCTGCGGCGGCCGCGTCGAGATTTCCGTGCAGCGGATGCGCATGGCGGACAAGGCCGCCGCCATCTCGGCCGCGCGACGCGCCCATGACAGCCTGCCCTCGGTCTATGTGCTCGGGGCGGGCCATGTCGGGCGGGCGCTGGCCGATCTGCTTCAGCATCTGCCGGTGCGCACGGTGCTGGCCGATCAGCGTCAGGGCGAGCTGGCCCTGTCGGGCGCGATGGTCGAAAAGCGGCTCTGCGCGATCCCGGAATTCGAGATCCAGTCCGCGCCGCCGGGCAGCGCCTTCGTGGTGCTGACCCATGACCATGCGCTGGATTTCCTGCTGACCGCCGCGGCGCTCGAACGCGGCGATGCGCGCTATGTCGGCATGATCGGATCGGCCACCAAGCGGGCAAAGTTCCGAAGCTGGTGCGCACGGCAATGCGACGGGCTGTCGGACGCCGCGCTGACCTGCCCGATCGGCTCGGGCGGCAGTCGCGACAAGCGCCCCGAGATCATCGCCGCCATGGTCGCGGCAGAGCTGATGACCGCGCTGACCCCGGCCGCGCAGCACATGCAGCCGGATCGCGCGAGGGAGATCCGGCTGGCAACGCGATAGCGGGGCGGCGCCGGGCCGCACCAACCGACACATGACAACAAGGGCCCGGCAGGAGACCGGCCCGCCATCCATGGGAGGGACAATGATGGACAGGATTTTCGGCCTCAGGGCCAATGGCACCAGCCTGAGGACAGAGGTGATCGCGGGGGCGACCACCTTCCTGACCATGGCCTATATCATCTTCGTCAACCCGGAGATCCTGTCGTCGACCGGGATGGACCGCGATGCGGTCTTCGTCGCCACCTGCCTCGCCGCCGCGCTCGGCTCGGCGATCATGGCGCTGTGGGCGAACTGGCCCATCGGCATGGCGCCGGGGATGGGGCTGAACGCCTTTTTCGCCTTTACCGTGGTCGGCGCGCTCGGTTTTACCTGGCAACAGGCGCTGGGTGCGGTGTTCATCTCGGGTCTGGTCTTTCTGTTCCTGTCGGTCACCGGCATCCGGCGCTGGCTGATCGCCGGGATCCCCAGCTCGATGCGCAGCGCGATTGCGGCGGGGATCGGGATGTTTCTCGGGCTGATCGCGCTGACCAGCTCGGGCATCGTGGTGGCGAATCCCGCAACCTATGTCGCGCTCGGGGATCTGACCCAGACCGGCCCGCTTCTGGCCGTGGCCGGGTTCTTCATCACCGCAGCGCTCGACGCGCTGAAAATCCGCGGCGCGATCCTGATCGGGATCCTGGTCATCACGCTGGCCTCGATCCTGCTCGGGGCGAGCGCGTTCGGTGGCCTCATGTCGATGCCGCCCTCGATCGCGCCGACCTTCATGCAGCTCGACCTGGCCGGGGCGCTGACGGCGGGGATCTTCCACGTTATCCTGGTGATGGTGCTGGTCGAGGTGTTCGACGCGACCGGCACGCTGATCGGCGTCGCCAAGCGCGCCGGGCTGCTGACCGAGGGGCCGGCCCATACCAACAAGGGCCTCAGCCGCGCGCTGATGGCGGATTCGACCGCGATCCTCGCCGGCTCGATGCTGGGCACCAGCTCGACCACCGCCTATGTCGAAAGCGCTTCGGGCGTTCAGGCGGGCGGGCGGACGGGGCTGACCGCGCTCGTCGTCGCCGTGCTGTTCCTGCTGGCGATGTTCTTCGCGCCGTTGGCGGGTTCGGTCCCGGCCTATGCGACCGCGCCCGCGCTGCTCTACGTGGCCTGCCTGATGGTGCGTGAATTTTCGGAAATCGCATGGGAGGATGTGACCGAGGCGGCGCCGGCCGTGCTGACCGCGCTGATGATGCCTTTTACCTATTCCATCGCCAACGGTCTGGCCTTCGGCTTTATCAGCTATGCGCTGATCAAGCTGCTGACCGGACGCGCGCGCGACGTCCATATCGCGACCTGGGTGGTGGCGGGTCTGTTCGTGATCCGCTTCGCCTTCTTCGCCGAATGACCGCAAGCTGAGACAAGAACCCCCTGTCTGGGGCACTGGTGCGGATCACCGGACCCTCCGCGTGATCCGCATATTTTCTGACCAGAGAACCGGGACCAGAGCATGACCGACACAGCCCCGCCCCGCCTTTTGCGCGGACGCATCCTGAACTTCTCCGCCCTGCCCCGCGACGACACGGATCGCGCGGCCTATCGCTATATCGAGGATGGCGCGATCCTGATCTCGGGCGGAATGATCGAGGCTGTGGGCGACTATGCCGAGATCGCGCCACGCGCCGGCGCGGCGCAGATCGTCAATCACCATCCGCATCTGATGATGGCCGGTTTCATCGATACGCATCTGCATTTCCCGCAGGTGCAGGTGATCGCAAGCTGGGGGGCGCAGCTTCTCGACTGGCTGAACAATTACACTTTTCCCGAGGAAACCCGCTTCGTCGATCCCGATCATTGCGCCGAGATGGCCCGGCATTTCTTCGATCTGCTCACCAGCCACGGCACGACCACCGCGGTCGCCTTCTGCTCGGTGCACAGATCATCCGCCGAGGCATATTTCACCGAGGCCGCCCGCCGGAACATGCGGATGATCGGCGGCAAGGTGATGATGGACCGCAACGCCCCCGACGGGCTGCGCGACACGGCGCAATCGGGCTATGACGACAGCAAGGAACTGATCGAGAAATGGCACGGCAAAGGGCGCGGGCTTTATGCGATCTCGCCGCGTTTCGCGATCACCTCGACACCCGAGCAGCTCGAGATGGCCGGCGCGCTCGCCGCGGAATATCCCGACTGCCATATCCAGACCCATCTGAGCGAAAATCACGACGAAATCGCCTATACCGCGTCGCTTTATCCCGATGCGCCGGATTATCTGGGCATCTATGAACGCTTCGGGCTGATCGGGCCGAAGGCGCTGATGGGGCATTCGATTCACCTGACCGAGCGAGAGATCGCGGTCATGGCCGAGACCGGCACCAAGGCGGTGTTCTGCCCGACCTCTAATCTTTTCCTGGGCAGCGGGCTGTTCGACGATGCCGGGCTGCGCGCGCGGGGCATCACCAACGCCATCGCCACGGATATCGGCGGCGGCAGCAGCTATTCCATGCTTCAGACGCTGGATCAGGGCTACAAGATCCTCCAGCTTCAGGGTCAGAAGCTGCATCCTTTGGGCGCGTTCCACTGGGTCACGCGGGGCAATGCCGTGGCGCTGGGGCTGGAGGACCGGATCGGCACGCTCGATGCCGGGACCGAGGCGGATATCGTGGTGCTGGACGCACGCGCCACCCCCGCGATGGAACTGCGCATGGCGCGGGCCAAAACGCTGTCGGAAGAGCTGTTCATCCTGCAAACGCTCGGTGACGATCGTGCCATCGCGGAAACCTATATCGCCGGGGCGCCGGTCAAGAAGGGTTAGCGCGGCGCAGGCGGCGCAGATGCCTCAGCCGGTGGCGGGCAGACCCAGCATGGCCCGTATCTCTGCCGGGCTGGCCCCGTCTTGCCGCAGCGCCCGCAGGCTCCGCGCATCGTCGCGCTTGGCGAGGCGCTTGCCGTCCTGATCGCGGATCAGCCGGTGGTGGTGATATTCGGGCGTGTCCAGATCCAGCAGACGTTGCAGCAGCACATGGATCCAGCTCGATTCGAACAAATCCATGCCGCGCGTGACCAGCGTGATCCCCTGCGCCGCATCGTCCAGCACCACCGAGAGGTGATAGGACGTGCCCATCCCCCGCCGCGCCAAGATCACATCGCCGATCCCGGTCAGGAAGGCTTCGCGCGACAGCACATGCACCCGCCCGTCGCGGAAGCTCAGCATATTGTCGCGGATCAGATCGAAGGCGCGGCCCGCATCCAGCCGGATCACATCGCCCTCGCGCAGATCGCGCATCGGCCGGCCCCGGCAGCATCCGGGATAGATCAGCCCGTCCGGCCCGTGTAGCGGAGCGCCCTCTTGCGGGGCGGACAGCGCGGCCCTGATATCGCCGCGCGTGCAGGAACAGGGGTAGGTCACGCCCAGATCGCCCAGATAGGACAGTGCGTCGCGATAGACCGCCATCCGGTCGGATTGCCGCATCACCGGCTGCCGCCAGCTCAGACCCAGCCAGCCCAGATCCTCGAAAATCGCGGTCTCGAATTCCGGCTTGCAGCGCTCGCGGTCGATATCCTCGATGCGCAGCAGAAACCGGCCCGGCCCGGCCTTTCCCGCCGAGACGAGCGCCGAGAACGCATGGCCCAGATGCAGCAGCCCGGTGGGCGACGGCGCAAAGCGGGTTACTGCGCCGCCAGCCATGAGGTGAAATCTTCCTTGGCGCGGTTGGTATAGGCCGGATAGCGGTCCTTGCGGCCCCGCCTGCCGCCCTTGGCCTCGACCGGCGGGAACAGGCCGAAATTCACGTTCATCGGCTGGAAGGTTTTAGCCTCGGCCCCGCCGGTGATGTGGTGGATCAGCGCGCCCATCGCCGTGGTGCCCGGCGGCGGGGCCAGATCCCGGCCCTGCGCCTCGGCGGCGGCCATCCGTCCGGCCAAGAGCCCCATCGCAGCACTTTCGACATAGCCCTCGACCCCGGTGACCTGCCCCGCAAAGCGCAGATGCGGGCGCGCGCGCAGCCGCATCCGGTCATCCAACAGCGTGGGCGAGTTCAGGAAGGAATTGCGATGGATCCCGCCGAGCCGCGCGAAGCTGGCATTTTGCAGACCCGGAATCATGCGGAACACCTCTGTCTGTGCGCCGTATTTCATCTTGGTCTGGAACCCGACGATATTATAGAGCGTCCCGAGCGTGTTATCCCGGCGCAGCTGCACCACCGCATAGGGTTTTTCCTGCGGCTTATGGGCATTGGTCAGCCCGACCGGCTTCATCGGGCCGTGGCGCAGCGTCTCGCGGCCGCGTTCGGTCATCACCTCGATGGGCAGGCAGCCGTCGAAATAACCGGCGGTTTCGCCCTCGTGGAACTCGGTCTTGTCGGCGGCCAGAAGCGCGTCGATGAACGCCTCGTATTCCTCGCGCGTCATCGGGCAGTTGATATAGGCGGTGCGCTCTTCCTCGGTCTCGCCCTTGTCATAGCGGGATTGGCGCCAGGCGATGTCCATGTCGATCGTGTCGGCATAGACGATGGGGGCGATGGCATCGAAGAAGGCGAGCGCATCCGCCCCCGTCTCGGCCCGGATCGCATCGCCGAGTGCGGCCGAGGTCAGCGGTCCGGTGGCGATGATCCAGCGACCTTCGGTGGGAAGCGCGGTGATTTCGCCGGTTTCGACGGTGATCAGCGGCTCGGCGCGCAAAGCGGCGGTGACATCGGCGGCGAAGGCCTCGCGGTCGACGGCGAGCGCGCCGCCCGCAGGCAGCTTGTGGCGGTCGGCCATCGCCATGATCAGACCGTTCGCCTGCCGCATCTCCCAATGAAGCTGACCGACGGCGTTGTTCTGGTCGTCATCCGAGCGGAAGGAATTCGAGCAGACCATTTCCGCGAAATCGCTGGTCTTATGGGCGAAGGTCTCGACGGTTGGGCGCATTTCATGAAGCACGACCGGGATGCCGGCGCGGCTGACCTGCCACGCGGCCTCTGAACCGGCCAGACCGGCGCCGATGATGTGAACGGGTTCCATGGGCGCGGAGCTAATGCTTGTTGCGGGGCGGTGCAAGAATATGTGTCGTGTCCTCGCCCGGAATCAAGGGCCGCAGGCCCGCCGGGCAGCGTCCGACCGCCCCCTCGGGCGGACGCTTTGGTGCCGGTTCGCGCCAGACCGGTCTTCAGCGGGATTGAGGCATAAAGCGCATCACGGGCATGGCCGATACGTCCACCCGACGGTCGGACACTGCCCTCTGCTCCCCAGCTGCATGAAGGATCACTGTCCACAGCAAAACGCAAAAAGGCGCGGGTTTTCCCCGCGCCTTCCGTCAGCCCGTCAGTCCGATCGGATCAGGAATCCAGCTTCTCGACGCGCTTCGCGCCCTCAACCCGTTCAATCGCGATCTGGCGGGGCTTCAGAGCCTCGGGTACTTCGCGGATCAGGTCGATATGCAGCATGCCGTCCTGATGCGACGCGCCCTCGACACGGATATGCTCGGCCAGGGTAAAGCGGCGCTCGAAGGCGCGGGTGGCGATGCCGCGATGCAGGAAGCTGCGGTCGTCATCCTCTTCGGCCTTCTTGGCCGACACGATCACCGAACCGTCCCGCAGTTCGACATTCAGATCGTCGGCAGCAAACCCGGCCACGGCGATCGAGATGCGGTAAGAATCTTCGCCGGTTTTCTCGATATTGTAGGGGGGATAGGACTGGGTGGCGCTGTCGGCAGACAGGGCCCGGTCCATCAGATCGGCCATACGGTCGAAACCGACCGAGGCACGGTAAAGCGGTGCGCGATCAAAGCTACGCATGTCATACATCCTTTCGAAGCGATGCCTATATGTGACGCCCCCGGCAATCCGGGCGGCTTGTGACAGGACCCGTTGCGGCGTCCCGTGCCTTGAATCTGGGATGGAATTTCGCGCTTTCAAGGGCCTGCGCGGCAGCGTCGGCGGCCTCGGCGCGATCACATCGCCGTGATCGCAGGAGGTTTCGGGCCGCCCGTCGCCCAGTCCAGCAACTCGACCGTGTGGACCACCGGCGTGCCGGTGCCAGAGCCGATCTGGACCATGCAGCCGATATTCCCCGCCGCGATGATCTGCGGCGCGGTCGCCTCGATCGTGGCCAGCTTGCGGCGTTTGAGCTCGCCCGACAATTCGGGTTGCAGCATGTTATAGGTCCCCGCCGAACCGCAGCAAAGATGGGGATCGGCAGGCTCGACCACCTCGAACCCGGCCTTGCGCAAAAGGCTTTGCGGCGCGGCCTTGATCTGCTGGCCATGTTGCAGGGAGCATGCCGAGTGATAGGCCACACGCGCGGGCTGCGGCTGTGTTTCGGGCAGGCCATGGGTGGCGAGGAACTCGGTCACATCGCGGGCCAGCGAAGCGATGCGTGCGGCATCGGGCTCGGTCTCGTCTCCGGCGAAAAGATGGCCGTAATCCTTGATCGTGGTGCCGCAGCCCGACGTGTTGATGATGACCGCATCGAGCGGCGCGTCGCGATCCGCCGCGATCAGGCTGGCAATGGCGGCGCGGGCCGAGGCGCGCCCGTCATCCTCGCGCCCCATATGCAGGGTCATCGCGCCGCAGCAGCCGAAATCCTTCGGGATCACCACCTCGCATCCGGCCCGGCGCAGAAGGCGGATGGTGGCGTCGTTGATGTCGGTGTTCAGCGCCCGCTGCGCACAGCCGATCATCAGCGCGACGCGGGCGCGTTTTTCGGCGGTGGGGGCGAAGATCTGGGCTTCGTCGTTGGGGCTGCGCTTCGGCAGCGAAGGCGGGGCCATCTCCAGCATTGCGCGCAGCCTTGCATCGGGCATCAGGCGGCGGAAGGGCCGGGCGAGCCTTGCCCCGAACATGGCCAGCCGGAACCGGCCCTGATGGGGCAGCACCCGGGCCAGCATCCAGCGGATCGCGCGGTCGCGCCACGGGCGGCGATAAGTCTCCGCGATATGTTTCTTGCCGACCTCAAGCAGATGGGCGTAATGCACGCCCGAGGGGCAGGTCGTCATGCAGGCCAGACAGCCCAGGCAGCGGTCGATATGGGTGACGGTTTTCTCATCGGCGGGACGGCCGGATTCCAACATCTCCTTCATCAGATAGATGCGGCCTCGCGGGCTGTCGAGCTCATCCCCGCGGATGAGGAATGTCGGGCAAGTAGCTGTGCAGAAACCGCAATGCACGCAGGCACGCAGGATCTTGTTGGCCTCGGCCAGATCCGGGTCCTGCAATTGTTCGGCGGTGAATTCGGTTCTCATGCGGCCCCCTGAAGCACGCCGCGCGGGTCGAATCCGGCGCGGATCCCGGCGTTGAGCCGCGCGACCATCGGATCGGTTTCGGGCAGCGTGACGGGCGCGCCGCGTTCGCAGACCGCCCGCGCACCCGGCGGCAGATCGGGGCGCCAGCCTGCCGGCGCGGCGGCCCGGATCAGCGCGCCGCCCCAATCGACGACATGCGCGCCCGGAAGCTGCGCCAGGACGGCCCCGGCCTGCGAGGGCCGCAGCACAATGCGCCAGAGCGCCCCTTCGCCCAGGGCCGCGTCATCGCGCAGTGCGGCGAAATCCTCATCGCCCTCGGCTGTGTCGATCCCGGCGCGCCCCCCAAGCGCCGCGCGCAGCCTTTCGGCGCGATATTCGACCGATCCGGCCAGACCTTCGAGGCGCAGGATCACCGTGCCGTCGGTCAGCCGCCCGGCCCCGGTCACGTCGAACGGGCTGGTCAGCGCCGTGGTCATCGCGGCAATCGCGCCCGCATCGTCCAGCCCGCTCAGCTGCAACGTCGCGCGCACCGGCGGGACCGGGGCGGTTTTCAGCGCCAGCTCGGTGATCGCGCCGAGCGTTCCGCGCGAGCCAGCCGCGAGCTTCACCAGATCATAGCCGGTGACGTTCTTCATCACCCGCCCGCCATTGCGGATGATCTCTCCCTCGCCGGTCACCATGCGGATGCCCAGCATCGCGTCGCGGCAGGCCCCGGCGCTGACCCGGCGCGGGCCAGAGGCATTCGCCGCCGCCACCCCGCCGATGGTAGAACCCTCGCGCGGGTCCGGTTCGAAGGCGAGCATCTGGTTTTCGGCGGCGAGTGCGGCCTGAAGATCCGTCAGTAGCGTGCCCGCGCGGACCACCAGCGTTAGCGCCTCGGGTTCGTAAAGCGTGATGCCCGACAGCCCGCGCATGTCGATGCGCGCGCCCTGCCCTTCGCCGGGCCGCAGCCGCGTCGCGCCGCCGGTGATCGAGACCGGGCCGGAGGCGGCGCGGATCATCGCGGAAAGATCGTCTTCGCTGTCAGGCCGCATCCTGCCCCCTCGCCTCGCGCCGCGACGCGCTTTCTGCCAGCGGAAAGACCTTGGCCGGGTTCAGCAGCCATTGCGGGTCGAACACATCCTTGACGCGCATCTGGGCTTCGAGATCGGCGGGTGCATATTGATCCGTCATCAGCTCGCGCTTCTCGACGCCGACGCCGTGTTCGCCGGTCAGGCAGCCGCCCACCTCAACACAAAGCCGGAGAATTTCCGCGCCCAGATCCTCGCAACGTTCCAGATCGCCGGGCGCATTGGCGTCATAGAGGATCAGCGGGTGCATATTGCCGTCTCCGGCATGAAAGACATTGGCGACGCGCAGCCCGGCCTGGGCGGTCAATTCCCCGATCCGGTTCAGCACATGGGGAAGCTGGCTGACCGGGATGGTGCCGTCGAGGCACATATAGTCGCTGATCACCCCCATCGCGCCGAAGGCGGATTTGCGGCCCAGCCAGATCCGGCGGGATTCCTCTGCCGACCCGGATTCGCGGAATTCCAGCGGGTCGAATCCCTGCGCGATCTCGCGGATCAGGCGCAGCTGTTCGTCGATCTCGGGTTCCGAGCCCTCGACCTCGACGATCAGCAGCGCCTCGCAATCGGGATAGCCCGCGCCGCAGAAATCCTCGGTCGCGGCGATGCAGGGGCGGTCCATATATTCGATGGCGACGGGCAGGATGCCCGAGCGGATGATGGCGGCGACGCAGGCGCCTGCGGTTTCGGCGCTGTCGAAGGCGATCAGCACCGGGCGCGCGCCCTCGGGGCTGGGCAGGATGCGCAGCGTGGCCTCGGTGACGATGCCGAGCTGGCCTTCCGAGCCGCAGATCACGCCCAGCAGGTCCAGATCCGCGCCCTCGCCCATCGGCCCGCCGAGTTCGACGATCGAGCCATCCATCAGCACCACCGTCGCGCCCAGTAGGTTGTTCGTCGTGACCCCGTATTTCAGGCAATGCGCGCCGCCGGAATTCATCGCGATATTGCCACCGATGGCGCAGGCCAACTGGCTGGAGGGATCGGGCGCATAGAAAAAGCCCTGCCCCTCGACCGCGCCGGTCACGGACAGGTTGGTACGCCCGGTCTGGACCCGGATCAGCCGGTCTTCAGTGCTGGTTTCCAGCACCTGCGTCATGCGCGACAGCCCGATCACCACCGCATCCGCCGTCGGCATCGACCCGCCCGCGAGGCTGGTCCCGGCCCCGCGCGGCACTACGGGCACCCCGGATTCGTTGCAGATGCGGAGCACCGCCGAGACCTCTTCGGTCGTCGAGGGCAACACCACCGCCAGCGGCGCGCAGCGATAGGCCGACAGCGCGTCGCATTCATAGGCGAGCGTTTCGGCCGGGTCGGTGATGACGGCGGCCTTGTCGGCCACGGCATCGCTTAGCCTCGCGGCAATGGCATCGCGCCGGGCGATGATCGCGGCGTTGGGCGCTGGCATTTCCATATCGGCACCTCCCGAAGATGATCGCGCCTCCGCGATCCCGGTGCGGCGGGTCGGCCTGCCGGAATCGGACGGCGCGGGTGACTGCGCGGCGACATCGCCGCCTCTCCCTCGCGCAGACACAATGGTTAATGCGTGGCGGAAGAACTGGCAACCATGGCGCGCAAGCCCTATCAGATGGATCATGACCATACCTGATCACTTCTGGGTGCTGAGCCCCGCCGATATTGCGGCGCTGCTGTGGCTGTTCGGTGCATGGCTGGGCATCGGCTATCTCGTGCAGAACCCGCCCGCGCGCCGCCCCTCGGTGAGCCTGCTGATGGTGAATTACCGCCATGAGTGGATGCGGCAATTCATCACCCGACAGCCGCGTATCTTCGACAGCGCGATTCTCGGGACGCTGCGTGAGGGGACGACCTTCTTCGCCTCGGCCTGCCTGATCGCAATTGGCGGCGGCATGGCGCTTGTCGGCAATCCCGAACAGCTGCGCCAGGTGGCCGGAGGGCTGGAGCTGGGTCAGGCGCCCGCCGTGCTGTGGCAGGTCAAGGTCATCACCGCGCTGTTTTTCGTCGCCAATGCGCTGCTGAAATTCATCTGGTCGCACCGGCTCTTCGGCTATTGCGCGATCCTCATGGCATCGGTGCCGAATGACATGTCGGACCCCCTGGCGCTGCCCCGCGCGCATCAGGCCGCCGAGATCAACGTGACCGCCGCCAAGAGCTTCAATATCGGGCTGCGCAATATCTATTTCGCGCTCGCCGCGCTTGGCTGGCTGATCGGCCCGGCCGGGCTGGCGCTGACCACCACGGCGGTGCTGGCGCTGACCTGGCGGCGCGAATTTGCGTCGCAGTCCCGCAATGTGATCCTGCGCAACCTGCCGCCGATCGGAAAGATCTGATGCGCCGCAGGGTGCTGTATATCCCCGGCTATGATCCGATGCCCCCGCGCCGCTACCGCGAGCTGTTTCGCCGCGAGGGTGCGGCGCAGGCGGCGATTTCGGGCTACGCGCTCGCGCCGCTGAAACGCCGGGACGAGACCGGCTTCGGCTGGGGTGCGATGACGGTCACCGAGGGAGAGCGGGCCGAGGCGGAATTCGAGGTTCTGGTCTGGTCGGATATCGTCGCCGGCTCGATGGGCCGGTCGATCGCGGCGACATATGGCCAGCTTGTCCGCACCGCATGGGCGTATATCGGATCGGGCGCGCTTTGGCGACTGATGCGGCTGCGGCGCGGGCCGGTGCTGGCCGCGCTTTATCCCATCGTGGTGCTGCTGGCGCAGGCGCTGAGCGCGGTGCTGGCCGGTGCCGTGGCGGGCTGGCTGACAGCCGGGCTGGCGAGCTGGTGGCTGGGGCTGCCGGTCGCCGCCGCCGTGGCGGTTCTCGTGCTGCGGCAGTGGCGGCGGCTGGATGGGCGCATCTTCGCCTATTACCTGATGCATGATTACGCCTTTACCGCGCAGAATGGCGGCGCCTACCCGCCCGCGCTGGACGAGCGCATCGCGGAGTTTTCCGGGCGCGTGGCCGAGGTCTCGGCGCAGGGCTGGGACGAGGTGCTGGTGATCGGTCACAGCTCGGGCGCCTATATCGCCGTCTCGGTGCTGGCCGGGCTGGCCAGAGAGGGGCGGCTGGCGGCGAATGTCTCGCTTCTGACGCTGGGTCATGTGGTGCCGATGGCGTCCTTCCTGCCCCGCGCCGACGCGCTGCGCCGCGATCTGCACAATCTTGCGGCGGCGGGCATGCCATGGGTCGATGTGACCGCGCCGGGGGATGCGTGCAGCTTTGCGCTCTGCGATCCGGTGGCGGTGTCACGATGCGTGCCGGAGGGCGGCGGCGGGCCCCTGGTGATCTCGGCGGCCTTCACGCATACCCTCAGCCCGGAGAAGCAGCGCGCACTGCGCGGGCGGTGGTTCCGGCTGCATTTCCAGTATCTTTGCGCCTTCGACCGGCCCGGCCTCCATGACTATTTTCAGATCACCGCCGGGCCGCAGCGCCTGGCCGAGCGTTTCGCCACGCGCGGCCATTCGCCGGGCCGGATCGCCCGCCCCGCGAATCGCTGGAGCCATCCGTGAAACCGCCCAAGCCGCAGACCACCGAGACCCGGCGCGGCATCCTGCGCTATGCGCGCGGTTTCCGCCGCGATCTTCTGTCGGCGCTGCCTGCACGGCTCTACCGGGCATGGATGGCCGAATTCCGGCGCGGGCCGATCCACAGCTTCTTCTGCAACGACCCCGATCTGGTCAGCCTCGTGCTGCGTGAACGCCCGGAGGATTTCCCGAAATCCGAGAGGCTGCGAACCGGGCTGGCGCCGCTTCTGGGGCGGTCGGTCTTTGTCACAAATGGCGCGGAATGGGCGCGGCAGCGGCGCATCATCGACCCGGCCTTCGAGGGGGGCGGCTGCGCGAGGCGTTTCCGCATATGCACGAGGCGGCGCGCGCGGCGGTGGCAAGGCTGGGTCCTGGCGGCGAGATGGATGCCGAGCCGCTCACCGCGCATGTCGCGGCGGATGTGATCTTTCGCACGCTGTTCTCGATCCCCATCGAGGACCGGATCGCCGCCGAGGTCTTTGCCGCCTTCCGCGCCCATCAGGAGGCGCAGCCCATCGTCAACGCCGCCGCCCTTCTGCCCTGGCCGCGCTGGCTGCCCCGCCCGCATTCACGCCGCACCCGCGCCACGGCGCGGCAGATCCGCGGCCTCATCGAAGCGCTGGTAACGCGGCGGGCGGCAGAGATCGAAAGCGGGGGCGCGCCGGACGATCTCGCGACCAAGATCATGACCACGCCGGACCCTGAGACCGGGCGCCGCTTTGCGCCTGCCGAGATGGTCGATCAGGTCGCGATCTTCTTTCTCGCCGGGCATGAAACCAGCGCTTCGGCGCTTGCCTGGGCGCTGTGGCTGCTGGCGTCCAACCCCGACTGGCAGCAGCGCGTAGCCATAGAGGCGCGCGAGTTTCTGACCGAAAATCCAACTTTTTCAGATATATCGAAGCTCAATCTCAGCCGGTCTGCCTTCCGCGAGGCGCTGCGGCTTTACCCGCCCGTGCCGATGATGGTGCGCGAGGCCGCCTGCCCCGCCCGGTTTCGGGATCGCGCCGTGCCGCGTGGCGCGCAGATCGTGATCTCGCCCTGGCATCTGCACCGGCATGCGCGGCTGTGGGAGGCGCCGGATCATTTCGATCCGGGCCGCTGGGACACGGAGAAGGCGCGCGACTGCGCGCGCCGCGCCTATCTGCCGTTCTCGGCGGGGGCGCGGGTCTGCCCCGGCGCGGGATTCGCGATGATGGAGGGGCCGCTGATCCTGTCGATGATCCTGCGCGACTACCGGATCGAGACGACCCCGGAAACACCGGTCCCCGTGGCCCGGCTGACCGTTCGCGGCCGGGACGGGATCAGGATCAGGCTTTCACCGCGCGATCCCTGATCTCCGAGCGGTCCATGACGCGGGTATAGGTGCCCTCGCCTGCAAGGATGCCGCGGAAACCGCCCGGCTCGTCCAGCGAAAACACGATGATCGGCAGTTTGTTATCCCGCGCGAGCGCAATCGCCGAGGCATCCATCACGCCAAGATTCTTTTGCAGCGCCTCGTCATAGGTGACATCGTCATAGCGCTTGGCATCGGGAAATTTTTTCGGGTCCTTGTCATAGACCCCGTCGACCTTCGTGCCCTTGAAGATCGCTTCGCAGTTCATCTCGTTCGCGCGCAGCGTGGCGGCGGTGTCGGTGGTGAAATAGGGATTGCCGGTCCCGGCGGCGAAGATGATTACGCGCTTCTTTTCAAGATGGCGGACGGCGCGGCGGCGGATATAGGGCTCGGCCACCTCGTCCATGCGGATCGCGGTGATCACGCGGGTGTGGATGCCTTTCGCTTCCAGCGCGGATTGCATGGCCAGCGCGTTCATCACCGTTGCCAGCATCCCCATGTAATCGGCGGTTGTCCGCTCCATCCCCTGGGCGGAGCCTTGCAGTCCGCGGAAGATATTGCCGCCGCCGATGACCATGCAGACCTCGACGCCCATCTTGTGCACCGATTCGACCTCATCGGCGATGCGGGCGATGGTCGGCGGGTGCAGCCCATAGCCCTGATCGCCCATCAGCGCCTCGCCGGAGATCTTCAGCATGACACGATCATAGCTGGTCGGGGTTTTGGAATTCGTCTCGCTCATCGCCTTCGCCCTTCCAGCGGTTCAACTGCGGCGCAAAATGTCGCAAAAGGGAATCGGATTCAACCGCTCGAAAGGATCAGTATGGGGCTCGACAAGGCAGAGGCGCTGCGCCGGATCGATCCCGAGCGCCATGTTGTGATCGCCGGGCCGACCGCCTCGGGCAAGTCGGCGCTGGCGCTGGCCATCGCCGAAGCGCAGGGCGGGACGGTGGTGAATGCCGATGCGATGCAGATCTGGTCCTGCTGGCGGGTGCTGACCGCGCGGCCCGACCCCGAGGAAGAGGCCGCCGCTCCGCATGCGCTTTACGGCCATGTCGATCCGGGCGCGGCCTATTCGGTCGGCGACTGGCTGCGCGAGGTCGAAACGCTGGAAGGTCGGCGGATCATCGTTGGCGGGACCGGGCTTTATTTGTCGGCGCTGACCGAAGGATTGGCCCATATCCCCCCGGTGCCGCCGGAAATCCGGGCGCAGGGCGATGAGTGGCTGGCCGCTGGCGGGCTGGCCGAGATGGTCGCGGCGCTCGATGCGGCGACGCGCGACAAGATCGACACCAACAACCCCGCCCGCGTGCAACGCGCCTGGGAGGTGCTGGAGGCCACCGGACGCGGCATCGTGGACTGGCAGCGCGACACGCCGCCGCCGATCCTGCCCGCGGATCGGGCGCAGTGTCTGGTGCTGAGCTCGGATCGCGACTGGCTGGCCGGACGGATCGAGCGGCGCTTCTGGCAGATGTGGGAGCGGGGCGCGGTCGAAGAGGTCGAGGCGATGCTGCCCCAATGGGACGAGCGCGCGCAATGGACCCGCGCCATCGGTGCCCCCGAGATCGCCGCCTATCTGCGCGGCGATCTGGATGCCGATACGGCGCGGAAGCGTGCCGTGATCGCCTCGCGGCAATATGCGAAATCGCAGCGCATCTGGTTTCGCAGCCGGATGAAGGGATGGGAACGGATGCGGGTCGGCCCGGCGGGGTGAGGCCGCTGTCTCTGGGCGAGGCTGCGGCTGCGGCGGTCCTATGACGCGGCCCCGGCCGTTATTGCAACGCGATCCGGGCTGAAAGCGCGCTCGTCCGCATCTCTGCGACCGATGGCGGGCACGGCCCGGCCGTGGCGGGTCAGCCCTGCTCAGGCGGCGATCCGAAGGCCGCGCGATTGCCCTTGAACCCCTGCGCCACGACGAATTTCTCGGACGAATCGGACCGCGAGGCCGGGGGCTTCACATTCGCCACCTTTTCGAAATTCTGCTTGAGCATGGTTTGCAGCGATTGCTCCGCCCCGCCGGCAAGCACCTTGGCCACGAAGGTCCCGCCCTCGGACAGCACATCGAAGGCAAGCTGCGCGGCCGCCTCGACAAGCGCCACGATGCGCAGATGGTCGGTGCCCTTATGCCCCGAAGACGAGGCCGCCATGTCTGACATCACCACATCCGCCTCGCCGCCGAGCCACGCCTTGACCTTGTCGTCGGCGCCCTCTTCTAGGAAATCCAGCACATGGATCTCGGCGCCGGGGATCGGGTCGACCTCCTGAATATCGACGCCGATGATGCGGCCCTGCGCCTTGCCCTGCTTTTCGCCAAGCGCATTGATGCGCGGCACCGCCACCTGCAGCCAGCCGCCGGGCGCGCAGCCCAGATCGACGACCCGCGCGCCGGGCACCAGGAAGCGATATTTGTCGTCCAGTTCGAGGATCTTGTAGGCCGCGCGCCCGCGATAGCCCTCGCGCTTGGCGCGCTGCACATAGGGATCGTTCAGCTGCCGCTCGAGCCACAGCGTCGAGCTGAGCTTGCGCCCCTTGGCCGATTTCACCCGCACGCGCAGATCGCGCTGACCCCGTCCCGAGGATTTGCGTTCCCGCGGCCCTTTTTCGCCGCCGCCCGATTTGCGTGCCATCAGGCCACTCCGTTCAGCTCGTCATCCGTGATCGCCCCATCGCGCACCATCTGGGCATAAAGCAACCCCTCGCGCAGTCCGCGATCGGCGACGGATAGCCGCCGCGTCGGCCAGATCCGCATCAATGTCTGAAGGATGGCCGCGCCGGACATGATGAGGGCGTGACGCTCGCGCCCGATCCGGGGATCGGCGCGGCGTCCTTCTGGGCCGAGCGCGAGATAACGCTGGATCACCCGGTCGATCTGGGCGGTGGTCATGGTCAGCCCGTCCACCTTGGTCCGGTCATAGCGTTTCAGCCCCAGATGGCTGGCGGCGACAGTGGTCACGGTGCCAGAGGTGCCGATGATCTGGAAACCGCGCTCCGGCGCGCCCTGCGCATAGGGGGCGAAATCGGCAAGCATTTCCTCGAAATACCAGCTCATCAGCGCGAAGCGGCCCGGATCGTCGGTCACATCGGCGAACTGATCGCGCAGCGTCGCCACGCCGAGCGGCACGCTGATCCAGTCCACCACCCGTGCCCCGCCGCTGGCAGAAGGGGTAAAGCTGTCGCCCAGCTTCATGATCGCGCGGGAGCGTTCGCGAGGTTCGACATCCGAAAGATCGATCCAGACCAGCTCTGTCGAGCCGCCGCCGATATCCACCACCAGAAGCTGTTCCGAGCGCTGATTCACCAGCGGCGCGCAAGAGATCACCGCAAGCCGTGCCTCTTCCTCGGCGCCGATCACCTCGATGGGCAGGCCGGTTTCGCGCCGGATCAGCCGCATGAAGTCGCGGCTGTTGCGCGCGCGGCGACAGGCCTCGGTCGCAACGAGGCGCATCTTCTTGACGCGATGCTGTTCCAGCTTGCGGCGGCAGACCTGCAGGGCATGCACGGTGCGCGACATTGAGGCGCGCGAAAGCCGCCCCGACGCCTCGAGCCCGTGGCCAAGCTGGACCGGCTTCGAAAAGCTGTCGATCACCTGAAACTGACTGCCCGTCGGGCGGGCGATCAGCATCCGGCAACTATTTGTTCCCAAATCCAAAGCCGCATAGAGCGGCCCGGATTCGGACTGGCGGGTGCCTGACGGCTCGACCGGTTGTTTCGGGAACGCGTCCGCACCCGCGGGACGCCTGGGCGCCATGGTCACGCCCTCCGATATCAAGTTATCCCCAAGGTAACGAGCCGCGCGCCCCGGTTCAAGAGGCGCCGCGGCCGCTGCCGTCGGAAGAGGCGGCGGCGACCGGATCGTCCTTGCCGCTGCCGAAAAGCCCGGCCAGGCCGCGCGACACGAGATTGCCGACTTTCGGCCGCGGCTGCGCGATGAAGGGCAGCGGGCGGCAAACCTCCATCGCGGCGATGCCGACGCGGGCGGTCAGCGCGCCGTTCACGATCCCCTCGCCGAAGCGGCGTGAGAGCTTCGACAGCATCCCGCCCCCGGCAACGGTGTGGATCAGATCGTCCCCCGCGGCGACCGCGCCGGTCGCCACCAGATGGGTCATCACGGTGCGCGCCAGCCGCCAGCCGCCCACCGCCCCCGCACGGCCGCCATAGATCTCGGCCATGCGCCGGATCATCCGCAGATTGGCCAGCAGCGCCGCCGCCACATCGGCGAATGTCAGCGGGATCAGCGCGGTGGCGGTGGCGACGGTGCGGCTCGCCGCCTCGATCTCGCGCCGCGCCTCCTGATCCAGAGGCGCCATGAGCTGGGTCTCGGCCAGCATCAGCAGGGTTTTCGCATCGAGCGCATCCCGCCCACGCTCGGCCATATTGGCGCGACCCCATTTCATTTCCGGGCGCTCGGCATAGATCCTGTCAAGCTGCGCCGCCACCTGCCGCGCGCCCTCGAGATCGGATTTCGAAAGCGCCAGCCCGGCCTCGCGATGGATATGGTCGATCTGGGCGAATCGGCCCCAGGCCCTGTATTCGCGCCAGGCCATCGCCAGCACGGCCACGGTGAACAGTGCAAACAACCCCACCCCGATCCAGCCGAGCACCGGCCATCTCTCCATCAACCCGCTGATATAGTTCAGCGCCGAGACCGAGATCAGAAAGGTGAACAGCGCCACGCCGGTATTGAAGAAAAACCGCGTCAGCTTCGACGGGCCGCGCCCGGCAAGCCGTGTCACCAGCTCCATCGTGCGCGGGCGCGGCAGGGCCGAGACCCGATCCTCGATGGGGGGCGCATCGGCGGGGTTGGCATCACCCTGCCCCTGATCGTCCCTCGGCGCGGATCTTGGACCGGCGCGGCGTTGCTGCGCCTGAGGCTGATCCTCATCCAGTTCGATCAGAACCGGGCCCTGCCGGCGTCGTTCGGTCATAGCCGGTCTCCGATCAGAAACTCGGCGGCCCGGTCGAGCCTGATATGCGGCGGGCCATCGCCGTGGCGGGCGGTATCGGCGGCGGGGCGGAAATTCATGATCGCATAGTCTCCATCCAGCCATTCTGTCTCGCCCTGACGAGCCGGGGTCAGCAGCGCCGCGGGATCCTCGGGAAGCTCGCCGGGATAAAAGGCCGCCTTGCGCCCGTCCATCAGCGTGCCACGCACGGCGGGAAGCTCTTCCCCATCCTGCCGGATCACATCCTCGGTGGTAGCGCGCAGCGCGGCAATCGCAATCGCCTCGGTCCGGGCCCCGGCGAAATCAGCGCGGTCGCGCGCCTCGCGCAGCAGCGCGGTGACGATACGGGTCAGGCGCTGATGCTGGCTGTGATGCAGATGGTCGGCCTTGGTCGCGGCAAACAGGATCCGGTCCACCCGTCGCAGCCCCAGAAGCTGCGCCAGCCACCCCGTGCGCCCCGGATTGAAGGCGGACAGGATATCCGCCATCGCCCGGCGCAGATCCTCAAGCGCCTGCGGACCGGCATGGATCGCGCCCAGCACATCGGCCAGCACCACCTGCCGGTCGATCTTGGCGAAATGGTTGCGGAAGAACGGCTTCACGATGCGCGATTTATAGGCGTCATAACGCCGCGCGAATTCCCGGCGCAGCGGCGACTTCCCCTCGAAAGGCGGCATCGGCGCAAAGGTCAGCGCCGGAGATCCCGCCATCTCTCCGGGCAGGATGAAGCGGCCGGGCGTGCAGTCCGAAAACCCGGCTTCTCGGGCGATATTGAGATGTTCGGTATAGCTGGCGGCAAGACGCTGCGCCGTCGATTCAGAAAACTTCGCCGAAAGATCGACCTCGTTCAGCGCCGCGAGATAGGCATCCGCGCCGGGACGCCCGGCCATCCGGGCCAGCACCTCTTCGGACCATTCATCATAGCTGCGCTCCATCAGGCGCAGGTCCAAAAGCCATTCGCCGGGGTAATCGACAATGTCCAGATGCACGGTCTGCTGGCCGCGCAACCCCCCGAGCATCCCCTTTGGCTGCACCCGCAGCGAGAGGCGCAGCTGCGAAATATGGCGGGTGCCGTCGGGCCAGTAGGGCTCGGGACCGGTCAGCGCGCCGAGATAGCGCTCGAATTCGAAGCGCGGCACCGTGTCGTCGGGCTGGGGTTGCAGCCATGCCGAACGGATCGAGCCGTCCGCAGCGGCGCGCAGCGCAGTCATCCGCCCGCGATCCATGAGATTCGCCACCAGCGAGGTGATGAACACCGTCTTGCCGGCGCGGCTCAGCCCGGTGACGCCCAGCCGGATGACCGGATCGCCCATGCCGATGCCGCGCATCAGCCCATCTGTGAAATCGGAAAGTCCCATCTGCCCGCCATATGTTTCCCGGTTAACCCCCTGCCCCGGCGCAGAGTTTCATATCGGGCGCAACGCGGCGCGGTTCAAGCATTTCCGCTGGCAGGGCTGGCCGCGCCGGGCGATAAGGCGGGGCATGAGCGACCGCCTTCCCATCGACGACGCCCTGCCCGCCCTGCGCCGCGCCATGGCGGAACATGGCCGCGCCGTGCTGATCGCGCCGCCCGGTGCGGGCAAGACGACTCGGGTGCCCTTGTCGCTGATGGATCAGATCGCGGGCCGGATCGTGATGCTGGAGCCGCGCCGCCTCGCCGCCCGCGCCGCCGCCGAGCGGCTGGCCGAGGGGCTGGGGCAGCGCGTCGGCGGCGATGTTGGCTTTCGCATCCGGGGCGAGGCCGTGGCGGGCAAGCGCATCGAGGTAGTGACCGAGGGCATCCTGACCCGGATGCTGCAATCGGACCCCTCGCTGGAGGGGATCGGCTGCGTGATCTTCGACGAGTTTCACGAGCGCAGCCTGAATGCCGATCTGGGACTGGCGCTGACCTGGGAATCGCGCGGCGCGCTGCGCTTGGACCTGGCGATTCTGGTCATGTCGGCGACACTCGATGCCGGCCCGGTCGCCGCGCTGCTGAATGACGCGCCGGTGGTCGAAAGCATGGGCCGCGCCTATCCCGTCGAGACGCGTTACCTGCCCCGCCCGCTGCGCGGAGATGCGCGTTTCGATCTGGAGGCCGCGAAGCTGATTGCACAGGCCGAAGCGGAAACCCGCGACGAGCCCGGCGGCACGATCCTCGTCTTCCTTCCCGGCGAGGGCGAGATCCGGCGCGTCGCCGCCAGCCTCTCGGATCTGCCGGTCGAGATCGCGCCGCTTTACGGAGCCATGGATTTCAAGGCGCAGCGGGCCGCGCTTGCGCCGCCGGGCGAGACGCGGCGCATCGTGCTGGCGACGGCGATCGCGGAGACCTCGCTGACCATTCCCGGCGTGCGGGTGGTGGTCGATGGCGGCCGGGCGCGGCGGGCGCGGTTCGATCCTGGCTCGGGCATGTCGCGGCTGGTGACCGAAAAGCTCTCCCGCGCCGAGGCTGAACAGCGCCGGGGCCGCGCAGGCCGCGTCGCGCCCGGCATCTGCTATCGCATGTGGGCGCGGGCCGAGGAAGGCGCGCTGCCTGAATACGCGCCTCCGGAAATCGCCGTGGCCGATCTGACCGGGCTGGCACTGGAACTGGCGAATTGGGGCAGCGATGGCACCGATCTGGCCTTTCTGACCCCACCGCCAGAGGCCGCGATGGCCGAGGCGCGGGCGCTGCTGCGCGATCTGGGCGCGCTTGATGCGCAGGACCGGATCACCCCGCATGGGCGCGATCTGGCGGCGCTGCCCGTCCATCCGCGCCTCGCGCATATGCTGGCGGTGGCGGGGCGACAGGCGGCCGATCTGGCGGCGCTGATCGAGGATCGCGACCCGCTGCGCGGTGTCGGCGCGGATCTGGCGCTGCGTCTGCGGGCGCTGCGCGAACCGGCGCGGCACGGTGCCGCGCGCGGCGCGTTGGAGCGGGTCAGGCAAGAGGCCGGGCGGCTGCGGCGGCTGACGCAGGATCGGCCCGCCATGTCGCCCGGCGCGATGGCGGCACTTGCCTATCCCGACCGGATCGGGCTGCGGCGGGCGGGGGATCAGCCGCGCTATCTTCTGTCCGGCGGGCGCGGCGCGGTGCTGCCCGAGGGCGACAGCCTCGCGGCCGAACGGCTGATCGTCGTCACCGATCTGGACGGCACGGGCCGCGAATCCCGTATCCGTCTGGCGCTGCCGGTCACCGAGGCCGAGTTGCGCGACCTCTTCGCAGACCGCATCGAGACGGTAGAGGCCGTGGAGTGGGAGCCGCGGCAGGGCCGCATCCTCGCCCGTGAGCGCGAAAAGCTGGGGGCGCTGACACTGGCCGAGCGCAATCTGGACGCGCCGGACGAGACGGCGCTGGCGCAGGCGGCGTGGCAGGGCGTGCAGACCGAAGGGCTGTTCTGGACCCCGAAAGCCGCGCGGCTGCGGGCGCGGATCCGGCTGATGCAGGATGGGCCGGATGTCTCGGATGAGGGCCTGCTCGCGAATGGCGACTGGCTGATGCCGTTTCTGGGCAAGGTCCGGAATCGCGGCGATCTGCGCTCGCTGGATCTGACCCAGCCGCTGATGAACCTGCTGGGATGGGAGGGGCAGCAGGCCCTGAACCGGCTGGCCCCGGCGCAATACACCACGCCTCTGGGCCGTCAGGTGCCGATCGATTACGATGCCGAGACGCCTTCGGTCGAGCTGCGACTGCAAGAGCTGTTCGGGGTGACCGCGCATCCGACAGTCGGGGGCCAGCCCCTGCGGATCAGCTTGCTGTCGCCGGGTCAGAAACCCATTGCGGTGACGACAGATCTGCCGGGGTTCTGGGCCGGTTCCTATGCCGAGGTGCGCAAGGAAATGCGCGGGCGCTATCCCAAGCACCCTTGGCCCGAGGACCCGACCGAGGCCGATCCGACTTTGCGCGCCAAGCCGCGCGGGCGCTGAGCCGGCGCGATCAGGCCAGGATCACAACCCGACAAGGGCGCGGGCAAACTCCTCGGGCTCGAACGCGTCGAGATCGTCGATCTGTTCGCCCACCCCGATGGCGTGGATCGGCAGCCCGAACCGGTCGGCAAGCGCCACCAGCACCCCGCCCCGCGCCGTGCCGTCCAGCTTGGTCATCACCAACCCCGACACATCGGCAAGCTTGCGGAAGGTTTCGACCTGCGACAGCGCGTTCTGCCCGGTCGTCGCATCCAGCACCAGAAGCGTGTTATGCGGCGCAGAGGGGTCCTTCTTGCGGATGACGCGGACGATCTTGGCAAGTTCTTCCATCAGATCGGCGCGGTTCTGCAAGCGCCCCGCCGTGTCGATCATCAGCAGATCCGCGCCCTCTGCCTCGGCCTTCGTCATGGCGTCAAAGGCAAGGCTCGCGGGGTCCGACCCCTCGGGCGCGGTCATCACCGGCACGCCGGCGCGCTGCCCCCAGACCTGCAATTGTTCCACCGCCGCGGCGCGGAACGTGTCGCCCGCCGCGATCACCACATGCTTGCCCGCCGCCTTGAACTGGCTGGCAAGCTTGCCGATGGTCGTGGTCTTGCCCGAACCGTTCACCCCGACCACGAGCACCACCTGAGGGGTCTTCGGATAGATCGGCAGAGGCTTGGCGACCGGGGTCATGATGCGGGTGATCTCATTCGACAGCAGCGTCTTGAGTTCCGTGGCCGAGACCCGCCGGCCCATGCGCCCTTCGGCGATATTCGCGGTGACGCGCAGCGCCGTGTCCACACCCATATCGGCGGCGACGAGCGTATCCTCGAGATCCTCGAGCATTTCGTCATCAAGCTCGCGCCGCGGCTCGGCCGGGGCGGCTTGCTTGCCGCCGAAGATCCGGCCCATGAAGCCCGGCCGCTTTTCGGTCTCTGCCCCCGCTGCGGGTGGTTCCGGCGCAGCACTGGGCATAGGAATCGGCTGGGGCGTCGCGCCGGGCCTTGCGCCGAGAGGCGCGGCGGGCGGTTCGGGCTTCGGCGGTTCTGGTTTGGGCGGCTCTGGTCTGGGCGGTGCAGGCCTGGGCGGCTCCGGTGTCGGCAGCACCGCCTCGGGCGGCTCGGGCGTCGGGGGTGGCGGCGCGCTGCGCCCGGCATCATCCTGCGGCGGCGCATCGGGCGCGCCATGTTCTGCACCGCGTTCCGGCTCGGGCGAGCCTTCTGCGACCAGATCGTCGAGGCCCTGCCCGATCTTCGAGGATGATTTGGTCAGCCGCTCGCGCAGCTTCGAAAAAAATGACATAGGCACACCCCAGGATTTCGTCCCGGAACCTAAGCCTTCGGGGCGCGAAGGGAAAGGGGCGCGCGCTCAGCGCTCGACGATCTTCGCAAGCTGCTCGGCCACCGCCGCCCAGCCTTCATGGAAGCCCATCTGCTCGTGACGGTCGCAAGCCTCGGCGCCGTGATGCAGCACCTTCGCCGTATAGCGCGTGCCGCCATCTTCGGGCTCGAAGCTGATCTCGGCCGTCATGAAGGGCTCTGCGCCGGGGCGGAAACCGGGGTCGAGCGCGTCGGTAAAGATGAGCCTGCGGTTTTCCTCAGCCAGAAGCACGCAGCCGGGGCTTGATATCTCGCTGCCATCGGGCAGCAGCATGGTGACCTGAAACCGCCCGCCGGGATGCGGCTCGATCACCGCCTCTGGCACCCTCACCGGATCGGGGGCAAACCACCGGACCAGCAATTCGGGCGTTGTCCACGCCTTCCACAACGCCTCGGGCGGCGCGGCATAGTGACGGGTCAGGACAAGGTCGATACCCTCGCGGCGTGTCTCTGTGGTCATCTCAGAACGCCTTGAACGTCATGGTGGTCAGCGTGCGCATGATCCCGTCAATGTCGAACAGGTTCTCGCTCAGATAGCGCCCGACATCCTCGTCCTCGGGGATATAGACCTTCGCCATGAGATCGTACTCGCCCGAGGTGGAATACAGCTCGGACACGATCTCGCGGTCATAGATCGCATCGGCGACGGCATAGGTCCGGCCGGGGACGCAGCGGAACTGCACGAATACGGGGCGCATATGGGGCCTCTTTGTGATTGCGCGGCAAGATTAGCGCGCCGTCGCCTCGCGGGTCCAGTCCCCGCGCGCCAGCCCGCCATAGAAACGGCGCAGCATCAGCACCGAGGCGACGCCGAGCCCCGCCATCAGCCCGATCCACAACCCCGACGGGCCGATCCCCAGCGGGAAGGCGAACAGATAGGCCGCAGGCAGGCCGACCACCCAATAGGAGATCGCGGCCAGCCACATCGGCACCCGCGTGTCCTGCACCCCGCGCAACAGACCCAGCCCCTGCACCTGAAGCGCATCGACAAGCTGGAACAGCGCCGCCCAGAACATCAGCCCGACAGCGATGCGCATGATCTCGGCTGCGTCCGGGTCTCCGGGTTTGAGATACAGCGCAATCATCGGCTGAGGCAGGAAGATGAACAGCAGACCGGTCAGCAGCGCGAACGCGACCGACAGCCAGATCACCGTGGCGCTCGCATCGCGCAGCATCTGCGCATCGCCAAGCCCCCGCGCCCGTCCGGCACGGATCGTGCCGGCATTCGACATGCCAAGATGGAACATGAAGGCGATCGAGGCGAGTTGCAGCGCGATGCCATGCGCGGCGAGTTCCTTTGTGCCGAACCAACCCATCATGATATTGGTGCCGACGAACATCCCGACCTCGGCCACCAATGTCAGCCCGACCGGCAGGCCAAGCCGGAAAATCGCCCGGAAGGCCGGCCAGTCGGGGCGCCAGAAACGCTGCATGAGGTTGATCGGCCGGGCCTGCGGCAGCCAGAGCGCATAGGCCAGGATCGCCAGCAGCGTCAGATATTGTGTGAAGATCGATGCAATCGCCGCACCGCGCACGCCCAGTTCCGGCGCGCCCAGATTGCCGAAGATGAACATCCAGTTGAGGAAGATGTTCAGCGGAATCCCGGCCACGGTCAGCCACAGCACGACCTGCGTCCGCTCCATCGCGGCGAGATAGGAATTCAGCACCATCGCCCACAGCGTCGCCGCCGCGCCCCAGCCCGCGATGCGCAGATATTGCTGCGACAATTCCGAGACCAGATCGGCCTGTCCGAGCGCCAGCAGGATCGGTTCGGAAAACCACAGCACCGGCATGATGAGCAGGGAATGGAACGCCGACAGCCACAGCGCCATCCGGGTGGCGCGGCGCACCTCGGTATTGTCCTCGCGGGCATTGGCGGTGGCCAGCAGCCCCATCACCCCGATCCCGTAGCCCGAACCGAGCATGATCAGAATGAACAGCACGGAGGTTGCGAGGATCAGCGCGGCGAGTTCTTCGACCCCGTATTTCCCGATCATCACCGTGTCGATGATGTTGATGCCCATACGCGCCAGATGCCCGCCGACAAGCGGCAGGCCGAGCGACAGCGTCGCAATCAGATGGGGGCGATAACGGGCGTGATCCATGCCGGGCGATTAGCCCTGCCTCACGCCAGAGGCAAGAGGCTCAGACCGTCTCGTCAAACAGCGCCGCAGCGGCAGCGGCGATGCGCCGGTCGGCCTCGGTTTCCGGTCCGGTGGCGCGGGGGCGGAAGCGCAGGCGAAAAGCGGCCAGCCGGGTCTCGGGGCCGGTTTCGGGATAGCCGATGCGGCTGAGACTGTCTTGCAGCGGCAGATCCGCGCCCGGCGCATCGGGATGCAGCGCCAGCCCCTGCCGCGCCAGCCGCGCCCAATCAAAGCGCGGGCCGGGATCGAATTTCCGCCCCGGCGCCAGGTCGGAATGGCCGATCACCCCGGCAGGGCTGATGGACCAGCGATCCATGATTCCGCGCAGCAGATCATCGAGCGCGTCCATCTGCGCGGCGGCGAAGGGACGGTTTCCGGGATTGGCAAGCTCGATCCCGACAGATCGCGAATTCACATCCTCTCGCCCCTGCCAGGCCCCGGCCCCGGCATGCCAGGCGCGGCGGTCCTCGGGAATGAGCGCCTCGCTGGTCCCATCCTCGTCGATGAGCCAATGCGCGCTGACCTCTGCCGCCGGATCGCAGAGCCGGGCGCGGGCCGAAGCGCAATCGCCCATGCCCGTATAGTGGATCACGATCAGCGCGGGACGCGCGCCGTCGCGCCGCTCGCCGTGGTTCGGGCTTGGGAACGATGACGGCACGGTCGTCAAGGGGCGCTGCCCCTCGGCCCGTGCCGGGCCTCACCCCGGGATATTTCGACCAGGGTGAGCCGGGCTCGTGCCGCGCTCAAAGCCGGGCGATGCGGTAGGGCGCGGGGTCCCAGCCGCAGACGAAGCCATCGCCGTCCGGGTCCATGCCGTAAGGATCTGCCTGCGGGCCGCCCGCGGTGAGGAACATGAGCTGCGCCGCCTCCGGGTTCGGCATCCGCGCACAGGCCCGCGCAGCCGTCGCGGCAGAGCCTCCGTCGCGGGTGAAGGCGGCGGTGCCGGGCGCGTGGCGCTGGGTCAGCGCATAGCGGGTGAGCGCATCGGTCTGCGTGGCGCGGGCCGCCTGCGGCGTGGCCGGGCGCACCTCGACCGAAGAACTGTCCAGGCGCTGCCCGGTCTCGGGGTCGTAGTAATAGCCGCCGCCTCCGCCGCCGATGACCACACGGCCACGCGCGGGCCGCGCCAGAATATCGGGCTGACCTTCGGAGGTTTCGACATAGGCGGGCCGCCCGGTCACCGAGGCGGTGGTGCGCGCGGTCAGCTTGGCGGTGTCACGCTCGACGATCTGCCAGAAGGTCGGGCCCGCGATCTCTTCGGCGGTGGGCGCCTTGAAGGGGCGGGCGCGCGGAATCACCTGCGGAACCGGCCCCTCGCCAGTCAGAGCGGCCTCGCGCGCCAGCAGATACTCGCCGTAAGGCGTGCCGCCCTCGAGTTCGTATTTCGGATCGTCCAGCGTGCGGCTGCCCTCGATGCAGCCCGACAGCCCGAGGGCACAAGCCATGAAAATTGCAGCGTTCCTCATACCGTGCCCTCCGTCGATTGCCGTCACCTTACCACCAGCGATCCGGTTTGGAAGCGAAACCTGCCGCGCGTTCAAGCGCATAGGCATGGTTGAGCAGATCGCCCTCCTCGAAAGGCCGCCCGATCAGTTGCAGCCCGAGCGGCAGCCCCTGAGCGTCCAGCCCGACCGGCACCGATATCCCCGGCAGGCCGGCGAGGTTCACGGTCACTGTGAACACATCGTTGAGATACATCTCGACCGGGTCCTTTTCGGCCATATCGCCCAGGCCGAAGGCGGCCGAGGGCGTGGCCGGGGTCAGGATCGCATCGACGCCCTCCGCGTATGCCTGATCGAAATCGCGCTTGATCAGCGCGCGGACGCGACGGGCACGGTTGTAATAGGCGTCATAGAACCCCGCCGACAGCACATAGGTGCCGATCATCACCCGGCGCTGCACCTCGGGTCCGAAGCCCTCGGCGCGGGTCTTTTCATACATCTCGACGATGCCGTCGCCCTGCGCCAGCGCCGCGCGGTGGCCATAACGCACCCCGTCATAGCGGGCGAGATTCGACGATGCTTCGGCCGGGGCGATCACGTAATAGGCTGGCAGCGCGTATTTCGTATGCGGCAGGCTGATCTCGACAATCTCGGCCCCGGCATCGCGCAGCATGTCAGCGCCTTTCTGCCAGAGCGCGTCGATTTCATCCGACAGCCCATCCATGCGGTATTCCCGCGGGATGCCGATCTTCTTGCCACGAATATCCCCGGTGAGCGCGGCCTCATAATCCGGGACCGCGATCTCGGCGCAGGTGGAATCCTTGTCGTCGACCGACGCCATCGCGCCCAGCATGATCGCCGCGTCGCGCACCGTCTTGGTCATTGGCCCGGCCTGATCCAGCGACGAGGCGAAGGCGATCGTGCCCCAGCGGCTGATCCGGCCATAGGTCGGCTTCAGCCCCACCGTGCCGGTGAAGGCCGCAGGCTGGCGGATGGAACCGCCGGTATCGGTGCCGGTCGCGGCAAGGCACAGATCCGCCGCCACCGCCGCCGCCGACCCGCCAGAGGAACCGCCGGGCGTCAGCTCGCGCCCATCGGTCTTCCACGGGTTCACCGCCTTGCCGTAGACGCTGGTTTCATTGGAGGAACCCATCGCGAATTCGTCCATATTCAGCTTGCCCAGCATCACCGCGCCCGCATCCCAGAGATTCTGCGTCACCGTCGATTCATATGGCGGGTTGAAGCCCTCGAGAATGCGGCTCGCGGCCTGGGTCGGCACGCCACGGGTGCAGAACAGATCCTTCACACCCAGCGGGATCCCGGTCATCGCCGCGCCGTCGCCGGCCCGGATGCGCTGATCGGCGACCTTGGCCATTTCCCGCGCAAGATCGGCGGTGTCGTGGACAAAGGCGTTGAGCACCGAGGCGCCCTCGATCGCATTCAGGCAGGCCTCGGTCAGCTCGGATGAGCTGAGCTTGCCCGCGCGCATCGCGTCGCGGGCCTCGGCGATGGTCAACTGGTTCAGATCGCTCATTCGACCACCTTCGGCACGGCAAAGAACCCCTCGCGGGCATCGGGCGCATTGGCCAGCACCTTGTCGGGCTGGCCGCCATCGGTGACGACATCTTCGCGGCGCTTGAGACGCATCGGCGTGACGCCGGTCATCGGTTCGACGCCCTCGACATCGACCTCGTTCAGCTGCTCCATGAAATGCAGGATGGAGTTCAGCTCTGTCGCGAGCGCGGGAAGATGCGACTCCTCGACCGCGATCCGGGCCAGATGGGCGACCTTGCGCGCCTCGTCTTCAGTGATCGACATGGAAGCTCCTTTAATCTGGCGCCGGGTTTAGCCGCGCCCGCAACAGGCTGCAAGCGCGGCCGGAACGCTCAGGGTTCGAAGGGCACCATCACCTCGGGCTCGATCAGCTTCGCGTCGAGTGCCTTGAGCGGCGCGGTGTCGGGGAACAGGAAGTCGAAGCTGCGGTAATGGGAGCATATGACAGTCTTGAAATCGAACCAGCGCTTCGCCGCATAGGCCGCCCGCGCCGGGTCCATGGTGAAGTGCCCGCCCACGCAGAGAATGCCGATATCGGGTTTGTGCAGATCCCCCATCCATTCCATGTCGGCCATAATGTCCGTATCGCCCGAGAAATAGATCGTCCTGCCCTCGCCTTCGATCATATAGCCGGATTCGTGGCCCGCATAGACCGGCATGCCGTCCTCGCCCGCCATCGAAGAAGAATGCGTCGCATTGACCATGGTCACCTTGACCCCGGCCAGATCGACGGTGCCGCCCTTGTTGAAGCCGATCGTTTCGATGCCGTGCTGTTCTTCCCAGACACCCATCAGATCGAAGATTCCGGCCACGGGAATGCCCAGCTCTTTCGCGATCCCGACCGCTTCGGAGGCGTGGTCGAAATGACCGTGGGTGATCAGAATATGGGTCGCGCCCTTCAGTGCCGCGTCCCGCTTGTCCTGCGGAAACACCGGGTTGTTCTCCAGCCAGGGGTCGATGAGGATCACCGCCTCTCCGATTTCCAGTCGCCAGCTTGCATGGCCGATCCAGCTCAAACGCATCCTGAGTTCCTCCATCTGTTATCTGCAACGAGGCTAGCATCGCCGCCCGCGTTTCAAAACCGCCGCGCGCAAGTTTCCGCGACAGGGTTAACCTGACGTTAAGGAATTTTGGCTTGGTTGGCGCAAAAGTTTTCAGCCGCGGGGAACTGGCCAGCATGGCTTATCAGATCAATGCCTATACATTCGATACACCTTTGATTGAGAAGCATAACCGGCCCTTCTTGAAGGCTGAGGGCATTTCCTTCGCAGACGCGAAGGAGACGCTCATCTATCTCGACGATGAGTATAATATTTTCAACGTCACATCTCGCTTCAAACCGTCCGGGCAGGCGCTGCTGAAAGAGGTGGAGCTGGGCGGTGAGATCCTGCCGGAGGGGACGATCCTCACTTATCACGTTCACAGAGCGTCGACTTTGGTAAATGTCGACACGAAACAGCTTTACTATGCCTTTTTCCCAGTCACCGCCGGAAAGAGAGATGTCGAGCCTAACGATTTCGGCGACAACACCACGGTGTTGATCATTCCCAAGGAAGGCAGTCCGCCATTCGATCCGAAAGGCATTTATGATTACAGTAGTCCTAACATCCGGAATCCACTCCGGATGGAGCCGGTCAGCATCCCGCCTGGCTATCTCTCCGCGCCCTGTTTCGCCTCCGGCACGCTGATCGACACCGCTCTGGGTCCGCGCCCGGTCGAGACGATCCGGGCGGGCGATCGGGTGGTTACAAGGGATCGCGGCATCCGGCCCGTCCTGTGGGCAGGCGGGCGGCAGCTGAGCGCGCGGCATCTGGACATCGCGCCGAATCTGCGTCCGGTGCGGATACGGGCCGGCGCGCTCGGTCCGGGCTGTCCGGCGCAGGATCTGACCTTGTCGCCGCAGCATCGGGTGCTGATCCGTTCCCGGCTCGCGCGCGATCTTGCCGGCAGCGATGAGACGCTGGTGGCGGCAAAACATCTTTGTGCGCTGCCCGGCGTCTCGGTCACAAACCCGGCCTGCGGGGTAAGCTATCACCATCTCCTGTTCGATCGGCATGAGATCCTCAGCTCGAATGGCTGTTGGACCGAGTCGCTCTATACCGGTCCGCAGGCGCTCAAATCGGTGCCGGCCGGAGCGCGGCGTGAGATCCGGGCGCTGTTTCCCGAGCTTTTCGCGCAGGATGCGCCGCTGCGCCCCGGCGCGCGGCAGTTCCTCGACGGGCGGCAGAGCCGGGCGCTGATCCGACGTCACATGAGCTGCAATGCGGCGCTCTATCGCTGCGATTCCTGAGACTGGCATGAAAAGACCCGGCCCGCGCGGCGGACCGGGTCATGTCATGGCGCCGGTAGTTACTGGGCGCTGTCGCCCTCGGTCTCGGCGCTTTGCGCAGCGTCGTCGGTGCTAGCGCTGTCCTCGGCCTCTTCGGTGACGTCGTCGGCGGCGTCGTCAGTGCCAGCCTCTTCCGAGCCGGGCTCTGCCGATTCCGTCGCGTCGTCGCTGCCCGAAGTTTCGGCTTCGGCGCTGTCATCGGATGCGGTGCTTTCGGCAGAAGAGGCTTCGCCTTCGGCGGGGGTCTCTTCGCTTTCGGCGGCATCGTCTGCGGCGCTGCCTTCGCCCGCATCCGCCCCGGCCTCTTCCCCGATCACGGTGATCCGGCCATCGGTTTCAGCGGTGAAGTCAGGCCCCTGCTCGGCCAGATATTCCGCCAGCACATCGGCGAGATCCGGGCCGAAATCATAGGCTTTCGTTCCATTGGTCGCGAACATGTCGTAACCGTCCCCGCCGCCGCGCATATAGTTGTTCGAGACGACGCCATATTCGGCCTGGCTGTCGATCGGACCCCATTCCCCGTCGGTCATCACCTGCACATCGCTGATCCGTTGGCCAATCTCGGCCGAGGGATCGACGGTGTATCGAAGACCCGCGACCTGCGAGAAGCGGCCGCCCTCCTCTTCAAAGGCGCTGGCTCCGTTTTCCAGCGCCGCCACGACATCGCCGCCCTTCAGCATGAAGGTCGAGAGCGTATTCTGGAACGGCAGCACGGAAATCACCTCGCCCATCGAGATCGGCCCGGCATCGATCGAGGCGCGAAGACCGCCGCCATTCTGAATCGCGATCTGAATGCCCTGATCGGCGACGCGGGCCAGCATCGCATCGGCCACCAGCGAGCCCATCGCGCATTCGCGGAACCGGCAATCGGCGCGGTCGGCATTGATCGGCGAGGCGGTCTCGGCGACGATCTCCTCCTGCATCTCGGCGATGGGCGCGCCCAGCTCTTCGATGCGGGCGGTGATCTGCGGATCGGGCTCGATCGAGCCGTCGATCAGAATCGGCTCGCCCTCGGCGGCGGTGACGACGCCGTTATCGTCGAAGGTCAGGGTCAGATGGCCCAGATATTTGCCATAGGCATAAGCCTGCACGACCGGCACCTGAACGCCATCGGCGCCATCGACCATGAACGGGTAAGGCCCCTCGGCACTGTCATCGGTGTTCGACAGGAAGGTGTTGGTGTGGCCGCCGACAACCGCGTCGAGACCGGGAACGTTGGCCGCGATCTCTTGCTCGCCCTGAAATCCGATATGGGTGACGGCGATGATCTTGTCGATGCCCTCAGCGGTCATCTCTTCGACATCGGCGGCGATCCCGTCGACCTGGCTCTGGAAGATCAGCGCATCGCCGGGAGAGCTGATCTCGGGCGTGTCGATGGTGGTGCCGCCGACGATGCCGATACGCTCTCCGCCGAGCTCGATCACGGCCGAACCCTTCAGCTTGTCGGCCAGAATGTTCGACTGGCTGGCGTCGATATTGGCAGAAAGCACGGGGAATTCGGCGGCGTCGATCAGCGCCGAGACCGCCTCGGGGCCATCGTCGAATTCATGGTTGCCGACCGCCATCGCGTCATAGCCGAGCCGGTTCATGAACTCGGCCGCGGCCTCGCCCTTATAAGTGGTGTAGAACAGGCTGCCCTGGAACTGGTCGCCGCCATCGAGCAGCAGAACCGGTTCGCCGGCCTCTTCATACTGAGCGCGCAGCTCGGCGATCTTGGTGGCCAGCCGCGCGGTGCCGCCAAAGCATTCGCCCGCCGCCTCGGTTTCGTCATCGCAGGTCGAATCATATTTGTTGATCGCCTCGATGCGGCTGTGAAAATCGTTGGTGTGCAGGATATGCAGCTTGGTTTCGGCCTGCGCCGCACCCGCGGTCAGGGCGAGCGTGGCAGCAGTGGCCATCAGGCGGGACTTGGTCATGGAACTCTCCTTGGCAGGGACGTCATGCAAACGTCACAATCTCGACACATTGGCGCGTGCTCCGGGATGCGTCAAACGTTCATCGCATAGCCGGTCAACACGACGGCGTTGTGACGGTGGTCCGGTTGGCGTCGGGTCAATCCGGGGCTTGACCCCGCCGGCGCATCGGCACAGATACGCGCCATGCTTGTCTACAAGGTCCTCCGAGACGCCGAATGGCGTGATTTCCAGCGTGACGGCGCCACCGAAGGCGCGCCGGTGGATCTGGCTGACGGTTACATCCATTTCTCCACCGCCGAGACCCTTCAGGAGACGCTCGACAAGCATTTTGCCGGCGAGGACGGTCTGTGGCTGATCGCCTGCGAGGCCGACGCGCTGGGCGCCAAGCTGACATGGGAAGAATCGCGCGGCGGGCTTCTGTTCCCGCATCTCTATCGGGCGCTTTCTCTGGCGGATGTCGCCTGGTGGCGGGCTTTGCCGCTCGGCCCGGATGGCCACGAGACGGGGGTCGCGCCATGAGGATCATCGAGCGGATCGGCGTGGAGGCGCTGCACCGGATGGAGCCCGAGCGGGCGCATGATCTGTCCATCGCGGCGCTGTCGCGCGGGCTGGTGCCGATGCCGGGCGCGCCGGTCAGCTCGCCGCGCCTGCGGACGCGGCTGGCGGGGATGGATCTTCCCAACCCGGTCGGGCTGGCAGCGGGTTATGACAAGAACGGCCGCGCCTGCGCGGCGCTGATGCGGGCGGGTTTCGGCTTTATCGAATGCGGCGCGGCGACACCGCGTCCGCAGACCGGAAATGACAAGCCCCGCCTCTTCCGGCTGAGCGGCAGCGAGGCGATCATCAACCGTTTCGGCTTCAACAACGAAGGTGCCGCGGTGATTGCACAACGTCTCGCGGCGCGTCCGGCGGGCGTCCCGGTCGGGCTGAATATCGGCGCCAATCGCGACAGCGAGGACCGCGCGGCCGATTTCGCCGAGGTGGTCCGAGTGGCCGGCGAGACCGCAGATTTCCTGACCGTGAATGTCTCTTCGCCCAATACCGAACGCCTGCGCGAGCTTCAGGGCGCCGAGGCGCTTGCCGCGCTGTTGAAAGGCGTGATGGCGGCGCGCGATTCGCTGCCGGTGCGGCGGCCCGTGTTTCTCAAGATCGCGCCCGATCTCGATGAGAACGCGCTCGCCGATCTGGCCAATGTGGCGAAATCGGTCGGGGTGGACGCGATCATCGCGACCAATACCACGCTGTCACGCGATGGCGTGACCGACCCGCAATCGGCCCAGCCGGGCGGGATGTCCGGGCGGCCGCTTTTCGCACGCTCGACGCGGGTTCTGGCGCAGATTTACCGGATGACCGGCGGGCATGTGCCGCTGATCGGCGTTGGCGGCATCAACAGCGTCGAGGATGCCTGGCAGAAGATCCGCGCCGGGGCGAGCGCGGTGCAGCTTTATACAGCGTTGATCTATCATGGGTTTTCGCGCGCCGCCGAGATTGCCCGCGGGCTCGATCAGCGGGCCGAGCGCGAGGGTCTGGCGAGCCTGTCGGAACTCACCGGCACCGGCGCAGAGGAATGGGCGCGCGCCCGCTGAGGCAGCGCGCCTGACCGGCCGGTGGATCGGCCGAGGCTTTCGGCGCATTTCGCAATTCCCCCCTGCCTCGTTTCCGCCTAACCTGATCCGCGATATTCTGGCGGAGTTCTTCATGCTGACCATTCACGGTGTCACCCGGTCCCGCGCGTCGCGCATCATCTGGCTCTGCCATGAGATCGGCCTGCCCTTCCGGCAAGAGCCCGTCATCCAGGCCTATCGCGTGGCCGACCCCGAAGCGGCTGAGGCGCCGCTGAACACCGACAGCCCTGCCTTTCGCCGCATCGCCCCGGCCGGGGCGATCCCGGTGATCGAGGATGACGGGCTGGTTCTGTCGGAATCCTATGCGATCACGCTTTATCTCGCCCGCAAACACAGCGCCCCGCTCGGCCCCTCCGACGCCGCCGAGGACGCGCTGATGATGCAGTGGAGCTTCTACGCCGCAACCGCGGTCGAGCCGGATGCGCTGACCCTGCTGTTCCTGCACGGGCGCGGATCGGCGCAGAGCGGCGACGATCAGGCCCTCATCGCCAATGCCGCCGAGCGGCTGATCCGACCGTTCCGTGTGATCGAGGATCGCGTCGCCAGTCAGGGCCAGCTTGTTGCGGGACGTTTTACCGTCGCCGATATCAACATGGCCGAAACGATCCGATATGCGCAGGGCTATGCGCCGCTGATGGACCAGTTCCCCGGCATCGCGCAATGGCTGGCCGATGCGCAGGCCCGCCCGGCATTTCAGAAGATGTGGGAGGCGCGGCTGTCCGAGCCGGAATAGACATTGAAATACACATTTCATCATGCAATGTATCGTCCGATGGAAAGGACACCGCATGACCCGTCTGCTGACCAACCATATCTGCACCATGACCGAGCTGCGCGAGCCGCATAAGGTGCTCGAACGCTCGGGCGGCAAGCCGGTGGCGATCCTGAAGAACTCGCAGTTGGTGGGCTATCTGGTGCCGGAAGAGGCGACCGAGACGGCGCCGCACCGATATGCCACGCGCGAAGAGGTGATGGAGGCGCTGCAGCGCACCGAGGCGCAAGCGCAGCCGGTGCTGGATTACCTGCGCGACAAGTGAGCGACCGGATGCGCGAATGGCTGCTGCCCTCGCCCGATATGGTCGAGATGATCCACGATGCCGTGCTGAACCCTGGCGAGCTTGCCGGCATGGCGCGCGACAAGTCGCTGGAAGGCATGCTTGCCCGAGTCGAGAACCGTCTCGCCTATGGCATGGTCGAGGATGTTTTCGGGCTCGTCGCGGTCTATGCCAAGGCGATCTCGCAAGGGCATTGCTTCAACGACGCGAACAAGCGGACCGCCTATCGCGTGATGCAGATCGTTCTGGACATGAATGGCGCGCGGGAACCGGATGTCGCGCCGGAGGTGATCGGCGACAAGATCATCGCCCTCGCTCAGGGCCGGATCGACGATGGCGATCTGGCGGAATGGCTGCGCGCCCATCGCTGACCGCTACCCCTTGCGGCGGGCCGTCTCGGCGCCACAAAGCCTTGCCGAGACAGCCCGCTTCATGAGATAAGCGCGGAAACCAAAAGCGAGCAGAGCATGGCCGACGACCTATTCCCCACCACGACGGAGGACACCAGCTATTCCGCCGCCTCGATCGAGGTGCTGGAGGGGCTGGAGCCGGTGCGCAAACGTCCCGGCATGTATATCGGCGGCACCGATGAACGCGCGCTGCACCATCTGGTCGCAGAGATCCTCGACAACTCGATGGACGAAGCCGTCGCGGGCCATGCCACCCGTATCGAGGTCGAACTGCACGCAGATTACAGCGTCACTATTCGCGATAACGGGCGCGGCATCCCGATCGATCCGCATCCGAAATTCCCCGGCAAATCCGCGCTTGAGGTGATCCTCTGCACGCTCCATGCGGGCGGGAAATTCTCGGGCGATGCCTATCAGACTTCGGGCGGGTTGCACGGCGTCGGGGCCTCGGTGGTCAACGCGCTGTCGGACCGGCTCGTGGTGCAGGTGGCGCGCAATAAGGAGCTGTTCGAGCAGAGCTTTTCGCGCGGGATCCCGCAGGGCCCGGCGGAAAAGATCGGCGCGGCCCCGAACCGGCGCGGCACCACCGTCACCTTCCATGCCGATGAGGAAATCTTCGGCCATCACCGTTTCAAGCCCGCGCGGCTGCTGAAGATGGTGAAATCCAAGGCCTATCTGTTCTCCGGCGTCGAAATCCGCTGGAAATCCGAGATCGACGATGGCGAAACCCCGCTCGAGGCCACGTTCCACTTTCCCGGCGGCCTCGCCGATTATCTGACCGAGACGCTGGATGGTGTGACCACCTATGCCGACCGTCCGTTCTCGGGCAATGTCGATTTCAAGGAACGTTTCGGCGTTCCCGGCAAGGTCGATTGGGCGATCAACTGGACGCCGTCGCGTGACGGCTTCATCCAGTCCTATTGCAACACCGTCCCCACGCCCGAGGGCGGCACGCATGAGGCCGGGTTCTGGGCCGCGATCCTGAAAGGGGTCCGCGCTTACGGCGAACTCGCCAACAACAAGAAGGCCGCCCAGATCACCCGCGAAGATCTGATCACCGGCGGCTGCGCGCTTGTGTCCTGCTTCATCCGCGAACCGGAATTCGTCGGCCAGACTAAGGACCGGCTGGCCACGACCGAGGCGCAGAGGCTGGTCGAAGGCGCGGTGCGCGACCATTTCGACAACTGGCTGGCCAGCGATCCGAAATCGGCGGGCGCGATCCTCGACTTCCTGATCCTGCGCGCCGAGGAACGGCTGCGCCGCCGTCAGGAAAAGGAAACGCAGCGCAAGACCGCGACGCAAAAGCTGCGCCTGCCCGGCAAGCTGGTCGATTGCAGTGCCAAGAACCGCGCCGGGACCGAGATCTTCATCGTCGAAGGGGACTCGGCCGGCGGCTCGGCCAAGCAGGCACGCGACCGCAATACGCAGGCGCTCCTGCCGCTGAAGGGCAAGATCCTGAACGTGCTGGGCGCGGCCTCGGGCAAGCTGGGTTCGAACCAGGAGATCAACGATCTCTGTCAGGCGCTCGGCGTCGGGATGGGCACGAAGTTCAACGTGGATGATCTGCGCTATGACAAGATCATCATCATGACCGATGCCGATGTGGATGGCGCGCATATCGCCTCGCTGCTGATGACGTTCTTCTTCACCCAGATGCGGCCGCTGATCGACAAGGGGCATCTCTATCTCGCCTGCCCGCCGCTCTACCGGCTGACCCAGGGCTCGGAGCGGGTCTATGTCGCCGATGAGGCCGAAAAAGAGGCGATGATGGCCAAGGGACTTGGCGGGCGCGGCAAGATCGACGTGCAGCGCTTCAAGGGTCTGGGCGAGATGGATGCGAAGGATCTGAAAGAAACCACGATGAACCCCAGGACGCGCAAGCTGATCCGGGTGAGCATCGATGATGACGCCGCTGGCGAAACCGGCGATCTGGTCGAGCGGCTGATGGGCAAGAAGCCCGAGCTGCGCTTTCAGTATATCCAGGAAAACGCCCGCTTCGTCGAGGATGACGGGCTGGATGTCTGATCGCCGCCGCGATGGGTGAGCGCCGGGCAATGTATCGCCAGCCCGGTCCGCGATGCGCGTAATGATCGCCACCTGCCTTTGCCAACTCAATCTGCCTTGCCGAGTATCCTGATCGTGACGACCGCCCCGCCGCTTTCGCTGACCGATGACCATGTCCGCCGCGCCACGCGTCAGATCGTGGGCGCGCGGCACAGGCTGGAATGGCATTTGCTGGAGGACCGTGACCTCGACGCCATCGCGGCGCGGCTGACCAGGGGAAGGCAGCGGCCCATCCCGATCTTCGCCTATGGATCGCTGATCTGGAACCCGGATTTCGCCGTGCACCGCCGGACCCGCGCCACGGCGCTTGGCTGGCACCGGCAGTTCAATATCTCTCTGGACCATTTCCGCGGCTCGCCCGCGCAGCTTGGCCTGATGCTGGCCCTGGCCCGGGGCGGCCGCTGCGAGGGGCTGGTGCTGGAAATCGCTCCGGGGACGGAACGCGAGTCGCTGCGTTCGATCCTACGGCGCGAGCTTGTGGCCCATGAATTGTCGCGCAACGCCTCTTGGATCGAGGTCGAGACGGCTCAGGGGCGCAGCGAAGCGCTGACCTTCTATGCCGGGCCCGTCGATACGGATCTGGCCGATCTGACGATCGCGGAACAGGCGATGCGGCTGGCGCGGGCCTGCGGCCCGGCGGGTTCGGGCGCGGAGTATCTGCTGCGCACCGCGCGCGGGCTGCGCGAGGCGGGGATCGTCGATCCCTATATCTGGGAGCTTCAGGCGCGGGTCGCCGCGGAAATCGACAGCTGGACCGGCCAGCCGGAGTAAGATCAGAAACCGAGCCCGATGGAAAAACTGGCGCCGTCTGTTCCGATGCCGAAATCCGCCGCGCCGAAGCTGAACCCGATCAATGCACCGGCCATGACCTGGTGCGGATTATGGGCGCGGGCCTGCACCCTGCTCCATGCCGCGAGTCCGGCGGTGCCATAGGCGGCGGCGCCCGCAGCGGTATTGTCTTCGAAGCATTTTCCGGCGAGATCCGCGGCGCCGAAAAACGCCGCTGCGCTGTGGCCCGAGGGGAAGCCGAGCCCCTCGCCATTCGGGCGCAGCGAGATCGGCCTGCCGTCTAGCGCGCGCTTCATCACATAGGTCACCGCGACATGGGAAAGGCCGCGAACGGCGAAATCCTCGAGCCGGTCCTCACGCTCGGCGCAGACCGCCGCGGCCAGCGGAAGGGCATATTTCATACCCGTTCCGAATTGCTCGAAAGGATCGGCATTGGCGGGCAGCGGGGCAGCGCCGAGCGCGGCGATCCCGGCAATGGCGCTGAGCGAGGCAAGCCGCATCGGCGCGTCAGCCCGCTGTCTTCGCCGTTTCCTTTTTCTGATCGGCATGGATGATCAGCGGTTTGGCAGAGGCATTATCGACCGCCTCTTCATTGACCACGACCTCTTCGACGCTTTGCAGACCCGGCAGGTCGAACATCGTGTCGAGAAGGATGTCTTCCATGATCGAGCGCAGCCCGCGCGCGCCGGTCTTGCGCTTGATGGCACGGCGCGCAATGGCCGTGAGCGCGTCATCGGTGAAGGTCAGCGACACATCCTCGAGATCGAAGAGCCGCTGATATTGTTTCACCAGCGCATTTTTCGGCTTGGTCAGGATGGTGATCAGCGCATCCTCGTCCAGATCGGTCAGCGTCGCGATCACCGGCAGGCGGCCGACGAATTCCGGGATCAGACCGAATTTCAGCAGATCCTCGGGTTCGAGTTCCTTGAACATGTCGCCGACGCCGCGGTCGTCGTTCTCCTTGACCTCGGCACCAAAGCCCATCGCAGTGCCCTTGTTGCGCTGCGCGATGATCCGGTCCAGCCCGGCGAAGGCACCGCCGCAGACAAACAGGATATTGGTCGTGTCGACCTGCAGGAATTCCTGCTGCGGATGCTTGCGACCGCCCTGCGGCGGCACGCTGGCAACCGTGCCCTCCATGATTTTCAGCAGCGCCTGCTGCACACCCTCGCCCGACACATCGCGGGTGATCGAGGGGTTGTCGGATTTGCGGGTGATCTTGTCGACTTCGTCGATATAAACGATGCCGCGCTGCGCGCGTTCGACGTTATATTCCGACGCCTGAAGCAGCTTCAGGATGATGTTTTCCACATCCTCGCCGACATAGCCGGCCTCGGTCAGCGTGGTGGCATCGGCCATGGTAAAGGGCACATCGAGAATCCGCGCCAGCGTCTGGGCCAAAAGCGTCTTGCCGCAACCCGTCGGGCCGATCAGCAGGATGTTGGATTTCGCAAGCTCGATATCCGACTTTGCGCCGTGGTTCAGCCGCTTGTAGTGGTTATGCACAGCGACCGAGAGCACCCGCTTGGCGCGTTCCTGTCCGATCACGTAATCGTCCAGCACCTGACAGATTTCCTGCGGGCTGGGCACGCCTTCACCGGATTTCAGCCCGGAGGATTTCGTCTCCTCCCGGATGATGTCCATGCACAGCTCGACGCATTCGTCGCAGATGAACACGGTCGGCCCCGCGATCAGCTTGCGGACCTCGTGCTGGCTCTTGCCGCAAAAGCTGCAATAGAGCGTGTTCTTGCTGTCGGTCTCAGTCGCCATGCTTCGTCCTTAGTCCTGGGCGGGCGAGCCCTGCGGGCACCCCCAGATTTGGTCGGCCCATGTTAGGGGTGCTGCCCCCATGTCTCAATCCCCAAACCGCATCGCCGGGCACTTGGCCCGGCGCCGGATCACTTCGATTCGGGATCGGCCTTGCCGCGCGGGCTCAGCACTTCGTCGATGAGCCCCCATTCCTTCGCCTCTTCGGGCGACATGAAGCGATCACGCTCGAGCGCCTCCTCGACGGCTTTCAGCGTCTGTCCGGTATGGTGCACATAGATTTCGTTCAGGCGCTGCTTGAGCTTTTCGGTCTCGCGCGCATGGATCAGGATGTCGGTCGCCTGGCCCTGGAACCCACCCGAGGGCTGGTGAACCATGATGCGACTGTTGGGCAGCGCGTAACGCTGGCCCTTTTCGCCCGCGCAGAGCAGCAGCGATCCCATCGAAGACGCCTGCCCGATCACCAGCGTCGAGACGCGCGGGCGGATATACTGCATCGTGTCATAGATCGACAGCCCCGAGGTTACCACGCCGCCGGGGCTGTTGATATACATCGAGATTTCCTTGGACGGGTTTTCCGCCTCAAGGAACAGAAGCTGCGCGCAGATCAGCGTCGACATGCCGTCATGCACCGGCCCCGAAACGAAGATGATCCGCTCCTTCAGCAGCCGCGAGAAAATATCGTAGGCCCGTTCCCCGCGCGAGGTCTGTTCGACCACCATGGGGACGAGCGTATTCATGTAGTGTTCTGCCGGATCGCTCATCAATCTTCCTTGCCCGATTGCCTCTGCCCTGTCGAGTCGAGGACGCAAGGGACCTCGTGTCAGAGCGGTCTTCTACCTACCAAAGGTTGACAGAGTCTTAGTAACGCCCGATCTCATCCGCAAGGGATGCGAAGCATTTGAAAGAGATCGCCTGAAGGAGCCGAAATGAAACTGATCGTGGGGCTTGGCAATCCGGGACCGAAATACGCCGGAAATCGCCATAATATCGGCTTCATGGCCGTGGACCGCATCGCGGAGGATCACGGTTTCGGAACGTGGCGCGCGCGGTTGCAGGGGCAGATGACCGAAGGCCGGCTTGGCGATGAGCGGGTGGCGCTGCTGAAACCCGGCACCTTCATGAATCTCTCCGGTCAGTCGGTGGGCGAGGCGATGCGCTATCTCAAGCTCGGCCCGGGTGACGTCATCGTCTTTCATGACGAGCTGGACCTTGCGCCCGGCAAGTGCCGCGTGAAAACCGGCGGCGGGCATGCCGGGCATAACGGGCTGCGCTCGATTCATCAGCATATCGGCGAGGCGTATCAGCGGGTTCGGCTGGGGATCGGACATCCGGGCCACAAGGACAGGGTCGCGCCCTATGTGCTCTCGGATTTCGCCAAGGCAGATGCGGCCTGGCTGGACGATCTTCTGCGCGGCATCTCGGACGGGGCGGAGGCTCTGGCAGCGGACGATGCGCCGGGGTTTCAGAACAAGGTGGCGTTGCGGGTCAACCCGGGGCGCGCTGAACCCTCACACCGCGCAACCGGATCGCCCGCGACACCGTCAGAGAAAGCGTCTGCGGCCCCGGCGGATCGCGCGGCCGAACCGGACCAGCCACAAAGCTTCGCCGACAAGCTGCAATCCCTCGCCAGCCGGTTTCGCTGAGACCATACATTCGTCCGGCGCGTCGCGTCATCCGGCCCTGCGCCCGGTGTTCGCACCCTTTACACCACCGCGCGAAAGCGTGAGGCTGAAGGTCAACCGCACCCAGCGTGAGAGGCCCGCTCATGGAACCATCGCTGAACGTTCTGGGCGGCCCGCTCGAGGCCTGCTCGATGGACCCGCTGACCGGGTTCTATCGCGACGGCTGCTGCAACACCGGCCCCGAGGATCGGGGCAGCCACACGGTCTGCGTCATCGTCACGGCAGAGTTCCTGGCCCTGTCGAAATATCTGGGCAATGACCTGTCGACACCGCGCCCGGAATTCCGTTTTTCCGGCCTGACACCCGGCGATCGCTGGTGCCTCTGCGCGGCACGGTTTCTTCAGGCAGCACAGGAATATGCGGCGCCGAAAGTGGTGCTCGAGGCCACCCATGCACGGGCAATTGAAGTCGTCCCGCTGGAACTTTTGCACGCCCACGCCGTCGAGAACCGGTAACCGGACACATCACGAGACCCGAATGCTCCGCCCTGCCCTTCGCCGACATATGGCCACGATATTGCTGGCCGCCTTTGCAGCCCTTCCCGCCCTGGCTCTCGATCAGGCGGGCAACGGGGATTTCACACTCGACGACGGCGCTGCCCTTCATGCTGCAGATGCCGACAAGCTTTCGCTGCTCGATCTGCATGTCGGCGCTGCGCTGCGCGAGGCTCTGAGCGGCGGCGAGAACGGCGATGTGGCGCAGCTTGTCGAGGCGCTTGGCGGCCGCCCCTTGCCGATGAGCGAGGCGCGGGCGGCGCTAGAGGGCGATTGGAAATGCCGGATGATGAAGGCAGGCGATCTGTCACCGCTGGTGGTCTATGACGATTTTGATTGCCGCATCCGGGGCAACAGCTTCGAGAAGCTCAGCGGCTCTCAGCGCACGCGCGGCACGCTTCACGAAGATGACGGCCGGGTGGTCTATCTGGGCACGGGCTTCGTGGCGGGAATCGACGTCCCCGCCTATCCCGATCTGCCCGCAGCTCCGCTGGGCAGCGCCGCGTCCGGGCAGATCTGGGCCGATATCGGCATCGTCGAGGCGGTCTCGGACCGAAAAGCGCGGATCATCTTTCCGGACCCGGATCTCGAATCGCGGATGAACCTGCTCTTTCTGACCCGTTAACCGCCCGCGTCGATCTCCACCCCGAGATTCTTCGCGACGGTGAAGATATCCTTGTCGCCACGCCCCGACAGGTTCAGCACGATGAGGTGATCCTTCGGAAGATCCGGGGCGATCTTGGTGATGTGGGCAAGCGCGTGACTCGGTTCGAGGGCCGGGATGATGCCTTCGGTCCAGCATAAAAGCTGGAACGCCTCCAGCGCCTCATCATCCGTGACATAGACATATTCCGCACGTCCCTGTTCGTGCAGCCAGGCATGTTCCGGCCCGATGCCGGGATAGTCCAGCCCGGCGCTGATCGAATGCCCGTCAAGGATCTGCCCGGCCTCGTCCTGCAACAGATAGGTGCGGTTGCCATGCAGAACCCCTGCCCGCCCGCCGGTCAGCGAGGCGCAATGTTCCATTCGCTCATCGACGCCGTGGCCGCCTGCCTCGACCCCGATGATCCGCACCTCGGGATCGTCGAGAAACGGGTGGAACAGCCCCATCGCGTTCGATCCCCCGCCGATGCAGGCGATGACCGTATCGGGCAGCCGACCTTCGGCGCGCATGATCTGGTCCCGCGTCTCGCGCCCGATCACCGCCTGGAAATCGCGCACCATGCGCGGATAGGGATGCGGCCCGGCCACCGTGCCGATGCAATAGAAGGTGTCGCGCACATTGGTCACCCAATCGCGCAGCGCATCGTTCATCGCATCCTTCAGCGTCCCCTTGCCCGAACTGACCGAGACCACCTCGGCCCCCAGAAGACGCATCCGGAACACATTCGGCGCCTGACGCTCGACATCCTTCGCCCCCATATAGACCACGCATTTCAACCCGAAGCGCGCGCAGACCGTTGCGGTGGCGACGCCGTGCTGCCCGGCCCCGGTCTCGGCGATGATCCGGGTCTTGCCCATGCGCCGCGCCAGCAGGATCTGGCCCAGCACGTTGTTGATCTTGTGGCTGCCGGTGTGGTTCAGCTCTTCGCGCTTGAGATAGATCTTCGCCCCGCCGAGTTCTTCGGTCAGGCGCGGCGCGAAATAAAGCGGGCTGGGCCGGCCCACGTAATGTTCCCAGAGATCCGACATCTCGGCCGCAAAGTCGGGATCGTTGCGCGCCCGGTCATATTCCGCCTCGAGATCGAGGATCAGTGGCATCAGCGTCTCGGATACGAAGCGCCCGCCGAAAATCCCGAAGCGCCCCTGCTCGTCCGGGCCCTGGCTAAGAGAATTGATCCGCTCCATCATGCGCCTCCTATGCGTTGCGCCGGTGGTATCGAAACGCCGCTGCGCGGGCAAGCCGGGCTTGCGCAACATTCCGTCGCAGGCTAGCACGTCGCGGTCGGAGGAGTGGCAGAGTGGTTTAATGCACCGGTCTTGAAAACCGACGTGGGGGAGACTCCACCGTGGGTTCGAATCCCACCTCCTCCGCCACTATCACCATTTCGAACCCGTTCATGCCGCGCGTCCGAGGCAGAATTTCCACTGTTTTCAAAGGGGTTTGCCGGATGGGTGCGAACTGCTGAGACGCGGGGCCGCAGCGATTTCCGTCTCTGTATGGCCGGCAGTCTCTGGTCGGGCGAACCGCGTCGATTCCGGTTCGGTTGAAAATTTCTGCGCCTTTCCAATGGTCTGCCTCGCAACCCCGCCAAAACTGCACGCCATGTTTCCAATGCTATCGACCGAAACAGAGACCGAACATGCAGGAGGCGTAGCCGCGAGGTACGCTGGCCGACTGGCGCGTAGTTATGGCGGTGAACTCAACACCGTGGAAGTTGGTCTGATACGAGAGCAACATCCGCAGCGTGAACGCGGAACGCCAGTCTTACGGTCGCCCGGTGAACGCTTGCCTGCGCAACGCATGACACGGGTCGAAAGCGCTTTCCATGAGCCAAATGGCTTCATGCGCGAAGGCATGATTTGCTGGCTGACGGGGAGCCTCTGGGCTGTTAGTCGTGAAGCCGACGAAAGCCGAACCGTTGCGCATGTCTCAACGAAACCTATAGGTCTCGAGCGAGAGTAACGAAAGGGAAGTAATAGTGGCTTCTAGAGCGTTTCAGCCAGAATCAGAATTCGAGCGGCAACTGGTTGACGCACTGAGTGAGGTTGGCATTCAGGTAGTTCCAGGCTTTCGAGTAAAAACCGGCGATAATCGTTGGTTTCAGACAGATATCTATATTTCCTCACCCCAAAGAGCGGTCGTTGAGATCAAGTCTTTGGGCTTGCGATCGGCGCGTATGGTTCTTTCCCAAGCGCGAAGCCAGATGGAGGCTGTTCGCGAGGCATTCGAAGATCAAGTAATTTGCATTGTAGTGCTCTTTGGCTCCGAGCAGCCCAAGGGTATCACGGCTGAAGAAGCGGACTGGCTTGAAATCGTGGCTGCACCTGGCGAGGATGGCGCATTAGTTGCTGCACGCACTATCAGAGAGCGCCTGTTCGCGCCGATTCCGGCGGATCGCCTCGCTATGCTGAGCAGTGAGCAACTGGCGGACTCCCTTCCAGGGACTGGGCCTCTTGCGGATGTCTTGGTGAATTTCCGAACTCGGATTCCAGATGAAGCATTTCAAGTGTTGAGGCTAGAGGGCGAGAATTTCTTCAGGGAATACGCCAGCGGACACTATACTACGTCTGCTCTTTGCGTTGGGCGCATGCTAGAATTTGTAGTATACACACTGGCGAAGGCCTGGAATGTTCCCATCAGCAAGCGAACCATCAAGCTTCTCGAGGATCTCGAAGGCAAGTTCAACGCACTCTCAAAATCGATCGTTGAGTATGCGTATGCTGAAAGTGCATCCGAAAAGGAAAAGGCCGAAGGAATCCTCCGAAAGGAGGTTGCAAACTTCAACGCGAGTTTGGCCGAGTCTACGATGTTGTTGCATAGGGATCATGAGAAAATCGATACTGATTACCCGATCAATATCCTGTCGATTCTGAGGGATATCAGAAAGAGATTCGCGAGGATTGAGACTGTCAGAAAAGAGGTCGACGTCCTTTCCAAAGGCAGCCTGATCGCCGACGTTCAAAGCATGCGAAACCGCGCCGCGCACGCGGACACATCGGGCACTCGCACGGAATATGACCAGGCAGATATCGACTCGATGCTCGAGAACCTTCGCGCCATCCTTTTCCATTTGGGAAATATCGCCGACGCAATCGACCGAGAGTCTGCGTAAGGAGGCACGTCGGTCGGGTCGATACTCGGACTTGAGACGTGTCTCTGAAATGCAAGGCAGAGCAAGGCTTAGCCGAACACTCGCGCCGGCTGCTCGTCCCACGGCAGGGATGCGACGAAGCACAGGTCGTAGAGGCTGATCGCGCTGGGCTCGCGGCGCACGACCAGCCGCTCGAGGACGTCCGGCGCCAGCCATGCGAGGCGTAGGAGGCGGCTGACATAGCGGTCGGACAGCCCCTCCTCGGCGGCGAGATCGGCGATGGTGGTGACCTCGCCGCGCTCCATCCGCTTCCGCCACGCCCATGCCCGGCCGATGGCGCGCAGCACGTAGGGATCCTGTCCCGGCGGAGGCTCCGACGCCTCGATGTCCTTCGGCGGCAGGATACGGGGCCGGCCGCCGCGTTTGCGGACCGTGAGCGGGATGTGGATGCGGATGGTCTCGTTCGCGGGCATCAGGCGGCGTCCTCCTGCGCGGGCGTCATCAGGCTCGCCAGCGCGCCGTGCCCGTCATGGCGCAGGTCGATGTCCAACCCGTCCTCGCCCACCGTCACGCGCGCCACGAGCAGTTGGACGACGCGGGCTTGCTCGGCCGGGATCAGCGCCTTCCAGAGACCGTCGAACTGCGTCAGTGCGGCGGTCACGGTGCCCTCGTCGAGGTCGGGCCGCTCCTTCTTCAAGGCGCGCGCGGTGCGCGCGATGATCTCCGGCGTGCGCAGCAGCCGCCGGATTTCTCCGATAACCGCTTCCTCGACCATGGCGGCGGGCAGCCGCTGCGGCCCGCGCAGCTCGGCCGTCGGGCGCTTCTGGATCACGTCCATCGAGACGTAGTAGCAGTACCGCCTGTTCCCCTTCTTCGTGTGGTGCGGGGTCATCGCGGCGCCAGTCTCGGTGAAGATCAGCCCGCGCAGCAGCGCCGGTTCGGTGCTCCGGGTGCGTCCGGCCCGCTGGTTTCGGTTGCCGGCCAGCACGGCATGGGCCGCGTCCCACAACGCTGCATCCACGATGGGCTCGTGCATGCCGGGATAGGTCTCGTCCTTGTGGGTGATCTCGCCGCGGTAGATGCGGTTGTGCAGCAGCTTGTAGAGCGCCCCGCGGTCGATGGGCCGGCCGCGCTTGGACCGGATGCCGCGGGCGTTCAGTTCCCGGATCACGGCAGCGGTGGAATCCGAGCGCGCGAAGAGCTCGAACATGGTCCGGACCTGCGCCGCCTCGGCCTCGTTCACGATCAGCTTGCGGTCGACCACGTCGTAGCCGAGCGGCACGTAGCCGCCCATCCACATGCCCTTCTTCTTCGAGGCAGCGACCTTGTCGCGGATCCGTTCGCCGATCACCTCGCGCTCGAACTGGGCGAAGCTGAGCAGGATGTTCAGCGTCAGCCGGCCCTTCGATGTGGTCGTGTTGAAGGACTGAGTGACGGACACGAAGGTGACGCCGTGGCGGTCGAAGATCTCGACCAGCTTGGAGAAATCCATCAGCGCCCGGCTGAGGCGGTCGATCTTGTAGACCACGACCACGTCGATCAGCCCGTCCTCGACATCGGCGATCAGCTGCTTTAGCGCGGGGCGGTCCAGCGTGCCGCCGGAGAATCCGCCGTCATCGTACCGCTCGCGCAGGCACGCCCAGCCCTCGGCGCGCTGGCTGGCGATGTAGGCCTCACAGGCCTCGCGCTGCGCGTCGAGGCTGTTGAACTCCATGTCGAGCCCTTCCTCGCTCGACTTGCGGGTGTAGATGGCGCAGCGCAGGCGGCGCGCCGGTTCGGTCTGGGACTTTCTGGTCATCGGGCGCCTCCGGTCCGATCGAGCCCGAAGAACCGCCAGCCATTCCAGTGTGCGCCGGTGATCGCGCGCACGGCGGCCGAGAGCGACTTGAAGCGCCGGCCCTGCCATTCGAAGCCGTCCGCCAGAACGGTGACCATGTGCTCCTTGCCACCCCACTCGCGGACCAGCTTCGTGCCGGGCGCTGGCTTGCGCGGATCCGCCACCATGCCGCCCAGCTTGCCGTTCATGACCTCGTCGGCCAGCGCATCGAGCGTGCGGCGCGTCTCCCGGCGCAGCCCGCCATGGGCCAGTTCCTGGATGCGGTAGCCAAGCCGAAGCTCGAGGTGGCCGCGGCTGGCGTTCGGCGCGCGTTCCCCGAAGATGGCCTGCCACTTCTCCTGCAACTCAGGCACCGTCATCGCCTTAAGCGCCGACAGTTCGGCCAGGACGTCGATCATCTTCGCCTGGCGCGCGGGCGCAGCCTTCGTGCCTGATTTCCTTGTGCTTTTCCTCATGCGTCGTCTCCAACTCGGTTGCGAACCTTTCTCCGACGACGGCGTCTGAGGGCGAGAATGTCCAGCGAACTGTCTCCGTCGAACGGAGAATTCTCGTTCGTTTTCGGCGGGTTGCTGCGCGCGATGGCGCCGACGAGGATGCCGGCCAGTTCCGCCAGCCGCTCATCGGTGGTGAGCGTGTCGGCGGGCGGCGCGAAAGTGATGTCGTCTGGCATGGGGAGCGAACCTCCTGAGGCGGTTTGCTCCTTCGTGGCGGCGTGCGGCGTGGAAGTTCAAGTCAAAACAGGTTGCTTTCGCAGTTGCGAGTAATGCGGCGTGTAGAGTGGTACTCGAACCTAGAAAAAACTCAGAACATCGACTCTAACTCGCCAAGTGAAACACGAACTTTATCAAAATAGTGATCGTCAACATCTTTTGAATGCGCGTCGTAGCGTGACCTGTTAACCACGTCCATATGATACTCAAACTCTGTCTTGCTCATTTCAAGAGAGTTCTCAAACTTTTCCCAGAACCCCAAGATTATAGACTTGAGCTCATCAAAATATAAGGGGCTTGCGCCTTCCGCCAAAAGATCATCGAAGCCCATCCCAGAGAGACCACCTTGCCTTTTCGATGGAAACTTCGACAAGAGACTCTCAAGACGATTGGATTTCGAGAATTGTATCGAAAAGACAGTCTTGATGTGCGTTCGGACCCTTCTTTCAAGTGCGTTGCGTCTTTTTGATATCTCAGCGAGGCGATCTTCATTGCCAAGAAGTCTCGTAGGCTTTGCCTTCTTTGAGAAGTACCTCTCGACTATTCCGATATTGAAAAAGCTACCCTCGACACCCCTCTTGAGAACGCCGTAGCCATAAAGGTGCTCTAGCAGACTTGTGTCATGGTGCGCGTAGGAGTTGAAACTATCCACATCTCCTTGGCCGATATACTCAAGCATCAAGTGCTCGTCGGGGTACTGCTCTTCAAGCAGCCCCACAACAGATGATACGTAGCTGTCGGACTCGTTAGTGTATTCGTTGACGCCTAGAGCATACAGCGTGCGATCAACCACTATGGGCCTCTCACGTGCTGCGTCGGCAATAAAGCTGCACGCATAACGGGTCAGAAACGGGTGTCCGCCGAAGTCTTGAAACAGCTTCACCCGGGTCTCTGCATCAAACTCGACACCCATGATAGCACCTAAGTCTCCAACCATCTCCGAAACCTGCCCAGGCGTAAACATCGGGATAAAGCGCTTCTCCACATTCCCGTAAAGGGGGTTGTCACTCTCGAAGAGCTTAACTGCCTCAATGCAATGCGGATTGGTCCCTACGATCAGATACACGATAGGTGACGATGCGCTTTGGAATGCAGCTCGCATTGACTGCCAGAAGAGTAGGAAGTCACGCTCTTTGTTCCAGTGCTCTGATGATGCCGTGCCCGGGGCAATCCGCTCAATTTCGTCAAAAAGGATTGCAACAAACGCTTTCTTTGCTTGCTTCGATATAATTCGGACGTCCTCAGAAAAAGTTGTTGCCGCGTCTTTTGTGCTATAAGCTGTGTCATCTCCGATCCGGTGTTTAACGGAGAGGGTGGACTTCAGCTCAGAAGCTATATGCCGCAAGAGCTCATTCCAGCGTAGCTGGTGAACCGACGGCGACTGACAATCAATCGAAACACTTGTGCCACTTCGAGTGGCAAGTGCTCGGCTTACTCCGGATATAAGTGAGGTCTTTCCACTTCTGCGCAGTCCGAATAAGCCAAAATTCTCTCCCGAGGCTAGCTTTGCAGAGATTTCATTTATGATATCAGAACGGCCATAGAAGTAGAGCTCGCTACGCAGTGGCGAAGACATTGAAAAGAGATCCCTCGAGAAGGTGAACTCTCGTACTCTTCCAATAATATCGGACTCCTGAGTGGCGAGGGAGAATTCGCTGAAGTGATAAGGGATCACTACTGGCGCATCTGGTCGGCTCTCAAATAAATCCTTGAGCTTCTTGCTGATATTTGCGTCTCCGCTGACGAGAATCCTCGCTACCTTCTCAATTCGAAAGTCTTCTGAGCTCTGTTCGATGATATGGTCGAACGCATCTATCGACCGCGGTTGAAACTCAACGTAGGAAGAGAATACGACCAAGACTTCACGATCAGTGTGAAGAATTCCACGCATCTTCCCGCAGGGCTTGATAAGTGCATAGCGGTACTGGCTTTTCTGGTTGCCGATGGTGATTTCGCCGTATCGCGTAAGATGAAACATCTGCTCCATACGGCGCAGGACCCTCTGCTCCTGAGGATCAAAGATCGTAATATCGAACTTTGGGTGGCGACCTGGCTGCACCTCGCTCATCATATTCGCCAACTCCTATGTGCTTGTACGCGATCATTCTCTCATAGCGCCCGCACGGTTGCTCAACAACGATAAACTCTACTGTATGCTGTCGCCTGAAGGAGGACGATCGGCACGTCTTTGCATGGGCCTGCGAGCTGATCTGCTAGCCAGAGGAAGCCGGTGGACGGTCAAATCTCCCGCGCGAACCAACGGATGCGGCCGACGATGTGGATCTCGTCGGCCGTTCGCTCGTAGGGGCTGTAGAAGCCGTTGTCCGAGATGACGCGCACGGCGGGAGGGTCGCTGTTCGGGATGTGCTCGAGCCGTTTGGCCACCAGCCCCATGCCGTCGTCCAGCACGAAGATCCCCGGCGGGTTCGGCGCGCGGCGCGCCATGTCGACAAGCACCGTGTCGCCGTCGAGCAGCGTGGGCGCCATGCTGTCGCCTTCCACATGCATGATCCGGAGCTGGGAGGGGCTGGCCTTCAGGCTGTGCCGGATCCAGGACCGGCGGAAGTGGTAGGCGCGGCCGGCGGGATCCTCATGCTCCTCGACAACGGCGCCGCCGCCCATGGACGGGCGGGGGCTGGCATGTGCGATCGAGACGAAGGCCTCGTCCGGGTTCTCGATGAAGGGGGGCGTGCCCTCGACATCTCCCATCCCGTGGATCAGCCAATCGCGGTCGACCTTGAGGACACGGGCGACCTCGGCCAGCCGGTCGATGCCGGGGCGGGATGATCGTCCGCGCAGGATGTCGTAGACGAAGGAGCGGTTCACGCCGGCCATCTCGGCGACATGGGCGGGGCTGAGGCCGAGCTGGTTGGCCCGGGCCCTGAGACGGTCGGCAAGCGTGTGATGCTCGTTCATGTTTCCCCACCCATCTGTGGATAAAATAGGATAAAATCGGATTGATCGACGGCCGTCAAGCGAATAAGAACAGAAGGTAAACATCAGGCAGAGGTATCGGAGGGGCGAGTGCACACCGACAAGCTGTATTTCACGCTCCCCGAGGTGCTCGAGCGCTGGCGGATTTCCGAGACGGACCTCGTCTACCTGGCCGAGAACGACAAGCTCCGGCTGTCGGTGCGCGTCTTCGGCGAGCCGGTCGAGTTCGGCGACTACGAGGAGGGCCAGGACGGCGAGCGGTTCCGCGCGCCGTGGGAGCAGAAGCCCTTCAGCGGGCTGCTCGACCTGCACGCCTGCGACGTCTTCCAGCTGTTCCGCTGCGGCGAGCTCTATGTCAGCGAGTTCCGCACGCCGCGCGCGGACTATGCGTCGCTCTATGGCGAGGCCAAGCCGGTCTTCGTGATGATCGGCGATCTGCTGCTAAGGCGCGAGGAACGTGATCGTTTCAAGCTGCAGTCTGGGTTTTCCTCCGGGGGCTCGGCGATCGAGGAGAGCACCTTCATCGCTTCGGCCGACTACCAGGAGGTGCGCTGTAACAGCTACCGCTTCCGGCTCGGCCCGATCCAGGCGCAGGTCGTCCGCGCGCTGCACGAGGCCGCGCAGCGGGGCGAGGCGTGGCAGAGCGGCAAGGCCATCCTGTCCTCGGCCGGCTCGAAGAGCTTGCGCATGGCCGACGTCTTCAAGTCGCAGAAGGACTGGCGGCAGCTGATCCGCTCCGACCGCCGCGGCGGCTACCGTCTGAACATCGACTGACTCGCCAGCCATCCCCTATGCGCAGTCCCTGATTGCGCTCGGTGTGGGATCGGCTGGGCGATGGAGGGGGATGACGATCCCACAGCGAGCCGTCCAAGCCTGTCTTGCAAGGCCATATCCATCCCCCTCTGCATCCCCCTGCGATCCTGACGACATCCCATAGCGGGATTTCGCAATCTCTCTCCGAAGCACACGCAAACGGAGAGAGCCGATGCAGCAGAAGCATTGCCTGAACCAGAAGGAACTCGCCCGACGCTGGACGATCTCGCATCGCACGCTGGAGCGCTGGCGGTGGGCGGGTGAAGGCCCCGCCTACATGAAGATCGGCGGCCGGGTCGTCTACCGGCTCGAGGACATCGTCGCCTTCGAGCGCGACCAGCTCCAGCACACGATGGACACCCAGCCGCGCGCGGGAGCGGCCTGATGGGACGCCTGTCGCCCATTACCGAGGCCGAGTTCGTGCCGCTGCACGGCGCGAACGGGCCGGGGCTCGAAGAGGTCGGGCTCGCCGCCTGGATCGCGCAGGCCGAACCCGGCGAGGCGCTGGTCTATCACCGCGGCTTCCTCGCCGTCGACGCCACGTCGGTCATCTCGAAGCTGCCGGCGGACCGGCAACGCACGCTGCAACTGGTGGCGGCCGCGGCCCGCCGCGCGGCCGAGCAGAACCTCGTCCATCTCGTGCAGTCCCGGCTCGGCCCCGACGCCTTTGCCTACATCGCCGTCGCCCGCCCGAAGCCAGGCCCACCGGGAGCTGCGCTCTCGATGCGCCTGCTTGAGGCCGCCTGAACCCCATTCCCCATTCCGGAGACCCCAATGCCCTTTCCCGAGAACACACCCACGCCCGATGACCTGCCGCGCCTCAGCCCGCAGGAGATCGCCGGGCTGCCCGTCGAACTGCTGGCCATCCTTCAGCGCGAGATCGACGAGCGCCTGAAACGCGACAAGGCCGCGAAGACCCGGCTCGATGCCGCGCTGACCGTCCGCTACGCCACCCGCGCCGCCGAGGAGCGGCAGGCGCAGGCCAAGGACACGGGCACGGTCCGCTTCGACGACGGCGATTTCACCGTGGTCGCCGATCTGCCGAAGCGCGTCGAGTGGGACCAGTCCCAGCTCGCGGCCATGGTCGAGCGGATCCGCGCGGCCGGGGACGACCCGGCCGAGTATCTCGACATCGCCTTCAAGGTGCCCGAGCGCAAATACGCGGCCTGGCCCGATGCGATCCGCCAGGGTTTCGAGCCCGCGCGGACAGTGAAGACCGGCGCGCTGAAGGTCGAGATCCGGCCGCAGGGAGGCGATGCATGAGCCTCCCGATCATCAGCGCCGACGAGCGGCTGGCCGAGGTGCGCGGCGTGAAGGCCGCCGTCTTCGGCCCGAGCGGGGTCGGCAAGACCACGCTTCTGCGCACGCTCCGGGCCTCGACCACGCTGTTTTTCGACCTCGAGGCCGGCGATCTCGCCATCGAGGGGGTGGCAATCGACACGATCCGCCCGCGCACCTGGCGGGAATGCCGCGACTTCGCGGTGTTCATCGGCGGCCCGAACCCGGCGCTGCGCACGGACCAGCCCTACAGCGAGGACCATTACCAGGCGATCTGCCAGAAGTACGGCGATCCGAAGGTGCTGGAGAAGTACGACACGGTCTTCATCGACTCGATCACCGTGGCAGGACGGCTCTGCTTCCAGTGGTGCAAGGGTCAGCCGGAAGCGCATTCCGACAAGACCGGCAAGCCGGACGTCCGCGGGGCCTACGGTCTGCACGGGCGCGAGATGATCGCCTGGCTCACCCACCTCCAGCACACGCGGGCGAAGAACGTGATCTTCGTCGGGATCCTCGACGAGAAATTCGACGACTTCAATCGCAAGGTCTTCGTTCCGCAGATCGACGGATCGAAGACCGGGCTCGAGCTGCCCGGCATCGTCGACGAGGTGCTGACGCTCACCTCGCTGCCCGACGACAACGGCGTGCCGCAGCGGGTCTTCGTCTGCCACACGCAGAACAGCTGGGGCTACCCGGCAAAGGACCGCTCCGGCCGGCTCGACCTGCTGGAACCGCCGCATCTCGGCCGGCTCATCGAGAAGATCCGCCAGCCGCTGTCGATCGATGCACGCCCGCTCGTGACGGACGCGCCGCGCATGCCGGCGCCGGCCGCGACCCCTCAAACCGATCCCACCAACTGAAAGGACCCCACGCCATGACCGGTCTCTGGAACGATTTCAACGACGCGCAGTCCAACACGAACCTGATCCCCAAGGGGACGCTCGCCAAGGTGCGCCTGACCATCCGCCCCGGCGGCTTCGACGATCCCTCGCAGGGCTGGACCGGGGGTTATGCCACCCGCGGCTCCACCGGTGCGGTGTATCTCAACGGCGAGTTCACGGTGACCGAGGGCCCCTATGCCCGGCGCAAGATCTTCACGCTGATCGGGTTGCACAGCCCCAAGGGTCCGGACTGGGCCAATATGGGCCGTAGTCTCGTCCGCGGCATGCTGAACTCGGCGCGCGGGATTTCCGACAAGGACACCTCGCCCGAGACGCAGGCCGCACGTCTGATCAACGGCTTCGCCGACCTTGACGGGCTGGAGTTCGTCGCGCGCATCGACATTGGCTCCGATGCGATGGGCGAGGACAAGAACGAGATCCGTGCCGCGGTGACGCCCGACCATCGCGACTATGCGCAGGTCATGGGCACGGCCGGCCACGGCTATCAGCCGCCATCGCAGCCCGCGCCGCAGCCGGCGGCACCGCAGCCGACCGCTCCGGCGGCTCCCGGCCGCCCGGCCTGGGCGCAGTGAGGGGCGTCCGATGCGGCTGCGTCCCCGCCAGAAAGTCTTCGTGGAGCGCAGCCTCGCTGCGCTCTCGAAGCACGGCAACACGCTCGGCGTCGCGCCCACGGGCGCGGGCAAGACCATCATGCTGTCCGCGGTCACCGGCAAGCTGGTGGAGAAGACGGCGGCCAAGGCCTGCGTTCTCGCCCATCGCGACGAGCTGACCGGCCAGAACCGCGCGAAGTTCGGCCGGGTCAATCCGGAAGTAACCACCTCCGTGGTGGATGCCGGCTCGAAGTCGTGGGCTGGCCAGGTCACCTTCGCCATGGCGCCGACGCTGTCTCGTTCGCCGAGCCTGAAGGCGATGCCCAAGCTCGATCTGCTGGTGATCGACGAGGCGCATCACGCGGTGGCCGACAGCTATCGTCGGATCATCGACCGCGTTCGCGACGCCAATCCCGAAGCCCGCATCTTCGGCGTCACGGCGACGCCCAACCGCGGCGACCGGAAAGGGCTGCGCGAGGTTTTCGACAATGTCGGCGACCAGGTCACGCTGGCCGAACTGATCGCGTCTGGTCACCTCGTCCCACCGCGCACCTTCGTGATCGATGTGGGCGTGCAGGAGAAGTTGCGTGCCGTGCGCAAGACCGCGTCCGACTACGACATGGGCGCGGTTGCGGAGATCATGAACCGCGCACCGATCACGGAGGAGGTCATCCGGCACTGGCGCGAGAAGGCCGGCGACCGCCAGACCGTGGTCTTCTGCTCGACCGTCGCCCACGCGGAAAACGTCGCCGAAGCCTTCAATGACAACGGGATCCCCGCCGGCGTCATCCACGGCGACCTCGGCTCCGAGACGCGCCGCCGGATCCTCGCAGCCTACGCCTCTGGCGAAACGCAGGTCGTCGTCAACGTGGCGGTGCTGACCGAAGGCTGGGATCACCCGCCCACCCCCAGCGTGGTGCTGCTGCGGCCGAGCTCCTGCAAGTCGACCATGATCCAGATGGTCGGGCGCGGCCTCCGCACCGTCGACCCGGCCGAGCACCCCGGCATCGTTAAGACCGACTGCATCGTGCTGGATTTCGGCATCTCGAGCCTGACGCACGGCACGCTGGAGCAGGACGTCGATCTCGACGGCCGCGATCCCACACCGTGCGACGCGCCGACGAAGACCTGCCCGGAATGCGAAGCGACGGTCCCGCTCGCAGCCCGCCAATGCCCGATCTGCGGATACGAGTTCCTGAGCGACGGGGAGCCGCCGCTCGAAAGCGTGGTCATGTCCGAGATCGACCTCCTGAGGCGCTCCAGCTTCGCCTGGGAGGATCTGTTCGATGACGAGTCCGCGCTCATGGCGAGCGGGTTCAATGCCTGGGGCGGCGTGTTCTTCCTCGAGGGGCGCTGGCACGCCGTAGGCGGTGGCAAGAATGAGCGGACGCGCCTCCTCGGCGTGGGCGAGCGCACCGTCTGTCTGGCGCAGGCCGACGACTGGCTGAACGAACACGAGACCGACGAGAGCGCCTTCAAGTCCCAGCGCTGGCTGGGCCAGGCGCCGACGGAGAAGCAGCTGCAATACCTCTCGCCCGCGCAGCGGCAGGATTACGGGCTCACGCGCTACCGCGCCTCGGCGCTGATCACCTTCCAGTTCAACCGGCGCGACATTCGGCGTCTCGTGATGTCGGCCGCGCCCGAGCGGAGGGCGGCGTGAACCATGTCGCGCAAGTCCCATCCCCGCCCGCAGCGGCTCCGGATCGACCGGGCTTTGATCGCCTCTGGCATCCGCGCCCGGTGCTTTGCGCCGTCTGCACCGCGCGCACCCGCGGCTTCGGCTGGTTCGATCCCCACCGGCCGCGCCCAACCCGCACCCGCCGCTGGTTCTGCTCCATGGGCTGCCAGGCGGCCTTCACCCGCAAAGCAAAGAGAGGAATGAGCATGGTCGATTTCACCGAAGAGGAAACCCAGGCGTTGCCCGCCGTCATGCGCGCGCTCGCACCCGAGATGGAGCGGATCGGCTGGGACCGGCCACTGGGCCAGCTGACCCAGAACGACATGCACCGGCTGATCGTCACGACCATCGAGGCCTTCCGGGACGAAATGGCGGAGATCGCCGCCGAGGCGGAGATCCCGTTCTGATGCTGGACTTCAATCATCGCCCCGGCATCGCCGAGCGCATCAATGCGGCCGTGGACGCCGCGCTCGAAGCCGAGCGCGCGGCGACGCAACCGCGCGATTACCTCGGCGCGTCCCGGCTGGGCCATGCCTGCGAGCGCGCGCTGCAGTTCGAATTCGCGCGCGCGCCGAAGGACGAGGGCCAGGACTTTTCCGGGCGGTCGCTCCGGATCTTCGCGATCGGGCATGAACTCGAGGATCTCGCCATCCGCTGGCTTCGGGCGGCGGGGCTCGATCTGGTCACCCAGAAGCGGGAAGGCGTCCAGTTCGGCTTCTCCGTCGCGGGCGGGCGCATCCGTGGCCATGTCGACGGAATCGTCGTCGAGGCCCCAGCGGCGTTGGGGCTGCGCACCCCGGCGCTCTGGGAGTGCAAGACCATGAACGCGAAGAACTGGCACGAGACGGTGGCCAAGGGCGTGACCGTGGCGAAGCCGGTCTACGCCGCCCAGATCGCGCTCTACCAAGCCTACATGGAAGCGACGGTGCCGGGCATCTCGGCCAACCCGGCGCTCTTCACCGCGATCAACAAGGACACTGCCGAGCTGCACCACGAGCTCGTGTCCTTCGACGCCGACCTTGCGCAGCGAATGTCGGACCGGGGCGTGCGGATCCTGCGAGCCACCGACGCGGGAGAGTTGCTGCCGCGCGTGGCCCAGAACCGCGACTTCTTCGAGTGCCGGTTCTGCCCGTGGGCCGAGCGCTGCTGGAGCCTGCCGGCATGAGCGACGACAACATCATCCACTTCAATCCCTGGCGCGATTTCAACGATGCGGCGCCCTTGGACGATCCCTTTGCGGTCGAACCGTACGCGGACCAGATCGCCTGCTTCGTCGACGTGGTCTTCGGCTATTCCGAGGGCCTGATCCCGGTCCGCGGTTTCGTGGACAAGGGTCAGGGCAAGGATGGCCGCCCGCACAACATCTGGATCGACGCGGATGCCACCGCGCCGGAGAAGCTCACTACCTTCGCCGGCTGGGCGGCGCGCGAGGGCGCGGCGGTCTACGTCATTCCCGGCACGGTGGCGGAGACGGGCCAGGCCCGCGCCGCGGATGTCCTGCAGATGCAGAGCCTCGTGGTCGATCTCGACTCGGGCGACATCCCGGCCAAGCTCGATCACCTCCTCCACCATCTCGGCAGGCCGACCCTGATCGTCGAGAGCGGCGGGCGCTCGCCCGAGGGCGCGACCAAGCTCCATGTCTGGTGGAAGCTGACCGAACCTGCTGAGGGCCTAGATCTCGACCGGCTCTGCCAGCTGCGCGGCGAGATCGCGCTGAAGGTCGGCGGCGATACCCATTTCCGCTCGGCCCACCAGCCGATCCGTGTGCCCGGCACGGTCTATCACAAGGGCGGGCTCACCCGGCTGGTGCAGATCCGCGAGGCGACCGAACTCGAGGTCGATCTCGCCGAAATGGCCGAGCGCATCTCCGACATGCCGCCCATGCCCGGCGTCGGCATGGCCACGGCCGAGCCCCGCGAGAAACCCGCGATCGACGACGTGCTGGCAACCCCGGTGCACGAGGGCGGCACGGACGACTGGTCGCGTTTCGAGGGCGCCTCGGCCGCCATCGGCTATTTCCTGCGGCTGGTCCACGAGGGCCGGATATCGATGGACGAGGGCTGGGCGGCGATCTGCGGCTACAACGCCGCGATGCTGCGCCCGTCGTGGCCGCTCGACCGGCTTAAGCGCGAGACGAACCGCCTTTGGGAGCTGCACATCAAGCGGCACGGGCCGCCGCTGGTCCGCCTCGACAGCGCGTCGCCTGCGCAGATGGACCTGCCGACCTTCACGCTGGGCGCGCTCCTCGACGACGCGAGCCCGATGCCGGACGACATCATCGGTCCCCGCGTGCTGACGCCGGGCGGGCTCCTGGTGCTGGGCGGCGCGCCCAAGGTGGGCAAGAGCGATCTGCTGATCGCATTGCTCGTGCATATGGCGGCGGGCGCGCCCTTCCTCGGCTTCACTCCGCCGCGGCCGCTGCGGATCTTCTACCTGCAGGCCGAGATCCAGTATCACTACCTGCGCGAGCGCATGCAGCAGATCGGCCTGCCGCCAGAGCTGATCGCGGCCGCGCGCGACAACCTGATCGTTACGCCGAAGCTGCGGATGCTGCTCGATGCCGAGGGCAGTGCGCGCGTGGCCGAGGCCATCAGGGCCGCGTTCCCCGACGATCCGCTCGACATCCTGTGCATCGACCCGATCCGGAACCTCTTCGACGGTGGCCCGGACGGCGACGGCGAGAACGACAACGCCGCCATGATGTTCTTCCTCAAGGACCGGGTCGAGGTCCTGCGCGACCACGTCAATCCCGACTGCGGGGTGATCCTCGTCCACCACACCAAGAAGCTGTCGAAGCACGAGGTAAAGGAGGACCCGTTCCTGGCGCTCTCCGGCGCCAGCGCGCTCCGGAGCTTCTACACAACAGGTCTGATCCTGTACCGGCCCGACGAAGAGGCCAGCGAGCGCCGGCTGGAGATCGAGCTGCGCAACGGGCCCGCGCTGCCTGCCAAGGTGGTCGACAAGCTGAATGGCACCTGGACCGAGCTCACCCCGAGCAGCGAGCGGCTGGTGCGCAAGGATCTGGGCGCCAGGCATGACGCGGAGCGGGATCGCAAGAACCTGGTCGTCCTCGGGCTGATCTTCGACGAGGCGGCCGAGGGACGGCTCTACACCGCCACCCAGTTCGCCGAGGCGTTCGAGAACCAGCACGATCTGGGCGGGCGCTACAGCATCCGCGAACGGCTCGCGGTCCTCGCCACCAAGGGGCAGATCAAGTTCCGCCGGAATTTCGCGGAGCACGGCTTCCCCGGTACGCAATCGCATTTCGGGTATCTCGTCGTCCGGGACATGCGCTTCGGCCGCGATCCCGTCATCGACGCCGAGACCGGCGAGGTTCTCGACGAGGGCGTAGCGGTCCTACCGACCCATTACAAATGCCCCCATTCCGGCCGCGCGCGCGAGGTCGAGAACCCCTCCGTCTGGGTCTATCCGGAGGAGGCGCATGACTGACTTCCTCATCATGAGCGCGGCCTTCCTCATCCTCACCCCTTCCTCATGGCTCAATGAAATCAATGGGTTGGGCATGAAGATGAGAAAGGTCTTCCTCATCGGCCCCTCTCATCGCTCGACCCGTAAAAGCGCAATGAAAACAGTGCGCTACGCCCAAAACATGAGGCGAGTGGGGAAGCCCCCATACTACGTATGGAGAGGCCAACCGGCA